>JBCCFX010000107.1:0-13231 GCA_039029515.1 Planctomycetota bacterium
AGGTACTCTTTCTCAAGACTGAGAAAACACCTTCGGTGACTGAACCGTCACCAAAGGATGATGATCACTGACCGCTCCGCCAGAGCAACCGGCCATCAGAACGAAGGACCAGCACATCGCTGGCATTGGACGTAATCTCCAGCGCGTACGTCGAACCCGATTGATTGAGTCGTGGCGGCCAACTCCACGTGATCGCCGGTGAAATCCTGCAATCAAACGTGGACAGATCATCCAGCGATCGTGCTTCATCGGCTTCGAGCCAGCGACGAAGCGCATGGTCATATTCGCGCAGTGACCATGCCGCACGATACTCGGGCGGCACAGCCGGTGCAGCCTTGTCCGCTGATGCATCACGGAACTCAACGACACCCCAGTATTCCGGCTCGTGCAGATCCGATGACCGCTGTGCCGACCATGTCGACGTCAACAACGACTTCGCATCGTCCTCGGCTGCGGTGACACGGAGCCGCGCTGCATTCATGCGCCATCGCTCGTTCAATCGAGGTGACTCATCGCGCGTCGCCTCCGTGATAATTGTCCATGGCACCGCAATTTCGATCACCCAATGCTGATCATGTACCGCACTGCTATCGCGACGGCCATCAATGCCCGCCGCGAACACAACGCTCGAGACATCGATGTCAGCGCCAATCGAACCCGCATGTCGCGGCGGACGAGCGAATGTCATACCGCGTTTCCGATCATCGGGACCGATCGTCAGCTCGAAGTACCGATGTGTGTCTCCGTTCGGATCAAAGAACAACTGCACCCATTGATCCGCTGGAGCAGCGTTCGCACGACCTTGATCCGATGCCTCCATCGTCGCGTCCCACATCGAGATCGCGATGTACAGATTCGTCTCATCCCAGCACATTCGCATTGAGGTCGCATCGGTCGGCGGCTCGGTCGCGCGTGGATGCATAAATGAGTCTGTGATGGCAGCCTGCTCGATCCACGCCGGCTCGTCCAGGCGACCATCGATCTCGATGGCACCGTCGGCCTGAAGACACGCGACGCATGCCGGCGGCCAGGGACCGAGGAATGAGTCGGCGGCGTCAACCGAATCCGCTGCCGGCATCGACTGCGCCAAAGCGATCGCCGTCAGCCCCAGCGAGAAGACGATACAGTTGTGGAGTGCTATTCGCATGGTGCTCACGGTACCGTATGCGTCCGTGCATTCACAAGTCGAATGATATTCATGCCCGCAAACCTGCCGGAAATCAACACAGTCGCGTGAAAGATGAAGCCAGACATCCTGAGGCATTGCCATCGCGTGTCCTCCTGTATGACGGCACGTGTGGGCTGTGCCACCGCTCCGTTCGCTTTGTGCTTCGACACGAACGAACGTCGGATATTCACTTTGCCGCGTTGCAGTCAACGATTGGCGAAACGATGCAGCGCGACCATGAGCTTGATCCAACTGCCTTATCCACCGTGGTGCTGATCGACACCGGGAATGCCTACACGCGGAGTAGCGCGGTTGTCCACGTGGCGCGGTCGCTGCGAGCGCCATGGTCGTGGCTTCGATTCGGCCGGTGGATTCCTGCGCCGGTGCGCGACCTGCTCTACCGATTCGTCGCTCGGATCCGGTATCCGGTGTTCGGCCGTGCTGAAGGGTGCCCGCTGCCAGATCCTGCTCAACGGCATCGATTTCTCGACATGTGAATCGAGTCTCGCCGGCCTGATCTCGGAATTCCGACGGAAAGTCAGTGAATCAGAGCAGCCATCGCCGGCTTCCGGCATTGAAGATCGTGGAATACGTCCTCGGGAGGAACACACGATGTCACTGCGCTCACTTCACGTCTGGCCCGTTGCAATCATCTCATTGGCCATCGGACACGCATCTGCCGACCACGTTGACTGGCGCGCCAACACGCTGACGCGCAGCACACAGGCAGAAGGCACGATCGCCGTCATGCCTGACAACGACATGGTCATAGCGTGGTCAAGTCGTCGTCAGCACATGGGTCGGACCGGCGTCTTTGCGCAGCGATTCTATGCCGATGGCACCGCGCTCGGTTCAGAAACACAACTGTCTGTCTGGCCGCACGGTCATCAGACGGCGCCGGCGTTAGCGGGCACGGAAGACGGCAGCTTCTGGGCGGCTTGGCAGTCACACGGTCAGGACGGCGATGACGGTGCGATTCTCCTTCGTCGCTTCTCTGCGACGTTCGATGGCGGCGACGAGATTCTCGTTAACGACATCACCGATGGACGTCAGGAACGCCCCGCACTACACGCCACTCCCGATGGCGGCGTGATCGTCGCGTGGACGGACTGGTCCGGCGAGATGCAGCAACCGCGCGCACGACTGCGCGCGTTCGACCGGCATGGCACGCCGCACGGCCCTTCCATACCGATGACTTCACGCCAAGGTGGAACATCACAACCATCATTCGCGATCGACCAGGACGGCACCGTCTTCGCAGCCTATACCGAGCATGACGACAAGAACCGCCCCATCGCGATCGCCATGCAGCGATTGACCTCCACTCTTCGACCAGTCGGCGAGCGCGTGCTCGTAACGTCGACCGATGCAATCGGTCCGATTGAATCCGCAATTGCAGTTCACGATGGCGCGATCGCCGTGACCTGGCTTCAGATCGATCGCGCACGCATGCACTACGCCGCATGGACGCGCACGGGTTCAACCGAACACGGATTCATGGGCGCTTCGCTCCCGGTTGATCAGACCGCGATGCAGCCACATCAGGGACTCGACATCACCGCAGCGCCGGATGGTGCATTCATCGTGGCCTGGACCGCCGGCCAACCGGGTGAACGTGATGTGCTGGCACATCGACTGCATGGCGATGGCACGCTGCGAGGTGAACCATTCCACGTGCATGCGAAGGTCGACGGCGATCAGGGCTTGAATATGAATACCGCCGCATCGCGCATCGTGGCCACCGCAACCGGTCGGCTCGTGAGCGTGTGGCAAGGCGATGCCGATGCGCACGATGGCTCTGGCATTGGCGTGTCGGTCCTTGATACTGCACCGGGTGCGCTCGCGTCGAGTCCAGGACTGCCGCTCGATGCCGTCGCAGCAGATCTCTACGTGCGCAACACGAGCCGCACTGCATCGCCTCACGAACCACCATCGTTCGACCCTGAAACCGTTGTCGACAACTCGAATCGCATCGTCGCGCTCGGAGGAACATCGCCCGGCTTCGATGGCATTCTGAACACCGGATGGAACCCGCCCGATCCGACAATGGCAGTCGGTCCCAATCATGTCGTTGCCATGACGAACGGCGGGATCGCATTCCTGACGAAGACCGGGACGCAGACATTCTTCGATGAGATCGATGGAGGCTTTGGATTCTGGGGTGCGCTCGGTGCCACCGGTTTTGTGTTCGATCCCGAAGCGCTTTACGACCCGATGTCCGAGCGTTTCTTTGTGATGGCATCGGAAGATGCACCGAACAATGAATCGTACATCCTGATCGCGGTCTCCGATGACGACGATCCGAACGGCGCGTGGAATCGATATCGCGTCGACACGACGTCGCTCGCCGGCAATACATATGACTCACCGAACATGGCGGTCGACCAGGATGTGCTGTACATCACCGGCGATGCGGTTGACGGCGTCAATGCCTACCCGATCTTCACGTTCCTGAAGAGCGACCTGATCGATGGCCTTCCGCTTTCGCCTGTGCAGTCGACAACGTTGCCGACCAACACGCTGTCTGCCGGCCACCCTGACGTCATGCCTGCAGCAGCGCCAGCGCTATACCTGATTGAGCACCGCGAAGGAGCCAATCGCACGTCAGTCCGACTGATCGCGCTCACGAACCCGCTGACCGGTATCACGTTGACCGAGGTGTCATTACCCGTGCCGGCATACAGTTCGCCGATTGACTTCTCGCATCTGGGAACATCGTCGATCATCGAGACATTCGATGCACGTTTCTGGTCCGTCGATTACGCGAACGGATCACTCTGGGCATGTCATCACATCGGAAGCAGCGGACGCACACTGTCACGTTGGTACGAAATTGACATGAACGGCTGGCCACTCTCCGGCCAATCACCGACGCTTGTGCAATCAGGTACGATCGATCCGGGACCGGGCGTATTCGCGACATTCTGTTCCATCGGCGCGGATGACAACGGTAATGTCGCTGTCTGCTACGCGCGCAGCAGTGCAGATTCATTCTTCTCGATGGCAACCGTTTCGCGCAGTGACGGCGATCCCGCCGGTTCGATGGGCGAAGAACAGATCTGGCAAACGAACAACGCCACGTTCAATGGAAATCGCTGGGGTGACTATTCGCGCGTGCAGGCCGATCCTTCCGACGGCACGTTCTGGGCAAATCATGAATACGCCGTGAGCGGTAGTTGGCGTACGTGGGTGCAGAACATCTCGCCGCCACCGCCTTCAAACAACGGATGTGCGGGTTCGACACTGGTCTTCGCCGGCGACACCGCAATCTCAACGGAGAATGCAAACAGTTCCGGATTCTCCGAGGCCTGCGGTTCGTTCGAGAACGATG
Source organism: Planctomycetota bacterium (assembly GCA_039029515.1). Lineage (GTDB taxonomy): Bacteria > Planctomycetota > Phycisphaerae > Phycisphaerales > SM1A02 > JBCCFX01. The sequence continues at coordinate 4,500 of JBCCFX010000107.1, forward strand.
TCTGGTTCCGGTACATCGCGACTGAACCGGGTGAACTCACGGTCAGCGTCTGCGATGCGGATTTCGATACACAAATCGCAATCTACTCCTTCACATGTCCCGCCGACCAGAATCTTGCCCTGGAATGCAACGACGATGCATGCGGCACCGGTTCCAGTGTCACGCTCACGGTCGCCAACCCGACACTGTTCCGCATTCGGGTCGGCAGCGCGAACGGCACGACCGGCAGCGGCACGCTCGTCATCGACCTGGACACCGGAAACGACATCGTGTGTATCGAAGATTGTGCACCGGACAACGGTGATGGCACGTTCGGCAATGGCACCATCAACATCGATGATCTGCTGGCCGTCATCAATGCCTTCGGTCAGACAGATTCGCGCTGTGACATCGCGCCGGACAACGGTGATGGCACCTTCGGGAACGACATCGTCAACATTGATGACCTGCTGGCGGTCATCAATGCGTTCGGTCCGTGTCCCTCGTGACCCGGCGTCGCTGATACGCTGCACGTATGCCACGCGGACTCGCGCAGCGTCATCTCGTGCCGGAGTTGATGGATGATCCGAATCTGGATCGCGCATCTCACCTGCGCGCGCTGCGCGGCCTCCAGCGAATCAATGCGCTCAGCCGAACGGTCGCAACGGTCTGGCGTCCACTCGTCCAACTCATCCGCGAACGGCGGCTCACCGAACCGGTGATACTGGATCTTGCGACGGGTGGCGGCGCTCTGGCGATCGGCTTGATGCAGCGGGCGGCGCGACACTCGATGTCGATGCGCATGGTCGCGGCCGATCTCAGCCCCGTTGCGCTGGACATCACACGCGAACGCGCGGCGGCGGCCAACATCACGATCGACACCGTCTGCCTCGACGCGCTCGATGCGGACTGGCCTTCCGGTATTGACATCGTGGTCAACAGTCTGTTCCTGCATCATCTCGCCGACGACGATGCGACGACCGTCCTTAGACATGCATCGATGTATTCGAATCACGGGATGATCATGTCCGATCTTCGCCGAACCCGGCGCGGCCTCTCGATGGCACATATTGGTGTTCGTGTGCTTTCACGCAGCCCGATCGTCCACGCGGACGGACCACAATCTGTTCGGGCAGCATTCACGATGCCGGAACTTGATGCGATCGCACGACGCGCATCACTTCATCAGCCGCAGATCACGGCGGTCTGGCCACAGCGACAACAGCTCATCGTGCGGCACGAGGCGTGAACCGCGCATACCATGACGACGTGGCGACCGACCAAATGCAACATCATGACGTCATTGTGATCGGCGCGGGCGTCGCCGGCGCATCTGTAGCACTGCGCCTTGCGCGGATCGGCGTCGATGTCTTGCTGGTTGATCGTGCGACGTTTCCAAGACGTACTGTGTGTGGCTGCTGCCTGAATCCACGATCGCTTGCGCAGCTCGAATCGCTTGGTGTCCTGGATGTGATTCGCGCTGCCGGCGCACGACCGACTCGTCATCTTGAAGTACGCGGTTTTGGCCGGCACATCACGCGATCGATTCCCGCAGGCTTGTCGTTCTCACGTTCGCAACTGGACCTGCTGTTGGTCAATGCCGGTCGCCGTGCGGGCGTGACGTTTCACGATGGCACATCAGCCACAGTCGAGACTGAGTTCAGCGACGATCGACGGGTCGTGCGTATCGGATCAGCCCGCCATTCGGCGTCGATGGTCATCATCGCTGACGGTCTTGGCGGATCATCGCTTCGCGAGATTCCTGAGATGGCACCAACTATCAGGCGCGGTGCCGTGATCGGCGTGGCCACGACGGTCCCGGACCACGCTGACCTGCCAGTCGACACGATCAGCATGTGTACGACGACGCACGGTTATGTTGGTTTCGCGCGGATCGAAGGCCATCGCATTGACTGCGCAGCGGCAATCGACCCAACGTGGCTTCGCGCCGTTGGCGGACCGGCTGCAGCCGTCGCGCACATCATCGATGAAACCAACGGACCATCACTTGATCTCGAACAGGCCGACTGGTTTGGAACTGGACGATTGACACGGCATCGCACCCGTTGCGCGGCACATCGCCTGTGTGTGATCGGAGACGCCGCGGGATATGTCGAACCGTTCACCGGCGAAGGCATGGCGTGGGCGTTTGAAGCGGGTGCGCTGGTTGCACCGATTGCCGCGGCAGCGCGTGATGACTGGTCGCAACGGCAAGAGCACGCGTGGCAGCGTGCGTACGATCGGCACATCCGACGCCGACAGCGATGGTGCCGACTTCTCGCACGCACGGTCAGGCATCCACGCCGTATGCGCGCTGCGATGACACTGCTGCATCACGCACCGTGGCTGGCCGCACCGGTGATGCGGAGCACCGCCACGTCTCGTTGGATGCGCGCTGAGGTCGCAACATGAGTGCGCACATTCACACCATTGGCATCGCGGTGCCAACACCACGGCTTGATCAGCAGGACGCGCTTGCGCACGCGACTGCTCGATGCAGTTCGGACCGGCGCCAGGAGCGATTGCTCTCGACAACGTATCGACGCAGTGGCGTGGATCAGCGCCATGTGCTGATCGCGGATCGTGCCTGGGATGACCTGTTTGCGGTGCCGGTGACCGCGACGGACTTCGGCCCCACCACATCGGACCGCATGCACGCGTACGCAGCACACGCGGATGGCCTCGCTTTCGATGCGTGCCAACGCGCGCTCCGAGACAGTCCGATTTCAGCTCATGAGGTCACGCATCTTGTCACGGTATCGTGCACCGGATTCTCGGCCCCGGGCGCTGACATCGATCTAGTCGATCGGCTGGGTCTCGCCAGAACAGTCGCACGGACCAATGTCGGGTTCATGGGTTGTCACGGCGCGTTGAATGGCCTCCGCGTCGCATCTGCGTTCGCTCGGTCCGATGACTGTGCCCGCGTGCTGATGTGTTGCGTGGAACTCTGTTCAATTCACTTTGCGTACGGCTGGCAGTCGGACCGAATCATCGCCAATGCACTGTTCGCGGATGGCGCCGGCGCAGCGATTGTGCATCAAGGTGGTGAAGCGAATCGCTGGACCCTGACGGCACAGTCATCATGGGTCGTGCCAGACACGCGATCACTCATGTCGTGGACCATCGGCGACCATGGATTCGAGATGACACTGTCCTCAATGGTCCCGGACATGATTGCGTCGACATTGCCGGCATTCCTCGAAACGTGGCTTCAGGAACATGGCCTGACGCTCGACGCCATCGCCGGCTGGGCGGTGCATCCGGGTGGTCCGCGCATTCTCGATGCGGTCGAAGACTGCCTGCAACTCCCTGCGAATGCCCTGGCAACATCGCGCGACGTCTTGAGACAGTTCGGGAACGTGTCGTCCGTCACACTGCTGCTGATCCTCGAGCAACTTCCCGTCACGCCCGCCGATGGCCCGGTCGTCATGCTTGCGTTTGGTCCCGGCCTGACCGTTGAAGCCGCCCTGCTGACCTGAATTACCAATTCGTTCGGCATCCATGCGGCGACCATGCGACTTCACCGTGAAATCCGCATGAGTTTGGCTTGGTCACGCGACCTCTCCGGTAGAATGATGCCGAGGGTAGTGAGGAGATCATGACGATGTTCAAGATCGGTGTGCTTGCGACACGGTTGTGCGTCGCGTTGACGATGGTGACGCTGATCAACGTCGCCACGGCGGATATTCAGGAAGACGACGTCATTCTGTTGTACTACGGAGCGGATCCGGAGTCGGATGCAATACGCGTTGCGTATGAAGCCGCGCATCCCAATGTGCACAGCATTGATATCGGCAGTACATCGTTCATGGTCGACGGCGAACTCGTGCAGTTTGGTTTCCGATACACCACTGAGATTACGGATCCGCCGCTCCCCGATCCTGCAGCCGCCGACATGGCGACAAATACGCCGGGTTTTCACGCGAATCGGTATTACATCACGCCGGAAGCGTACGAAGACTGGATTCGCAGCCCGCTCGAACAATGGATTCTCGACTATGAGGCAACGTCGGGGAATCGAATCCTAGCGATGGCGACAACGCGCGGTCTGCCTGCGGCGATCAGCATTGACTTCAACATCAGCGATTGCGTGAGCCACAAACCGCGACGCATCAAGGGCAGTTTCGAGAGCGCGCTCGCTGCGGTTCGCTTCGGACCCGCTGAATGGTCGCCTCTGACCGATTGCACCACGCTTCTCGGCGATGAAGTACCGCCAGGCCAGCCGAACGATTACAACCTTGAAATCGGCACTGATTTCAGCACATGGGTGGACGGCAATGACCTGTGCGTGTTGCCGGTCTTCGTGTCGCGTCTCGACTCTGAATATCAGGATCTAGACAAGGACGCATGGCCGGACGTCCCGGGTGGCGGTCCGCCGTTTGATTTTCAGGCTGTGGTCAACGGGTCGCGCGCCCCTGATGTCGCGGACCTGATCGCACGATCGCAGAACCTGATCGTCAACAAGGGCGCGGTGATGCTCATCTGGGATGCGCCCGCAGAAGCCGATGGATCATGCCTCGCTGTGAACGGCGATTACGATCCGGGAATGGCATCCGTGTTGATGGCCATGGCAGACAACGGTTGGTGCGTGTACACCGACAATACCGAGGAGTTCCTCGACGGCATTCGGCAGCGCGACACGATGATGGCCGAATGCGCACCGGGTGGATTCACCGCGGTTCCGGACAGCGTCTGGAAACCCGGCGTCGAAGGTCTGTATTCAGGCACTGTCGATGTTGATGGCACGGTCCTGACATCTGTCCCCGAACTCATTCACTTCGGGAAAGGCTACAACCACGGCTTCCTGTGTGGTGACATCGGCAGCGCGGTGAACGTCGGTGAAGTTGCGGATTCACTGTACGCGTATGAGTACGACGTCCATCCTGCGGGCATCGGTATGTCTATCGAGTCGTATCACGGCCTGTCGTTGCACATGAATCGCTGGTCATGGACGCCGCAGGGCGCGCAACTCGTCGCGGATTGCGATGCGCACGGCCAGGCGTTGCATTGGATCGGCGCCGGCGGCTCGTTCGCGTTGTCATTCGTCATCGGGAACTCACCAACGCCGGACATGGAACGCGTCATGCTCAATCTATACGAGCATAATCTCACATGGGCTGAAGCCGCATATTCAATCATGCCGGAAGTCGCGTCGATCTACACGCCGATCGGCGATCCGCTTGCCAAAGTGACGGTGATCGATCCGGACCTGAACGGTGATGGCGATGTCACGCCAGATGACATTCCGCTCGCGACGCCCGAGTTGCTGCCGTACGTCAACGAAGCGATTGCGATGGATCTCGACTGCGGCAATTTCCCGCTGCCGGGCGGACCGTCATTCTCAGCAACACCGTCGAGTGCAACGCCACCACCGTGTAACGTGCGCGGCGATGTCAGTTCCGGCGACAGCGTGAATGCCGGCGACGGCGTCGTCGACTTCTCCGATCTCACCCTGACGATTGATCGCCTTATCACGTGCGGCCCGGCACAGAACGACTTTGATGCCAACGGCGACGGAACCAGTGACCTCAGCGATCTCAACACGATTCTGCGGAACTGGAATCTCGTGCTCGCCGACGTGGTGAACGATGATTGCCTCGTGAACATTCAGGATTGGCTGTTCGTGCAGGACAACTACGACCCGAAAAATGAACTGTGCCCGCCGGAACCCGATCCGTGTCCCGGCGATGTCGCGCAGCTCGTCAACGGCGTGATCGTGTATTGCCCGGACGGCATCTGGGACCAGACGGATAACGACGCCGTCAATCGCACGCGACTTGCGGTCATCAGCATCGGCGGCGGCGTCGGTTGCGCGAACATCGGGACGGTCGACCTGTCATGCGGCTCGATCGTCCACAACGAACTCCGACGACTCTTTGAGCTGGAACAGATCGACTGCAATCGCAACGGCATCTTCGACCAGATCGAAATCGAGGATGGCACCGCACTCGACGTAGACGGCGATCTCGTGATTGACAGCTGTTCGCAGTGTGTGCCCGCGGATTGTGCACCGGATAACGGTGATGGCACGTTCGGCAATCAGGTCTTCAACATTGACGATCTGCTCGCGGTCATCAACTCGTTCGGTCAAGCCGGCGGACCATGCGACATCGAACCGGTGCATGGCGATGGTACCTGGGGCAACAACATCGTGAACATCGATGACCTCCTCGGCGTGATCAATCGATTCGGTCCGTGTGGGCTGTGCCTGGACGAGTAGGCGTCACCCTGCTTTCGTCACCGGCACCCAGATTTCCGTGCGCAGGTCTTCAGGCTTCACCTTGCGCGGATCCGTGAGGTACTTCTCCAGCGATCGAGGATCGGCAAACTTCCACGATGTTCCATCGATCGGCCCGGACTCGATCTGCGCGAACATCTGAGCGTACGTCTCGCTCAGGTTCTCATACGATCCTTCGTGCAAGGTGACTGCATACGTGCCACCCGGCAGGTGCTGCAATTCCACCTTGCCTTTTGGCTTGGTCTTGGCGTCCACCACCATGCAGGCGTCGTAGCGAATGCGTTCCGCCGGCGTGACATCAGGATCGTCGTAGCACACGCCGAATGTCTCAGGCTTGCCGAAGATCATCTTCGCCCATCCCCACTTCATCAGCGTTTTCCAGGCATCGCCGACGCCGTTGTACGGCCCGACGTGACGGACCGACGCAACATACACCGGTTCGCGCGTCTCGATTCGAATGTCCATCGGCTGATCCTCTCGTTTGATTATGCGTTGCGTCAACACCTCGCGACGCTCGTCACGGAAGACGGATGGCGTCACGTCGAAGCGCGACTTGAACGCGCGGGTGAACGCTTCATGACTCTCATATCCGGCATCAAGTGCGATGCGCAGGATGTCACGGTCCTCATGGACGAGGTGATGGGCGGCACGCTGCAGTCGAAGCCGGCGCGTGTAGTCACGCACCGTCTCGCCGGTCAGCGCGCGAAACAGACGGTGAAAGTGAAACGGCGAGTAATGCGCGGCACGGGCAAGTTCGTCGAGGGGGACGTCTTCATCCAGACGTGCCTCGATGATCTGCCGGGCGACGCTGATTCGCTCCTGCCAGGTGGTGACCGTCGTATCCATGGCCTGGATTATGGCGATCCGGCGGGACCGTCGCTTGATCGCGCTTGCGATTCTTTACGGCAAGCCGGGTTCTGACGCCTATGCGTCGGAGATCGGCTCGTCCGGTCGAGACCTGCCACCGCCCAGTTTCTCGCTGATCCACTGGATCACGAAATAGAGCATCGGGACCGTGACGACGCTGACCACCGTCGCAACAACCATGCCGCCAAAGACCGTCGTTCCGAGCGCCTGTCGACTGGCACCGCCGGCCCCAGTCGCGACCAGCAGCGGAAGCATGCCGAGGATGAACGAGAACGCGGTCATCAGCACCGCGCGGAAGCGCAGTTTCGTGGCCTGGATGGCGGCTTCCGCGATTGACTTCCCTTCATCGCGTTCGACCTTTGCAAACTCGACGATCAGAATCGCTGTCTTACTCGACAGTCCAATGAGCAGCACGATGCCGATCTGCGTGTACACGTTGTTATCAAGGTCACGAAGCATGACCGCCGCAACCGCGCCGAGCAACGCTGTTGGCACGGCAAAGCAGACGGACAATGGCAGCGACCAACTCTCGTACTGCGCGGCCAGCACCAGGTACACGAGCAGAATCGAGAACAGAAAGATGATGGCCGTCGACCCGGAGGCGAGGTCTTCCTGATACGACAGATCGGTCCACTCGTATCCCATCGTCGGTGGAAGTTTCTGCGCCGCAATACTGCGGACAAGGCTCATGCCGTCACCCGACGACACGCCGGGCACGGTGAATCCATTGATCTTGGCGGACGGATAGATGTTGTGATGATTCACCACTTGCGGCCCGAGCACTTCGCGCACTTCGAAAAGCGTATTGAGCGGGATCATCTTGCCGCGACGGCTGCGCACTTCAAGCTGCCGAATGTCCTCAGGCGATGCGCGGAATGACGCATCGGCCTGCACACGTACCTGATAGATGCGACCGAACCGCGTGAAGTCGTTGACATATGCGGAACCGAGATACGCTTGCAATGAGCCGAAGACGTCCGACAGCGGGACATCGAGCTTGCGGACCTGTTCACGGTCGATATCAATGAACAACTGTGGCGTGTTCGAGCGGAAGCCGGTGAACATGCCTGCAATCGTCGGCTGCGCCACGCCGTCAATGACAAAGTCATTGGTGACCTGCTCGAGCATGCCGAGACCGGACCCGCCGCGATCCTGGAGTGCGAGCGAGAACCCGCCGGCCATGCCGACGCCGGGCAGCGATGGCGGTTCAAAACCGATCGCCGCTGCTTCCTGAATAGCAGCAACACGCTGGTTGATATTGGCGACGATCGCCTGCTGACTCAATTCTGCTGTCGGCCGATCGTCCCAATGTTCGAACGTCACGAAGAACGACGCTTTGTTCGAGCCGGCGGAGTTATCGATCAACGAGAAGCCGGTGATACCAAGGCTGTCCTTGACACCCGGCACATCCATGATCATTTCATTGGCGAAGTCAACGACGCGGGACGTGCGTTCCTGCGACGCACCATCCGGCAACTGCACGTTGACAACGCAGTAGCCTTCATCCTCCTGCGGCACAAAACCGGTCGGAAGCAGCGTGAAGCCATGTCCAGCCAGGCCGACAAGACCGACGAAGAGAATCAGTCCCAGCACCGCGACGCGAATCGCGCGCTGAACAATCGCCGCAAGTCCAACGGTACTGGCATCG
>JBCCFX010000108.1:0-13202 GCA_039029515.1 Planctomycetota bacterium
ATGCCGGTTGGGGCGCACGCGTGGGTGTTGTCTCCTGATCGCCAGGGCACTTCGGCCATGGTGATCTGGGACAATCGACTGAATCGTTCGGCGCCGCTCGTGTTGTCTGCATCCGTTGCGACGGATGCGGTTCGTCACGTTGATCTGTTTGGCAATGAGACGACGCTTCGTCCGATGGGTGGTGTGCACCGCATGCCGGTTGGTGATCTGCCTGCGTTCATCGAAGGCATTGACGCGGCGCTCGTCCTGTTCCGCGCCAACCTCACGCTGGATGAACCGTTCATTCCCTCTGAGACGCGTGTTCATCAGCGCATGATTCGTGTGCACAATCCGTGGCCGATGGCGATCACCGGCTCCATCAGCCTGGACGAAGCGCCGGGCCTCGACATTCGCCCTCGTCATCAGACGTTTACGATTCCACCCGGACAGACGGCCAGCCTGCCGGTGGAAATGCTGACAGATCGTTCCATTCTGTCGGGTCGGCGCGCGATGACGCTCGTCGCAGAGATCGTGGCCGACGACGACTATTCGCTCCGCATTCCTCTTGCACTCGAAGTCGGGCTGAAACGACTCGAATGTCATGCGACGTGGCGATTGGCGATGAACCAGACGACCAACATGGAAGACCTGATTGTCAGCGTCCGTGTCACCAACCACGGTGAAACGCCGACGAATCTGGATGTTTTCACGGCTTCGGCGGAAACGGGGCGCGATCATCAGATCATCGCCGGACTCTCGCCACAGTTGACAACCTTGCGCACGTTTCGTTTTCCGAACGGCCGGCAATTCCTGTCAGGCAAGCGCATGCTTGTTGGCGTCGCGGAGCGTGACGGTGCCGCACGATTGAATCTCGCTCTGGAGATCCCGCCGCTTATCCCACGCACCGCGTCAGTGACGTCACCATAAGACCGGGAACGATCCTCATGACATCATTCAAGACGATCGACGGATGGAGCCGGACTACCATGCAGCGTCAACCACGTGAGGCGCACGATGCGCCACGACCCGTCGGTTTGCTCTTCAACCCGAAATTGCCAGCTTGTGCCGGCGACACCGACGTCGACGGTTGTACGAACCGCGATCTGGACCTCGCCTCGGCGCGGCGACACGGTCGCGGTACTGAGTTTCGTGATTCGGTTCTCTTCGACCGTGTAGCGGCCGAATCGATTCACGCGATTGAGCAAGTCGATGAGTTCGATTCCCGGCGCGTTGGCATCACGACTATTGACCACCGCAAATGGCGCCACGAATCGTTTGGCCGCACGGACGTCGTTGCTCTCCACTGCTTCGACGAATGCACGTACGGTGCGCCGCGCGTGTTCGCCGGGCGTCACGACAACCGTACCGACCGCGAGAATCACGAGCGCGATTCCGGCCGGTATGGCCGACATGAACAACCGTTTCGTCAAGCCTTCGCGCAAGGCCGTGTAGGCGATCGCGCCGGCCACAATCAGCAACGCGATCGCCGCGGGCCACGGCTGTTCGAAGATGGTTCTCGTCAACATCGACGACGACGGCTCCGTCATCACTTCGGTCTCCGCAGCAGTTGATTCCCAATTGGTCGCGCCGATATGACGGCCGGCCCGGACCTGGTAAACGCATGACCACGACAGTCACCGCACCCACAACGGGTATTTTTGAACGAAATATCAGTGTCATCCAGCGACGCTGGCCGCATCTGGCCGCGCAGATCGTTGATGCAACGCCGGCGGAGGACTTTGAACTGGTCATGTCGCCGCAGCATGTCCCGACCGCTCGCTATCGCGGCCGCTGGATGGCGAGCCGACATCGACCGCTTGAAGAAGCCACGCGACTGGCGGACCAGATTGACCTCGTCGACAGCGCCACGGTCGTCGTGTCGGGTTTCGGGCTTGGCTATCACGTCCAGCTCCTGTCCGAGCGCATGCGTCTCACTGGCGTCGTGATTTGTTTTGAATCCGATGTCCGGCTGCTTCGCCGGGTCTTTGAGCTCATCGACCATTCGGAGTGGCTCGAATCCGCGAACATCATCCTCGTGACCAATGCCAGCGATCGCGGCAGTCTCGGCGATGATCTCCGCAATCTTGAATCGATCCTCTTGATGGGCACGGCGTTCCTCGAACCGCCAGCGCATCGTGAACGACTTGCCGAATCGTACACCGCATTCCTCAACAACTTCAGCCAGCATGTGACGGCATGTGAAACCACGCTGATGACAACGCTCGTGCGGTCGCACGACACGATCCGCAACCTGCTGCTGAATATCCGGCCGTACGCAATCGGCGCCGGCATCGAAGATCTCCGTGATGCGGCTGCGGGCGCGCCCGCTGTCGTTGTCTCGGCAGGCCCGAGCCTGCACAAGACCATCGGCCATCTCGCGCAGCCTGGCGTGCGTGATCGCTGCGTCATCATTGCGGTTCAAACGGCGCTGCGTCCTCTGCTCGAAGCGGGCGTCAAGCCACATTACGTCACGGCACTCGACTATCACGAATTGTCGCGTCGTTTCTACGAAGAACTCGATCCGGACGACGTGACGGACATCACGTTGATCGCTGACCCGAAGGTCCATCCTTCCGTCGTGCAGACGTGGCCCGGCCCGGTGCGCGTCTGCGCATCACCATTCATCGATGCGCTGCTCGGCGATGTCGCGCGTCCAATGGGCGAAATTCGTGCCGGTGCGACGGTGGCGCATCTCGCGCTGTACGTCGCATTGCATCTCGGGTGTCGCACGATTGCACTCACCGGCCAGGATCTCGGGTATCCCGACGGACTGTACTACGCGCCGGGCACCGCGATTCACCGCGTCTGGGCGCCTGAGCTGAATCCATTCAATACGATCGCGATGATGGAATGGGAGCGCATCGTTCGTTTGCGTCAGCATCTCCATCAGGCGCTCGATCACGATGGCAAGACCATCTATACCGATGCGCAGATGGTGACGTATCTCCGGCACTTCGAAGCCGACTTTGCTCGGTATCGCCAGGACGGAATCACCATTGTTGATGCGACGGAAGGCGGCGTGCGCAAGCAGCACGTTGATGTCCAACCGCTTGCGTCGTTCCTCGATGCCCATGCGACGACTGATTTGTCCTCGCTTCCTGTTCCGCCGCCTGATGCGGATCGACGTGGCAGCGCGACGTCATCGAGCGAATCGATACGATTCGCGATGGCGTTCGGACGATTCGCCAGAATGCGCGCACCGCGCACGGGCTGATTTCCGAGATCATCGATCGGCAGGACGATCAGGCATTCGTCAACAAGACGATTGATGAGATCGCAGCGCTCCGCAACGCCGTCTCCGAGAAGACCGTCGCCTTCGATGTGCTGAATCAGTTCAACCAGCTTGGCGCCTACCGGCGACTTCGTGCCGACCGACGCCTCTCCATGCGTGCGGACCTTTCACCGTTTGACCGACAGCGTGCGGAACTCGAACGTGATCGCGACAACCTCCAGTGGCTGATGGACAGCAGCGAACATCTGGATCGCCTTCTGCACGATGCGATGCGCATTCTGAAAGGCGAAGATGCCGGCGAATCGTCATACCGGTCACGCGCAAAAGACGTCAAGAAAACGGATGGACCGCCGCGACGCTTCATCGCCTGCATGCCGGTCGATACCGATCGCACGGCGCTTGGCTGGTCACGAGCGCTCGATGATTCGTTCGGCGAGTCCACGGTGCTCGACGCGACGCTGCAGCGCGTCAGTTCATCCCGCGAGCTTGATGGCATCGCGTTGATCATCCGCCGTGGTGCCGCGGTGCTTCAGGGCATTGATCTCAAGAAGTACGCCGTACCGGTGACCGTGATAGAAACCGATGATGATGTGTTCGCGGGCGCACCGGAAGCGTTCGGACAAGCGCGGCGATGGGCACCACAGTCATGGCGCGGCAGTATTGGTGGCACGAGCATCTACGATGAGTACCTCGTTGCTGACGCTGCGATGGTGGCACTGAACGAGACCGGCGGCACCCACGCGGTCATGGTCGGACCCGAATGGGTCTTCATGAATGTCACCGGCGACGGCGGGCTCGACGACTTGATCGCCCGCGAGCGCGCGTCGATCGCAGAAAGCAACATCACCTTCACGCAGGCACCGCCAGGATTCGGCGCGTGCCTTGTCAGCAAGCGAGCCATGTCGCAATTGACATTGAAGACGCGCGCCTCGACGATCGGCGCTGCACTGAGCTACCAACCCAGTTCGCCGACATCGGACCCGATCGCCTTTCCGATCAACATGCAGATTGAAGCCGATGTCCGCCACGCCATGGTCCGCGGCACGTGGGACTCCAGACGACAGCGTGAGCGCATCGGCCGCGTTGCACAGAACCCCAACGAATTGAGCACGTGGCCAACCCCGACGCTCGTGACTGCACTGGATCGCGATATCGATACGCACGGCGACGTCTTCCCGTCACATCTCCAACTGGAGATCACCACGCGATGTTCATGTCGCGGCCGATTCCATGAACATCCGTTCGGCGCCATCGATCGTCCTGACATCGAACCCGAACTGGCACGTGATCTCTTCGCGGAGCTCGCTGCATACGACGATGTTGTCGTCACGCTCGGCGGCGTCGGTGATCCCCTGGTGCATCCGAGTTGCGCCAGGATTGTTCAGTACGCCAAAGATGCAGGGATCAGCAGCGTGCACCTGCGCACCGCGCTTCGAAGCGATACTGACACCATTGATGCCATCGTCGAGGCAGGCGCCGACGTCCTGAGCGTGGACTTGCATGCCATTACGCCGGAAACATATGGCGTCATGATGGGAACGACGGACATTGACCTCGTCATTCGCAATCTGGAATACACGGTTGCACAGAGCCGCCGGTTTACAACGATCCCCGGCTCGGCCGGCGCGGCGCTGCCGTGGATCGTGCCACGACTCCAGCGTTGCGCAGAAACGTATAACGATCTCGAAGCGTTCTACGATCGTTGGAAGTCCGTGCTCGGCGCAGCCGCGATTGATCCGCCTCCACCGTTCGAACCGACATCTTCTTACGCGACGGATACGCTTCGACCAGCGATCACGCCTGCGGATGTCGCATGGCGTCAATTGATGACGCGGTTCACTGTCTTCGCGGATGGCAGCGTGCCGGTCTCCGAACTCGACCTCGCGGGAAACACCGTGGTAGGACGTGCTGGCACAACGCCAGTGACAACACTGTGGTCTTCGCTCATCAATGCTCGTCAGGAAGTCCGACGAACGCGCGGCCGTGATGATGTCGCGCTGCGCCTGTTCCGCCCGTAATCATGCCCGACGACACGATCGCCATCATTCTTGGTCGAGCCGGCAGCAAAGGACTGCCCGGCAAGAACGCTCATGACCTCAACGGGCGACCGACGGTTTCGTACACGATCGATCATGCGATCGCGGCATCAACCGTCGATCGCGTCATCGTGTCGACCGATGATCCTGCGATTGCAGACGCCGCACGCACCATGCAGGTGGACGTGATTGATCGACCAGCCGAACTCGCCACGGATCAGGCCACCGTTGCTGATGCGACCCGACATGCGCTTCGCGCAAGCGGTTCGACTGCAGACGTCGTTGTCGTGTTGTACGCGAACGTGCCGGTTCGCCCCGCAGATCTGATCGATCGCGCCGTCACAACCCTGCGGTCGACCGGCGCTGACAGCGTGCAGTCCTACGTCCGCATGGGGAAGCATCATCCGTACTGGATGGTGCATCTGCGCGATGAAGGGCGCATCGAACAGTTCATCGAGAACAGTATCGATCGTCGACAGGATCTGCCCCCACTCTGGCTGCCGGATGGTGGTGTCGCTGCGATTCAGCGTCGCTGGGTGGACGATGACACCGTCGCGCCGCCGCACGGCTTTCTTGGCATCGATCGACGCGGGATCGAGACGCGCGAGGGCGATGTCGTGGACATCGATAGCGCGCTGGATCGCGATGTCGCCGCAGCGTTGCTGCGTCGCCGGGAGATTCCCGCATGAGGATCGGGCAGCGCGACATCAGACTCGATCTTCCGCCGTACATCATCGCGGAGATCGGTGTGAATCACGATGGTGATGCCGATCGCGCCCGGGCGCTGGTCAACGCCGCCGCGACCGCCGGCGCGCATGCGGTCAAGCTGCAGTACTTCCGTGCGGATCGACTGATGAGCCGCGCGTGTCGACCAGCCCAGTATCAGTCGCAGGCGGGCTTCGACGATCCAATTGATATGCTTCGCGCTCTGGAGCTCGATCACGATGATCTCTCAACCGTGATTGCCTGTGCGCACGATGCCGGCATCGATGCGATTGTGACTGCATTCAGCGTGGATGATGTCGACGAGATCGATGACCTCCCGTGGGCCGCATACAAAGTTGCGTCGCCCGACTGTGTGCATGAACCATTGATTCGTCGCCTGCAACGAACTGGTCGTCCGATGATCGTGAGCACCGGCGCGGCGACAGCCGATGAAGTCGCACAGACTGTGCGCTGGCTCAATGGTCATACGTTTGCGTTGCTGCATTGTGTGAGCGCGTATCCGACGCCAGATGAGCAGGCATCGCTCGGCGGCATCGTCGCGTTGTCTCGCCTCACCGATGGACCGATCGGTTATTCCGATCACACGATGAGCGAGGACACGGGCGCACTCGCGGTCGCCGCAGGCGCGTGTGTGCTGGAGCGGCATTTGACCTACGACCGTGCTGCGCGCGGACCAGATCACGCCGCATCACTCGATCCTGATGGACTGCAACGCTACATCGCCGCCGCGATGCGCGCGGCTCGCATGCGCGGACTATGGACAAAGCGCGTGCAGGACATTGAAGAAGATGTTCGCCGCGTTTCCCGGCAATCGATCGTGGCGACGCGCCATCTGTCCGCGGGTCATGTCCTCACCGACGATGATGTCACGTTCAAGCGGCCAGGTGAAGGTGTTGCTGCCGCGGTCATGGTGACCGGACGGCGACTCATCGCCGACATTGAGGCGGACATGCCATTGACCGAGGCTCATCTGTCGTGAGTGCAGATGACTCGAAGTGCATTGTTGTGGTCACGGGAAGCCGGGCAGAGTTCGGCCTGCTTCGCCCGGTCATCCGCGCGATGGAATCGCGGTCCGAACTGGATGTCCGGGTTGTCGTGACCGGCCTGCATTGCCTGGCATCCATCAACACGCGGCAAGAGGTTGAGCGAGACGTCGCGATCGCTGCGTCGTTTCCGATGCAGATCGAAGGCGAAAGCGGTCGCCTTGCGGATGTCCAGGCGCTGGCTCGCGGTATCGATGGGATGGCCACAGTCCTGCGCGAGCTTCAACCGGATCTCGTCATGGTCCTCGGTGATCGAATCGAAGCGCTCGCCGGCGCAACCGCAGCCTCGATCGGCGGCGTCCACGTCGCGCACCTTCATGGCGGCGACCGCGCGGAAGGAGTCGCCGATGATTCAGTCCGCCATGCAATCAGCAAGCTCGCGCATCTTCACTTCGCCGCGTCGAATGAGTCGTACGATCGCCTGATCGCGATGGGTGAACACGAACGCACGGTCGTCAAGGCTGGCTCGCCCGCGCTGGAAGAACTTCATGACATGCCGGCATTGGATGATGCGACATGGCGCGATGTCGGCGCGCCGGACATCGTTCTCCTGCTGCATCCAGTTGGTGATGACGATGACCACGAGCACGCGCGAGCGGCACTGATACTCGAATCGTGTCGTGAGCACGGCACGACAATCGTGTTGGCACCGAATCGAGATCCTGGGCACGCCGGCATTCAGCGTGCCTATGCCGACGCGAACGTGGATGTCATCGAGCACCTCCCGCGCGCAACGTTCATTGGTGTGCTTCGGCGTGCGCGTATGCTCGTCGGGAACAGCAGCGCTGGCATCATCGAAGCATCTGCACTTCCGATACGCGTCATCAACATCGGATCTCGCCAGGAAGGCCGAGAACGGCATGCGAATATCACGGATGTGCGTGACGTCAGCGCCATGACCATCAGTGCAGCACTCAAGGCCGCCATGTCCGCACCGGCGAATGCAGTCGAGTCGCCGTTCTTCGAGGGTCACGCCGGCGAGCGGATCGCCGCGACGCTCGCGACGCTGTCGATGTCGGACATACCGATCCGCAAGCGAAATCGATACTGAACGAGCGATAACTGCGTCGTCGACCTTCGTGCGGGCTGAATCCGCGCAACGGACGTCGATTTCCGGTCGCCCGGTCAAGTCTCCCCGATGCCGGGTCGATCCTGACATGCGTACAGGATCATGAGTCAGATCGAGATCACAAGGGGAGTGGCATGACCGCCATGACGACGGAAGAACGAGCGGCGATGGTCGAAGCATCGATCAAGGGCATCAGCCACATCGCCACCCTGCCTGAGATCACACTGAAGATCATCGAACTCGTCGAAGACCCGTCGAGTACCGCGCAGGATCTTCATAACCTCATCTCGAACGACCCGGCGTTGTGCAGCCGGATCCTCAAGGTCGTGAACTCCGCGTTCTACGGTCTGCCGCGACAGATTGGTTCGATCAATCGCGCGATCGTGCTGCTCGGTCTGAACGCGGTGAAGAACATCGCCATTGCGGCGAGTCTCACCAAGCTGTTCCGTGGCGGCGACCTCTGTCCGAACTTCTCCGCTCGCGATCTCTGGATTCACTCCATTGCCACCGCAGCAGCCGCCAAGTTGATCTGCGATGAACTGCGTCTCGGCCTGCCCGATGAAGCGTTCCTCGCGGGCCTGATTCATGACATCGGTATCCTCGTTGAGATGCAGGCGAAGCGCAGCGAGCTCGTTGAAATGTTCACCGAAATGACGTTCGACAGCGATGGTGTGCCGCAGGTCAACATGATGGATCTCGAAGAGAAGTACATCGGTGCAACGCACTGTGAATTCGGTGCCGCACTGTGCGAGAGCTGGAAGTTCCCGCAGTCCTTCTCGTACGTCGTCGCCTCACACCACGATCCGATGCAGCTCCCGGAGCGCAATCGACTCCTGACGTCGATCGTGCACGTCGCGGACAAGATCGCCGCCGAGAACGGCTATGGCTTCCGTGGCGACGTGCAGAGCACCGAGGTCGGCCCCGAGATGCTTGCCGAAATCAATATGACGGCCGAGCAGTTCGAGGTCATCAAGTCAAAGATGCCCGAGGCATACGAGGAAGTTCAGGCCACATTCGGCTGAGCCAATTCGTTCGGACGAACCCATCCGTGTGATTCCGTATTGTCGACGTGCTGGTGGCGTGTCTATCATGCGGGACGATGCAAGTCCGGCTCACGGTCAACTTCTCGAAACCGGTCCCGCTCTTTCCGCTCGCGGAGACGGTCTTGCTGCCGCACGCTGCACAGCGTCTGCACATCTTTGAGCCGCGCTATCGACAGATGGTCGAGCATTGCCTGGACACGATCGGTCAGGTCGGCATGGCGTGTTACGACTTCGATGCCACGGCGGAATCATCGGGTGAACAACCGGTGTTACGACCCGCGATCTGCATTGGCCAGATCGTGCGCCACGAGCGATTGCATGACGGCCGTTTCAACATCGAGTTGCTCGGCGTGTGTCGAGCCGCGATTGAACAACTGGACGAACCGATTGACGATCGGCTGTATAGGCAGGCGATCGTTCGTCCCCTGGAATCCATCGATGAAGAGCCGCCGCCATTGCCGCGCGTGCGCGATCGACTTCGCGACCTGCTCGAAGGTCCGTACCTTCGACGCTTCCGCGGCACGGATCAACTCCTCGAATGGCTCGATTGTGATGAGATCACCACGCAAGCGTTGCTCGAAGTGATCGGCTTTGCCATCGTGACTGACAACGAACTGCGTTATCAGTTACTCGCCGAGAGTGATGTAAAACAGCGGGCGTCCATGATCATGCGGGAACTGCACGATCTGCGCGGCCTCGTCACGATGGCCGACCAGCAGGGACATCGCGACTGGCCCAAAGGCTTGAGCTGGAATTAAGACTTCAACGCAGGTGTCTCAGCGCCCGAATGCACCTTCGGTCCGCATGCGGTTCACCTGCGCCTGCAGGCTCCGTCCGGGACAATCCGTCGATGCGCCGGGCCATTCCTGATGGGTCACGACGGATGTCGCCGGCACGTTGAATCGACTGCGCAGTGCCCGGACGAGTGAACTCATCTGGTCGAGTTGCGGACGGCTCGGCGTCTGAGTCTCGAAGTCACCGAGCAACACAATGCCAATGTTGCCGGGATTGTGGTTCTTCACGTGCGCGCCTTGATAGAGCAGCGGACGTGCTTCCCAGATCCTGCCGGCACGATCGATCGCGAAGTGGTACCCGATGTCGCTCCAGCCATTGGTTTCGACATGCGTCTTACGGATGGATTCAAGGCGTCGCCGCGCTGCGCCTTCCGAGGTGGATGTCAGCGGGATGGCATCATGGTGAATCGTGATGACCCGGCCGACGCCGAGCGCGTAGAGATCACGTCGAATCGGCCGCGTCGAGGTCCAGCGCATGCGCGACAGCACGTTCAGCGAAAGCGCGCTGGACGCCTCAGGCGCGGTATTGACCGCGGGCACAGGTCGTGATTCGAATGCCGTCATATCAACTGGCGGCGTTGACTCGAAGGTCCTGGTGGTATGCCGGGATTCGGGCGTACTCCATGCCGGCATGGGCAGCGAAGACGTTGACTGCTCTGTCGCACAGCCGCGTCCCGGATACAGGATGGCGGCGGCGAAAAGGGCCAGCAGAACGCGCGATGGTCTCGAGGGGCTTCGGGCCATGGTGACCGGCAGTGTAGCGGCGTGCCCACAGCAGTCCGAAGCACCGTCAGGATGCCCGGAAGCGGCCTTGGGGATGCCTTGATTTCGGGGTCGATCCACCGCTCGTTCGGGCCGCATTCGCATCTTTTCCTCCACCCCCGAGCAGACCGATTTCCGCTATAATGGCGTGTCTTTTGACCAGCCATTTCTCGCCTCATCGACACGCGGGTAGAACACACACCAACATGGCCGATCCCAACGCTTCCTCACCAGAAACGTATACGTCCGACTCGATCCAGGTCCTGGAGGGTCTGGAGGCGATTCGCAAACGTCCCGGCATGTATGTCGGCGGCGTCGGCCTTAACGCGCTGCACCACCTCGTCTACGAATGCGTGGACAACGCCATCGACGAAGTCATGGTCGGCTTTGCGTCGATCGTCACCGTACGGCTCGGCGTGGACGGCTCCTGTACGGTCATCGATGACGGTCGCGTCATGCCCGTCGACCCGATGAAGCACGAGAACCCCGCAATCAATGGTCGTCCCGCGGTCGAGGTCATCATGACTGAGGTCCACGCGGGCGGGAAGTTCGATGACAACGTCTACAAAGTCTCCGGCGGTCTGCATGGCGTCGGTGTGAAGTGCGTGAACGCACTCTCGGAATGGACCGACGTCGAGGTCGTCAAGGACAGTAAGGTCTATCTGATCACGTTCGCGCGAGGCGAGGTCGTCAAAGAACTGTCGGTCATCAGCGAGCGCGCATCGGACGATCACTCGCGCAGCGGTACGCGGATCAGCTTCCTGCCCGACGCACAGATCTTCCCGGACACACGTTTCCGCTACGAGACGCTCCAGCACCGCCTGCGCGAACTCGCGTACCTGAATCCGGGTGTGTCCATTCGCCTCATCGATGAACGCGTTGACGATGCCGGCAAGCAGCGCGAAGAAATCTTCCACTTCGAGGATGGTCTTGTCGGTTACGTGGAACATCTCAACCGCGCCAAGACCGTCGTCAGCCCCGCGATCCGCGTTCTTCGTGAGGATGACGACACCGCGCTGTCCTGCGAAATCGCAATGCAGTACACCGATGCGACCAATGAAGTACTGCTCGCATTTGGCAACAACATCGTCAACCCGGACGGCGGCACGCACGTCTCCGGTTTCAAGACGTCGCTCACGCGAACAATCAACAACTACGCGAAGCGCAACAACCTGCTGAAAGACATCACGCCGAGCGGCGATGACCTTCGTGAAGGCCTGACTGCAATCGTCTCGGTGAAGATTCCGGACCCGCAGTTCAATAACCAGACGAAGGAAAAGCTGCTCAATCCCGAGGTCGAGAGTTTCGTCAGCGCTGCGGTGACCGAACAACTCGCCGCATGGCTTGAGGAAAACCCGAGCGATGCGAAGCGCATCTGCTCGAAGGCGGTCCTCGCCGCACAGGCACGCGAAGCAGCGCGCAAGGCTCGCGAGCTGATCAAGCGCAAGGGCGCACTCGATTCCGGCGGCATGCCGCAGAAGCTTGCAGATTGTGCCACAAACGACGTCGACCTCAGCGAGTTGTATCTCGTCGAAGGTGATTCCGCGGGCGGTTCCGCCAAGAATGCGCGCGATCACCTCACGCAGGCCATTCTGCCGCTGCGCGGCAAGATTCTGAACGTTGAGAAGGCCCGCATCGACAAAGTACTCGGCTTCGAAGAAATTCGTGTTCTCATCCAGGCGCTGCAATGCGGCATCGGTGAGGACTTCGACATCGCGAAACTTCGCTACGGTCGCGTCATCATCATGACGGACGCCGATGTTGACGGTTCGCATATTCGTACGCTGTTGCTGACCTTCTTCTTCCGCCAGATGCCGGAACTCGTGCGCCAGGGCAAGATCTATCTCGCCCAGCCACCGCTGTATCAGGTCACGCGCAACAAGAAGTCTCAGTATGTGCTGAACGACGCCCAGATGAACAAGGTGCTGACGGACCTCGCTCTGAAGAACGCCGTGTTGATCGTGCGCGATGATGAAGGCAAGGAAGCACATCGACTCGAAAGCGATGCGCTTGCCCAACTGATCTCACAGCTGTCACGCATGGATGAATTGACTCGCATCGCCGAGCGACGTGGCACGCCGTTCACTGAATTGCTTGCCGCACGCAGCGGTGATCCCGCTGGCACCAACCGTCTGCCGTCGCACCGCCTGACATGGCCGGACGGCGAAGTGCTGTGCTGGTCGGAAGAACACGCCAGCGAGATGATTGAGAAGTACGGCTTGATTCTCGATGACCTTGCCGCGGACAACGAGCGCACCGGCAACGGTGATCGCAACCGAATCGCCACGCTTCGAGAGCTGCACGAGAACCGCGAGATCGACAAGATCATCGAACGACTCGATGGCTACAACATCGACATCGAGGACTACGACCTCGTGCAGGAAGAATCGATCACCGGCGAGAAGCTGGCGACGCGATACGCATGGATCATTGAACCCGGCAGCGATCGCGAAACGGTCGTCAACGTGCCGAGTGTGCCTTCAATCCTGACCGGGCTGCATGACGTTGGCCGGCGCGG
>JBCCFX010000109.1:0-13151 GCA_039029515.1 Planctomycetota bacterium
GAATGTGAACTCCGGGAACGTCTTGCCGAGCAGCGACCCTCGCGGCGCGGCGGCACCGCTGCCGACGACACTCAGAGCAGCGAGACCGATCACCAGGGCAAGATGCACAGACCAGTCACGGAGGCGTCGTCGCTTGTTCACACTGCACTCCCGAACGGAATCCCCACGCGTATCCTAGTCGGTCAGACACGACGCGGCCTCTGATGATTCCTGTCGGATTCGGTGTGATTCAGCGGCTGTAGTCGTACACACCCATGCCGGACTTGTTTCCGAGCCGACCTGCGGTCACGAGCTGACGCAGCTTCGGACACGGGAAATACTTGTCCTGCCCGAGTTCGGTGTACAGCACCATCATGATGTCGTGGCAGACATCCAGACCGATGAAGTCCGCGAGCTGCAATGGTCCCATCGGAAAGTTGCAGCCGAGCTTCATGATGCCGTCAATCGCTTCCGGCTCGGCGACGCCATCCATCCACGCATAGAACGCTTCGTTGATCATCGGCATCAGCACACGGTTCGACACGAAGCCAGCGCGATCGTTCGCGGGAATCGGCGTCTTGCCGAGCCGTTCAGACAACTTAATCGTGCGCTCGACCGTCTCATCGCTCGTGGCGAGACCGCGAATCACTTCGACCAGCTTCATCACCGGCACCGGATTAAAGAAGTGCATACCAATCACGCGGTGCGCCTGATCACCCACGGCCGTCGCAATCTCCGTGATAGAGATCGACGACGTATTCGTCGCAAGGACGACGTCATCACCGAACGATTCAAGCATGAACTGGAACAGCTTCTTCTTCGTCGCGGCGTCTTCGGTTGCGGCTTCCACCGCCCAGTCGGCGTCGCGCGCGGCCTTCATGTCGGTGAGGTACTGAATGCGCGATGCGGCGGCGTCAGCATCGGCCTGCGTCATGCGCTGCTTCTCGACGTTGCGGGCAAGGATCTTCTGATGCGACTTCTTCGCGCGACCCAACTGATCCTCACTGATGTCAATCTGATACGCACTGAGGCCGTTCATTGCCGCGGTCAGCGCAATGCCTGAACCCATCGTTCCTGCACCGATCACCGCAATGCTGTTCACGTCAGACATGATTCACCTTGTGTCCTGAAAGGCTGTGTATGGAGAGGTTTCGTCGCGCGTCAACGACCTAGCGTGTGAGCATGACCTTCATCGGATTCGTGAACGCAGTCTCCGGCACCGTGTCGTACACACCAATGTCCGAAAGCTGCATACGCCCGCGATCGCCGCACAACATGATGTCGCCGTGCCGTTTCCAGCCGGCCCATGGCGTCGACAATTGCGGTTCGGCATCGTCCGCGTTCACGTAGAAATCCCACTGATCGACGAGCTTCGTCTCGCGATTGATGTAGACGTGGTATTTGTTGTCCGGCGTTGTACCCACCCCGGTATACGTCAGCGCGATGACGTCCGCCTGTTTCTGGTCCGCCGTCATGTCTTCGCCGACGTACGTCAGCGTGACGCCATCGTCCTTCAGCTTGTATGGCATGACGAGCCAGTAACTGTCATTGCGCCAGATGTCGATGCCTCGGCGCACGAGCGTGGTGCCGTCTTCATCGGCCATCGGCGAACCGTTCTTCCAGGCTCGGCCGTCACCGGTGGCCAGATCGACGACGACAACCACCGATGCGCCGGCATTGTCACCCATGTCAATGCGCACGCGATGCTCCTGCTTATCCCAGAGCAGCGTACGCGCGCCAACGAAGTCCCAGGCGATGTAGCGCGTCGAGTCCCATGCCGACCGACCACCGAGCGCCGTCATAACCTCGTCAGCGAGTTCAATCGCTCGCGGGTCCGAATGCTCGGCGTCAAAGCCCGGTGCCGCAGGATTGGGATCCTCCGGCTGACTCGTCGGTGCCGTTGTCGGCTGTGACGATGGCACGGCATCGGGCTGCGATGTCGGTGGCTCGCCGCCGAGCATCAACGCGATCGTGGAGGCGTACATGAATCGCATGATGATCAACTGTCGTTCCAGGTTCGCAGTGCCGGACCTGTGTAGTTGGCGAGCGGACGAATGATGCGGTTGTTCTGATGCTGCTCCATGATGTGCGCACACCAGCCGGTGATTCGGCTTGCCACGAAGATCGGCGTGTACTGCGGAACGGGAATACCCATCACGAAGTAAGTCATACCGCACGGGAAGTCGACGTTCGGGTGGATGTTCTTGTCGTTGAGCATGATGCCCTGAACTTCATCACCCATGTCGAACCACTTCTTCGCATCGGCGCCGAGACCTTCGGCGAGCTTGAGTCCCCACGAACGAAGGATGCCCGCACGATGGTCGCCGTTCTTGTACACGCGGTGACCGAAGCCCATCAGCTTGCGCTTCGTTGAGAACGCGTTGTCCATGAATGACCGGATCGTGCCGCCTTCATTCGTGACGAATGCATCGATATCGGCGAGCATTTCCATCGCCTTTTCGTTCGCGCCGCCGTGCAACGGTCCCTTGAGAGCACCGATGCCGCCGCACACTGCGGCATGCATGTCCGCTTCGGTCGACGCAATGACGCGGCAGGTGAACGTCGAGGCGTTGAAGTCATGCTCGGCGTACAGCACGAGCGAGACGTCCATGACGCGCGCTTCGAGTTCGGTCGGCTTCTTGCCGGTCATGCACCAGAGCAGGTTGGCAGCATGATCGAGTGACGGATCGGGATCCACCGGCGTCTTCCCATCGCGCACCATCTGACCGTAGCCGATGATCGTGGGAATCTGCGCGAGCAATCGCTTGGACTTTCGGATCTCTGCTTCTGGACTGTTGTCTTCGGTGTCCGCGTCGAAATGTGAGAGGTAGCTCACACCGGTGCGGAGGATGGACATCGGGTGCGCGTTCGGCGGATCGCCTGCAATGTCCTTGAGTACCGTCTTCAGGCCCTCGGGAATGGGGCGCATCGACGCGAGTTCCTGCTTGAACGCGTTGAGTTCCGCGGCGTTGGGCTTGTGCCCGACGATGAGGAGATGCGCAACCTCTTCGAAGGATGCGTTCTCCGCGAGATCAGCAATCTCAAAGCCGCGATAGATGAGCTGCGTCTGGTTGACCGAGCAGATGTTGGTATCACCGGCCGTCAGTCCGGCCAGACCGCGCGTGTCCTGTGGTTTTGCTTCTGCCGTCGCTGCCATGGTGTTGCTTCCCAGGGAGTTGTGGACGCTCACACCGCGAACGGACATCGGGGCGTCCGGGCGGCATGGGTCATGGAGTGTGTGTCTCGGCGTGCTGTACAGCCCACCGGCCGAGACACATCACTGTAGCAAAAAAACCGCCCGGACGGAGCCGGGCGGTCGGATCGTATACACGTGTTTCGAAGCGTTTTCAGGTCAGTTTCGACGTCGTCGTCGAGGTCCGACCAGACCCGCGGACAACAGCAGTGCTGCAGCCCCCGGTGCGGGAATGACCGTCTGAATGGATGTGATCTGGAAGTCGGCGCCACCGCCGTACGTGAAATCGACATCAATGCCCGAGATGTTGTCGAAGGCGAGCAGGCTGCCACCGCCACCAGACGGTGTGAAATCCTGAAACAGGAAGACAACGTCCTGCGCACCGCTGCTGGTCACCGATTGGGTGAGTTCGATTTCACCAAGGAATTCGTCGGTCAGGGTGACGGTGATGCCAAGCGGCGAGTCACTCGCGAAGTCGAAACCTGCGATGGATACCGAAATGCCCAACTGGTCAACAAAGTTCGCTGCCAGCGATGAACCGCCCGCGGACGTGCCGTAGCCGAAGCCCAGCGTTCCCGTGGCGTTCAGGCTGCTCGACAATTCGAACAGCAGGTTCCCGTCGTCGACGAATGCGGCGGCGAGTCCGGAATCACTCGTCAGCGCGAGTTCGGTCAGACGATCGCCACCAAGGACGCCGGACAAACCGGTTTCGCTCGCGGATGCCGACGGCAGGATGCCGGCGGCGACGGCAAGCGGGAAGTCACTGGAGTTGGTGTCGCTGAAGTCGTCGATGGTCGTGGTCATCACGAGTCCGGCGGTTGCCGACGACGCCACCATGGACACCGCGAGCGCAGTGCCCGCAAGAATCAGGTGTGGTTTGATTGCATTCATGAAGCTCTCTCTTCTTCTACTGCTGCAAGTCTGCTCTTCTCGAGATGCCGGTGGTCAATCCCGTCGTCGGCGTCGCACTGCGCACCCGGCGAGGCCGAGCAGAGCAAGCGAACCCGGAGCGGGAACGGCGAAGGTGGTAATCGAATCAAGTCGGAAGTCTGCGCCCATGCCGCCATCCAGGGTGACGAAGATGCGATCGACGTCGCTGAAATCAAAGCCGGTGGTCTCGGCTGTATCCCATCGAACCGTGATCGTCTCTAACCCACCGTTGTACACCGACGTGGACAGAAGCTGCGTTCCCTGCGTGTCGCTCTCCAGACGCACAGTGATCGCAAGCAAGGAACCAATGCCGAGATCCAGACCATCAAAGTTGAATTGAAGGCCTGTCTGCTCAGCGAAACTCGCGTTCAGTGATTCTGCGGTTCCGTACGCAAGGTCCAAAGCGCCATTCCCGGTCACCGAACTGTTGTAATCCAGGACGCCACCATCCGTGAACGGATCGATCATGGCGTCAATGCGATCCAGAGCGGACTCGAACGACTGCACGCGGAGCGTGCTGCTTCGAGTACCGCCCAGCACGTCAAACTGGCCAAGTTCAACCGATGACATCGAAGCGGTTTCGCTGTCAACGAACTTGGGCCAGACCGACGGGCCATCGATACGACTGCTGAAATCATCAATCACAATGGTGGCGTGGGTTGTGGTAGCCACGGCCACTGTTGCAATCATGCCGCCCCACAACGCCATGCGATGCGAGTTCCCTCTGTGGTGGGCGTGTGACATGTGATCTCTCTCTTTCTCTCGCCAGCCGAGCCTCTCAACTCTCGACCGGCACGCTTCTCTCGATCTTCTCTGCAGTCCCTCGCGTTCTTCTTTCTCCATCGTCGACGGTCCGTGCGACGATGTTTCTTCTCCTGCAACTCCCGGAAACAACTGCGCAGGTGTTCTTTCTTCTTCGAACGAAAACGAAAATCGTTTCGCTCAATCGTTCCTTCGCCGTCGTTTTCGTGCAATCACACCCGTGGTCAACACCAGCCAGGCGGCGGGTGAGGGTACGACCGTACGAATCTCATCAATGCGGAAGTCGGTGCCGATGCCACCATCGAACTCGATCGAAATTCGATCGACGTCCGCGATGTCAAACACACCACCTTCTTCGAAATCGAACAGCAGCGTCGCCGTTTGCGCGCCACTCTCCGTCAACTGACCTGTCAGAAACTGTGAATCACCGTTGCTCGTCAGCTCGACCATGATGCCGAGCTCGAATGCGTTGGCGAAGTCAAAGGCATCGAACAGAATCTCAATACCTGCTTCGCCCGAGAAATCGGCGTTCAGATCGTTGCCGCCGAAACCGTACACAAGCTCAAGCGAACCCGCCGCGCCGACGGAACTCGCGAAGTCGAGCAGACCGTTGTCAACGTCCGGGGCGATCGCCACGAAGATGCTGTCGAGGCCTTCGGCGTCAAATCCGTCGCCGGTGATGAACGTGTCTCGAACGCCGCCAATCACATTCGCGTCGTTGAAAAGACCTTCGTTGATGTTCGTCGTGCCCTGTTCGGTCGTGAAGACCGGCCACGGATCAGGCGTGCCGATCTGCGTGAAGTCATCAATCACGATGCCCGCGGAGGCATGCGACACGACACCCATTCCGCCAACAAGGACGGCAACGATGGCACAACTGGACCGAAGTCCGGGCCGAATCTGCGAAGACATGGAATCTCTCTCTATCGCCGCCGGCGAACCGGCAGACTCTCTTCTCGATGCTCTCTCAAACTTCTCACAGTGTCCGAAGACACCTTCTCTCAGCTATCACGATACCGGTCGCAGACGGTGACGCAAGTGAATGTAGGTCGAATGGCCCGGATTTTTGCCGCCTTGGCGCTGGATTGGGGTCCTGTTCGCCTCACAACAGCGCAAGGAAGAACACGATCATCGCACCGTGAACCACCCAGGTTAACATCGCAACCAACTGCTGCGCGGCGACCGACATCCGCATGAACGGCCAGCGTCGCTCGAGCAGCCAGATCCCGACCAGCCCGCTCGTCACCGCGAATCCGCCGAAGAGCCACATCTGCCATACGTTCGCAGGCGGCCCCAGGACCACCGCCACACACAACACGATCAGCGTCAGAATCGCGCAGAACATGTGCGGTGCCATGGTGATCAGGTACGGCAGCAACAGGAGGCGTTCAGCGCCGACCCGCAGCACCAGCGCTTCCTCGCATTCAGGACACACCGGTCGCTGAAGATCGCGGAGGTTGTAGCTGCACCGCGGACACTCCACATCGCGGTCTGCCACGAATTGCAGCAGGAAATCCTGTGTCGTTGCGGAACCCTCATCACTCATGATGAATGAAGATTCGAATCCGTATGCGCGAAATTCCACTGCTCGCCCGGCACATACCCAAGCAGGTCATACAACTCCGCTCGTGTCTGCATTTCATCCAGCACATCACGCACCGTGCCCTGCGCCTTGAGGACCTGCAGGCCGCGATGCACGTGACCCATCGCGAGACGCATCATGCTCAATGGATAGATCACAAGGTCGTATCCAAGCTCTTCGAAGCGACCCGCGGAGATGTCCGGCGTCTTGCCGAACTCCGTCATGTTCGCCAGCAGGAGGCCGGGTGATTCGGCGGCGAAGCGTGCGAAATCCGCTTCCGTCCGCAGTCCTTCGGGGAAGATCATGTCGGCGCCCGCCTCGCGATATGCGTTGGCGCGAGCAATCGCATCGTCGATGCCGGACACCGATGCGGCGTCCGTGCGCGCGATCAGGATGAAGTCGCTGCTGAGGCGAGGGGCTGCCGCCGCGCGGACCTTCTCCACCATGTCCGCGACGGAAATGAGCGTCTTGCCGTCCAGATGTCCGCATCGTTTCGGGAACACCTGATCTTCAAGATGCATGCCTGCGGCACCCGCGCGTTCGTACTCGACGGTCGTGCGAATCACGCACTCGACCTCGCCGTAGCCGGTGTCCGCGTCCACGATGACCGGCAACCGAGAGGCATCGACGATCTCACGGATCGTTCGTGTCATCTCGGTGAGCGTGATCAGGCCGATGTCCGGATAGCCGGCGACGTTGGCTGTCGCCCCGCCGGAGATATAGCACGCATCAAAGCCTTCAGCGGCGACGGCTCGGGCCACGAGCGCGTTGAATGCCCCTGGGCACATGACCGTGCCCTGTTCGAACTGATCGCGAAGTCGTCGACCGGGATGGATTTGCATGGCGCGGAAATCTCCTGGGCAGGGTCGGGACCGTTAGGGCTCCGACATGGTGAGTCTAGCGTCCGTACGCTGCGACGACCGGCTCGGTTCGTCGATGTGAATCCCTGGAGAATGGTCCGGAGGTCGCCTCAACTCCGGGTTCAATCGGTCCGATAGCGTTGGAGATGCCCCGTCCTCGCTTCGGACTCTCGAATCACACGTTGATGCTCGCCCTCGGCGCGGCCGGCGTTTCCGCCGTTCTTGTGGGCGTGTTGCTCCGCTCCGGCACAGCGTCGACCACGGTCAGCGAAGTGCGCACCGAGATTGCTGACCTCGCGCTGACACAGGCAACAACGCCCGGCGTGGACGACGGCGGCATGCTCGGTCCGTTCCGAATCTCCGCGAGCCGAGCCGACCATCTCACCGGCGAACTGTTCAACCTGATTCTCGAAGGTGACACGATCATCGTCGCAGCCAGGCGAACCACCGTGCTCGTCGACCCCGATGCAGACACGATCTCGTTGCACATGATGGATGTGGACATCGCGTACGTGGCAGAGCTTCCCGAAGACGCCACCGGCATCGAACTCGATCACTACCTGCACCATCAGGACACCTACGTCATCGGGCCGATCCCGTACACGAAGGACATTCGCCCTGATGCAGGACGAGCGGCACCGAAAACTCGTTCGGAACCGCTCGTCGTCCCCACCATCGTTCAGGCCGAGGACGATCCGTCCGCCGGCGAGTAACGCAGGTCAGTTTGAACTACAGGAATACGATCGCATGCGATCGCGGACCTCGCGAGCTGCTTCGGCGAAACTCTCGCAGTCGCGACCGTTGACGGTCACGCTGATGCTCGGCGTGCTCTGCGATGCATGCAGGAACGTAGCGCCCTGACCATGCTGCGTTGCCAGCGACGTCTGTCGTGAGTTCGGCAGGTTGAACTTCAGCTCAGGATCATCCGCATTGATGACATGGACCGTAATGCTCTCCATGTCATGCTGATTGTCGTTGTAGATATAGATCAGACCGTCAAGCTTGAGCGTTCGGATGTTCTCGACGAGCTTCTTGTCACCTTCGACAAGACCCTGACCGGGCAGCATGTACGAACGCAGCGCGACTTCGCGCTCGATGTCCTGAATCGGTTCCACGCCACTCGACTTGAGTCCCACAAGCAGTTGCTCGATCTGTCGCGACGTGTCTTCGGTGAGTTTCCGCGGATGATCGTTCACCAGCAGATATGCGCCTTCGAGCATGGCACCATCGGGAACAAACCAACGTCGTGACGCCGCACCGCTGCGCTCCGCGTGAATGATCCGTCCATCGACGGGATTCAGCTCCGCTTGTCGGTAGCTGCCGGCGGCATAGACATCCAGCAAGCCGTACAGGTTGTATTCATCGAGCAGCGACTCGAGTTCCATGTCGACCTGCACAGCGCCGTCTTCGTCAATCCACTGCATGAACGTCGTGGCGATTTCATCTCGACCCTCGAAGTCATGGTGAATCACGACGTAGCCGTCGTCTTCGAAGCCATCCATGATGGTCGCGACCTGGTCGATCACCTGCGGATGCATTGCGCCAGGATGGCGATTCACGAGCAGCACCGGCTTGCCATCACGCATGGTCGTCTCGGCGTTGCCGATGAGGATGCGCGCGGTCTGACCGTAATCAAACTCGTCGCCACCGAAGTACGCCTGCGCGTTGTTCATTCGATCACCCAGCGTCACGAGCGCGGCGGCGAGGCCACCGATACCAAGCGTGAGCAGGCACAGGAACCCGACGAGGAACATCGGTACGGTGTTTCGTGTTTTGCGTCGCGTGGCGCGCGCTTTGGCCATGCGCTGCTTCGCGCCCTTGCGGACGTCCTTGGCGCGGTGACGCACGTTCTTCAGTTGCGATCGGGCGGCGTCCCGGGCGCTGACCGTGCCGTCCTTGACCTGCTCGCGCAGTGCCCACGCCTGCTGACGCAGTTCCTCTGCCTGTCGACGGAAGTGCTCGGTCTCAGGCGAGGATGCCGGAGCGCCGGCGTTCGCCGCGACCTTGGGTTCTTCCACTTTGTACGCACCGGTCCACCAGTTGGTGACCTTGATTCGCGGGCGACCTGCAGGAACCGACGCCGCGGCGGCCACGAACGGGCCCTGCGGCTCCGGTGCGGGCGGCATCGGTGTCTGCGCGGCAGCGACGTCGTCGACGACCGGCTCGGCCGGTGCCTCTTCAACCGCTTCCACGTTGTTGACCAGCGTTGCGGCCGGAACCGCGCCTGCGCCGCCGTTCATCGACGGCAGTGCGACTGGCTTGACGTCATATGCATCGGAGGATGCGGCCACGACGAGCAGATCGGCGAGCATCTCATCGGCCGATGCATACCGCTGGTGATAGTCGGCCATCGCGCGTCGAACGATCCAACGCAACGCTTCCGGGCTCTTCTTGGAGAAGCGGCTGAGTCCGCCGTGCGCCGGGAACGTGTTCTCGAGCATGAAGTACAACACTGCGCCAGCGGCGTAGACGTCGAACTTCGTGCCGTCGATCTGATGAACCTTGACCCCCCGAAGGGCCTGACGAACCATCTCCGGATCACGGAAGTACTCCGTGCCGTGCGTGGTGAGCGTCATCGCCGAACGAAGCGGCGTGACGAGACCGAGGTCGACGAGATGCGCCTCGCCGGCGTCGATGATGATGTTGTCCGGCTTCACGTCCTTGTGCCAGAGACCGGCATCGTGATACGCGGTGAGCGTCGCGAGCAGATCGCGCATGTAGCCCATGACGAGTTGGAACTGCTTCGGTTCCAGACCACGGCCCGCGGTCTCGCCGTGCAGCTGGCGTGTTGCGACACCAAGGTGTTCACCCGGGTGGTACGGCATGACGTAGAAGAATCGATGCTCATCCATCTCGTGGTCGAGCACCAGGCCGATCTTCTTCGCGCCTTCCAGCGCACGGGATTCGCGGACGATCTGCGGCAGGCTCGAGCCTTCATGCAGCGCGAATGCCTTGATGACGACGAGATCGGGCATGGATCGTTTGTGATACGCCGGATCAGGTTCAGCGATGTACAGCTTGGCGCCGGAACCGCCGCCCTTGAGCGAGCCGACGATGTTGTAGCCGCGATACTGACCCGAGCGCTTCTTCGGACGATCAGACGTCGGTGCGCCGGCCATCGCTTCAGGCACGCGCTGTTCGAGGCCTTCGAGCAGGCCGTGGAGCATGACGAGCTTGAGCGGTCGTCGCAGCGAGAATCGATAGAGACAGTTCGTGCCGACCGAGGCTTCTCGTTTCACCGCGCGAGCGAAGTGGCCCGCAGCGCTCCATCGCCCGAGGATGACGTTGAGCGGTACCATCGGAATGAGCACGATGGACGCAATGACGGCACCGATGAAGCGCAACGTGTCACCGATCATGCCGGTAATGAATTCAAAGATGTGCGCGACCAGCCAGGTGACACCACGGCCGAAGTTCACGATGAGCCAGCCGGTGCCCTTGAGCACCGGGACCAGAATGAACACGACCGCGAAACACGCCGCGAGCAGTGCGACGATGATTCCAAAGAGTGCGATGATCGGTCCCATGGTTTCTGCTTTCGTTCAATGACGGGCGTCACTGCCCCTCGTTCCCAAACCCCGCGTCGTTACCGAGCGCAAGCGGCCTCATCATCAAGGATCAGTTGTTCCTGGCTGTGGTAGATGTCTGACAGTGCATCGTCGAACATCGGGTCGTTTCCACCCAGTCCCGCCTGATCCATTTCGGCCTGTTCCTCCGGCGTGAAGCTGTAGGTCGCCACGACCTCCGCCACGCGACGTCGAAGCATCGCGCGGATCTTCTGGAGATATCGACTCACGGTGGGTTCGCTCAGACCAAGTTGTTCCGCCACGCTCTTGCCGGGCATCGCATCGAAGATTCGCATGCGATACACCTGGAACTGGAGGAAGTCGGCTTCGCGTTCCGCGCGTCGAATGGCGGCATACACCTTCGCCTGGAACACATTGCGCTGATACACCTCGTCGGCGGCGACGAGTGCGGCCTGACCCATGAACCGTTCGTCGAGTTCCGCCGGCTTCTTTCCCCCGCCTCGCTTCAGCGCCATACGACGATCGATTTCGTCGCCGAGCGCATGCTTGGCAATGGAGAGCAGCCAGGTGCTGAACCGCGCGCCTCGGCTGGGGTCATAGCGTTCAATCGAATCGGAGAGCGCTGCGAGCGTCTCCTGCGTGAGGTCACGCACCGTTTCCACACCGATGTGACCGCGGCCCCATTTCGTGAGCTGCGCACGAAGGACCGGGCCGAAGATCTCCCACAACTCGAACCACGCGGATTCATCGCGGTCGCGAAGTCGTCGGATAAAGGATGTGGTCATGGTGTTCATCACGCCACCGATTGTTGGGGACGACCGGCCGCGGGTTTCAGGCTGTCTCACAGTCCTGTCCGTACCACTTCCCTGGTCTGGCTCGAATCGTCATCTTCACTGTACGAAACGGGACGATCCGCTCATGTCGCGAAACCGGGATTTCGCGACGCTTTCCCGCCTCACGAGGCCGAATCAGCCATCTGAGGGCCGATTTCACCCCCATCCCGACGCGATGCGGCCCTATTGAGCCCCGCGCGGACAAAACCAAGTCGGTCAGCATGAAAAATCTCACGGTTCCTTCCCAAGAAGGTGCCGGACGCGAAAGACAGCACATCGTCGGCCGGAGGGGTCGACGGCGTCCAGCTCAACCGCGCCCGGCCACCCCGGGTGGCCAGACGACAGGAAAGGAACACACATGAGCATCTCACGAAGCATTCTCCGTTGGGGTCTGATCGGCGGGGTCGCGGTTGCCGGACTCGCCATCATCAAGCCGGCCGAAACTGAAATGGGCCTCCGCCACGTCAAGAACAAGGCAGAGCAGTTCATTGGTATGTGCATTGACGATCCGACCGCGCTCCGCGCCCAGATCGCCGATCTGACCGAAACCTATCCCGAGCGTATTGCCGAAGTCCACG
The DNA here is from genome assembly GCA_039029515.1 of Planctomycetota bacterium. Taxonomy (GTDB): domain Bacteria; phylum Planctomycetota; class Phycisphaerae; order Phycisphaerales; family SM1A02; genus JBCCFX01. The sequence continues at coordinate 12,245 of JBCCFX010000109.1, forward strand.
GTGAGATCACCGAGGTCGACATGCAACTCGCCGAGTTCAACCACGACATCGAAGTCGCATCACGCGTCGTCGCGATGACCGGCAACGATCTCGAAGAGCTTCGCCGCCTCGTCACTCGCGCCGAAACGCAGCGTGCGGAATCACCGCGTGCCGTCCAGATCCGTTATCAGGGTGTGCGTTACGACGTTGACCAGGCACTGCACGAAGCCCACCGCATCAACGATGTTCGCCAGGTCTACAAGGACCGACTCGAGCACAGCAAACAGCAGGCCACGTTCCTCGATGAACAGCGCCAGCGTCTGACCGACATCGTGGACCGTCTTGAAGATGAGTACGCGACGCTCCAGACCCAGCTTGACACCCTTGACCGTGAAATCGCCGCCATCGAACGCAACGAACGTCTGATCGAGCTCACGCAGGATCAGGAACAGACGCTGCAGAAGTACGAGAAGTTCGGCCAGGTCACGAGCATCAAGGAAGTCCAGTCACAGCTCGCCCGTATCCGTACGGAACAGGAAGCGCGACTGCAGGCACTGACCCAGCAGTCCACCCGTGACACCTACGAAGATCGTGCTCGCCTCGAGCTCGATACCGAAGACGGCGTTGACCTCCTTGACGATCCCTTCCAGGATCTCATCGAAGGCGACGACACCGACGCCACAGTTGAGCCGGCCTCCAACAGCCTCGCATGGTCCGGCGTGGTCGTGATCGAGTAAGACTGCACGATTGAATCGAATACGCAACAACGAGCAACCCGCGGCCAATTGGTCGCGGGTTGTGGCTTTTGGCTTTTGGCTTTTGGCTTTTGGCTTTTGGCTTTTGGCTTTTGGCTTTTGGCTTTTGGCTTTTGGCTTTTGGCTTTTGGCTTTTGGCTTTTGGCTTTTGGCTTTTGGCGCACGAATCGTAC
>JBCCFX010000110.1:0-13065 GCA_039029515.1 Planctomycetota bacterium
GATTGTCAAACGCCGTCTGGTTCTGGTTCCGTGCCGCGTGCTTCTTCCAATTCACCTGTATCGGCTGGCTGCTGTTTCGCGCAGAATCGGTCGAACAAGTGGGCGATATGCTTGGCACAATCCTTCGCGGAGGCATCCGTCTCCCCGGCTGGAGCGGCATGCACATTGCAACCCTCGTCAGCTGTTTTGCGCTGTTCGGAATTGTTCAGATCACACAGTGGTACAAACGTGATCTCTTGTTTGTCATGCGACTTCCGATGGCGCTCCGTGTCCTCGTGTATGTAGCAGGAATTCTCGCGTTCATTCTCTTTGGAAATTTCAGTGGCGGCGCATTCATCTACTTCCAATTCTGACTCCACCGCCGAATTCCATGGCGTTCGTGACAACCCACCGTGGGCGTTCCTTGTCGCATTGGCAGTGATTGCGCTGATCGAAGTCAGCCTGCGGTTTGCACCATTGGATGCACTGATTCCGTATACGACAGGCATTGTCGAGTATGAATCCGCAGCCCACTATGTCCAGGACATCGCGCCGGCCGACATCTGCATCATCGGTTCGAGCCGGGCGCGCGAAGCCATCATGTCGCCAGAGGTCAAGTCCCACGTCCTGTTGCATGACGGACGAGACGTCAACGTCGCCAACTACGCATGCCCGGACGCCCGCGCTCATGATTGCCTGGCGATTGCACGGAATCTCATTCGCGAAGGTCCGCCGGAGACCATCATCTATGGTGTCACCGCACGACAACTGTTGGATCCGGTCGGAGACATGCGGCGACAAGAAGTGATCTTCTGGACCTGGCATGACTGGCTGCAGCTCGCAGAAACTGATCTGGCAGCAGCCATGCGCACATTGCCGTGGAAGGCACACTGGAGTCTTGATCGGAACATTCGATTGCTCCGGTATCGCAAGAAGATGTCGACAATCGTCGGCGATGTGGTGATTGCGCGGCGATGTCGTGCGACGCATGCGCCTTCTGCCATGGACATCATCACCGGCAGAGCGTTCGCGCGCCCGACCCGCGGCGAGCAGTCGCGCTGGCATGACACGCGATCGCATGTTTCGCTCGTGTCTCGTCCGCTCACCAAAGAGCGCGCAGCGAATTACATTGAGGCCTTGCTGGTCGATGGCGTCTACGTGCTCAGCGAAGCACAATGGTCAAACGTTGAGTCGATCATCTTGCTCGCTCAAGAGGCAGGGGTCGAGTTGGTGTTTGCGGAGGCTCCAATCGCGCCCATCCTGCAGCACGAGTATCCGCCGGGCGTATTGGACGCGTTCCGAAGCCGCATGCGCTCGCTCGCGGCCGAACACGACATTCAATTCATCGAGTCAGCTCCGTTCGAACTCGGCCTAACAGATGCAGACTACCTCGACTACAGCCACTTGAACCGCGCTGGCGCCGAGCAGTACACGCGATGGTTGATGAGCGAGAAGAATTAGGTACGTCGCAGAGTTTTTGTCGTGCGGGTCGCCGCGGCACGCCGTCGTGAACGAAGAACCCCGCTCAAAGATGCCGGGTTCTGCGATGCCGGCCAACTGGGCTCGTTGTTCACGACGCATAGCCGCCATGTTTACTCAGTTTGTGTGCTCAATTCGTCGAAGTACGCTCGATCCTGAGGCTCAGGCTCAGGCAAGTCAAAGACCTCGACTTCTTCGGGCAGTCTGAACTCCTTGTAGCAGTCTGCAATCACGTTTGCCGTCTGACCCGGGCGAACATGATGAATGCGCAGCTTAGTTGCTCCGTTGAGACGACCGTCCGTTGAACGCACGCCAATCGTCAACACTGGCAGAATGCGGTTACTCGAGTTCTTGACCTGGAACGTATGGTTGCCGTCGGAGTCGATGCCGATGACCTTCCACGAGATGGATCGTCGGGCCGCGAGTATCTCTTGCTCCTCTTGCGTAAACGGCTTCGGTCCCCGCACATTTTCTGACCATTGCTCGGGAGTGTATTGCTCGCGAGCGTGCCGGCAACTCTTCTCAAGCCACTCGCCGAAGTCAGCATAGGTTCGCTCTTGCGAGCCATTTTCGGCTTCCCAGACGGCACTGCCAGCAGGCCCATTGATCGGCTTGACGAATACTCGCGCCCCATCGTGAAATCCAATTTCATAGGCGACGGTGCCATCATTAAGTCGTCCCGGCCTCGGTCCGGCGAAGACCCCAATCTCGTAGCCCATTCGCGCTGTGCGATAGAGCTTGGTGTTCCCAAACCGGAGAACGAATTCCTTATACGACTCAGGCAGTGCGAGAGTCGACTGCATAACACTATGTCGGAGCTTTGCGGTCGCCGGTCCGTCCGTCACGTGAAATCGTGGCGTCCTGATGGCTGCAATTTCCTGTTCAAGCCATTCAAACACCGCTAGCCTCCAACGCTCGTCGCGGTCCGACTATGATTCTCGTAGGCCGGGTCGCCGCGGCGACCCGGCGTGAACGAGCAACGAAGACCCATCATCAGCATTCATTCGCACGACCGCGCTCGTTCAATACGGCGAGCATATCAATGCCATCTTTGCACCAGAAGCGCTCGCGCGTCGGAAACCGCCTTTCCTTCGCCTCGGTCGCAAAGTCTTCGTATCGCCCCTTCCAGCCATTCGGAACGTACTGTTCGAGCGGGAGATTGGGCGGCGGATAGAACGCCGAAACACGTCGACGATCAGCATCGACGAAGAGAACAGGAAACAGATCTTCGGCGTCCCACCAACTTGTCGCGGATTCCATTCGTTCCTCGAATGCAGCAGTAAGAACCGATGGCTCAACTTCGAATGGTGTCATGGCCTGAAGAAACTCATCGATCGTCGCACTGTTGACGATTGGAATCCCAAACCGTTCCGAGTGGTCGTCAGGGGGAACGTCATAGCCGGCAGCAATGAACGACTGCGTCCATTTCTGTCGATCAAGGACCCACAGTTCTCGTTCACTACGAAACCACCGAAACGACTTTCGGTGCTTGACCACGACGACTACGAAATCGGACTCGTCCATAACGATCAGTGTATGAGGGTGCTGCGGCCCAGCATGAACGATCCACCCCGCTCAACGACGCCGGGTTCAGCAGAACCCGGCCTACGGGACTAATCGACTGAAGACGGTTCCATACCCGGAATGAACTCAGCCGATTCGAACGCTCTTTTGAGTGCCCAGATGACGTGCAACTCGGCGGTCATCACATCGTACGCAGAGCTGTCGACGGCCGCGATCACAACCCACGGTTGATCGTTGCCGTCTTTGAATGCACTGAAGGTACCATCCACGATTTGATCCAGGCCTGAAGCCACACGCGCCAACTCTGATCCAACAAGTGTGCCGATCTGATGTGACACATCGTGAATGCGTGTTGCGTTTTCGCCCAACGCTTCGACGCCTTCGATGCGCCAGATGCTCTGTTCGGCGTCACGACCAAGAAGCTGCAAGATATCGCGCAGCTCAATGGATAGAACGCCACGCTCGTCGAATTCACGTATGGTCAAGCCGAACATCATGCCCCCGTCATCTCGCAATAATCCGCTTCGCCGGTATGCCCTGCGCGAACCGACGATTGGGTCACTTGCTTCAGCATCCTCGCGGTCGCATCTGTTGCGTTGATGCCAGCACGGTCGAGCAAGCCCGCCCAAAGACGCCGGGTTCAGCAGAACCCGGTCTACGGGACTCGAAGACGGCGGCTTCGGGGAAGCCGCCCTACGGGAGACTACGACAACGCCCTGACGCAAAGCCGGGGCGGTCATCGAAAGCTCCCCCGGCTGGACTCCCGCCAAAGGCGGACAGGCTTCCCAGCAACCTAGCGGTTTATCCCGACCTGTCGGGACTCACTCTACCATTGGCCCTCTTCACGACCCAAGAGTCCCCGTCGAATCCATCGCGCGGACTTCATCTGTTTGATCTGCTGCTCACGCCGCATCGCAGCCGACCGAGACGGATGGCACTCCCACCACACCAAACTCCACGGACCATGCTTGGACGTAAAGCGCCGCCCCATCTCGTCGGGCGAGTTGTGCTCGACGACCCGCCGTGCAATGTCATTGGTCGAGCCTAGATAGAAGCGGCCGGCTCGATTCTCCAGGATGTAGACGCAATACGCGCCATTCGTCGCCATCATCTGATTCCCTTCAGATCGATGGCTGAGGCGTGACCCTCAAAACGACCGCGAGCCGATCCAGAGGACCAGCTCGCCGGCGAAGAAAGCTCCCCCGGCTGGACTCGAACCAGCAACCTAGCGGTTAACAGCCGCTCGCTCTACCAATTGAGCTACAGGGGATCGATTGTCTGGCCTGCCTCGGCAGACCCGAATTGGACAAGATATCCGTCTTCACGCCACGGTCAAGCCGTCCTCCCCTTGCTCCCCACGGAATTCAGGGTATCCTACCCGGCTCGATTCACGGCCCCCATCGGCCGCGTCCGAGAACCACTCATCCGCACCCCGCGGACCTCGACTTTGACCCTTGAACCCGCATCGACGACTCGACGCCGCAGGAGCCTCGCCATGAAGAAGGACATCCATCCGGAATACCACGAATGCAAGGTCATCTTCCGTGGTGAGCACGTCATGACCGTCGGCGCCACCGTCCCGGAAATGAACGTGGAAATCTGGTCGGGCTCGCACCCGTTCTTCACCGACAAGAAGTCGTTCGTCGACACCGCCGGCCGCGTCGAGAAGTTCCAGAACAAGTTCAAAGGCGACTACTTCAAGAACAAGAAGAAGAAGTAAGAGCCGGGATTCAGGGTTTGGGATTCGGCATTCGAATGAGATTGACCAGCCGCTCCGATAGGAGCGGTTGTTTGTTGGGGCGGAAGGAAAAAGGGAGAAGGGAAAAGGGAAGAGAGAAGAGGGAGCAGAAGCGACTCGCGACTGGCGACTGGCGACTCATCGCCAATGAAGCGGCGTCCTCATTCCTGCCAAGAGCCAACGGCCAATAGCCAAAAGCCATGAGTGATTCGGGATTCGATTCTGACTCAGAACCCATGACCCACAACCCACAACTGCTCGCCCATCACGTCCTCTCCTTCTCTGGCCAACAGCCCATAGCCAAAAGCCAAAAGCCCACAACGCATAGCCCATAGCCCACAGCCCATCGCCCCCCACTGACGGCTGAGAGCTGATCGCTGACAGCGGCCACCCTTTTCTCCTTGCGTCCCCGTCCATCTCTCCTTTACCATCAGGCACGCCGGGGCAGAGAAGAGGAGAGACTCCATGCGAAACACCATCGCACTCGTTGCGGCGATCGCTGCCGCGTTCGGTCTGTCGACATCCCCCGCTGATGCCGGGCTGGTCGAATACGCGTTCTCAGGTCAGGTCACCGACTTCGAAGGGGCCGGCGCTGGCATGTGGTCGGGCGTCACAGTTGACGACCGCTGGACGGTGTCGGCGATCATCGACATGGACGCCGAAGACGAGAACTCCAATCCCAACATCTCCCGGCGACGATTGGAATCACTGTCACTCACGATCGGCAGCCTGACCGACACCGGCTGGACTGACCGGACCATCTGGATCTTCTCCACATCGTCGCTGCACCAGTTCTCCGTCTCCGGCGAGTACAACGATGGCAACACCGGCGCGATCTGGCGACTGTCACTCGGTCTACGTGATTCCACCGAGTCGATCTTCGATGATGACACGCTGCCGATGGACCTGAGCCTCGATGACTTTGATGACACCTCGTTCTCACTCGAACGCATCACCGCGCTATTCAATGGCGATGTCGGTGATCCGTTTGAACTGAATGGCACGATCGACTCGGTGACTGTGAATCCGGTGCCGGGCCCAGGCGGGCTCGCTATTGGCTGTTGGCTGTTGGCTTTTGGCCAGAGAAGGAAAAGGGAGTGATGGGTTGTGGGTGTTGGCTGTTGGCTGTTGGCTGTTGGCTGTTGGCTGTTGGCATGAATCGTATTGACGGTCCGCACGCCATGCGTCGATCAGCGGCGGGTTCGGGGAACCCGCCCTACGTTCTCCCAATTCGAACAACGGTCAACGACAAACGGACAACGGCATTCCTTAGAATCTTCGCGTGGCCGATGTCTCCCCCAACCTGATCGCCAAGCTCGATGAACTCGCACAGCAGTACGCCGACCTGCAGCAGCAGTTGCTCGATCCCGATGTCTACAACGATCACCGGCAGGTGCGCACGCTCGAAATCAAGCGCGCGGCCCTGTCGCCGATCGTCGAGCAATACAACGCGTACCTGAGCACCCAGTCGGAGATCGAAGAGTACGAGGAAATTCTCACCGACGGCAGCGATGAAGAACTCGTTGCCATGGCGAAAACCGAATTGCCGGCTCGACGCGATGCCGCCACCGAACTCCTCGAGACGATTCAGAAACGACTCGTGACGGCCGATGACCAATCCGTCGGCTCGATCATCGTGGAGATTCGCGCGGGCGTCGGCGGCGATGAAGCCGGCATCTGGGCGGGCGATCTTCTCGAGATGTACACGCGCTACGCGGCTGACCGAGGCTGGACGCTCGAAACGCTCGATGCCTCACCGTCGGATATGGGCGGATTCAAGTCCGTCGTGATCCAGATCGAAGGTGACGGCGTATGGGCGAACCTCGGCTACGAAGGCGGAACGCACCAGGTGAAGCGTGTGCCGGCGACCGAAGCGCAAGGGCGCATTCACACGTCGACGGCGACGGTCGCGGTGCTGCCCGAGCCGGAAGATGTCGAGGTCGAACTCGATGCGAGCGACGTCAAAGAGATGATTACCACGGCGCAGGGACCGGGCGGTCAGAACGTGAACAAGGTGGCGACGGCGGTGCATCTCATTCACGAGCCGACCGGCATCGAAGTGCGCATGCAGGAAACGAAGAGCCAGGCACAGAACCGCGAGAAAGCCTGGCGATTGCTGCGGGCTCGGTTGTTTGAGCGCCAGAAAGCGGAGCGTGATGCCGAACGCGCCGAAGCGCGAGCGAGCATGATCGGCTCCGGCGCGCGATCAGAGAAGATCCGCACGTATCGGTACAAGGACAACATGGTGGTCGATCACCGCGTTGGTTCCTCATTCAACCTGGGCGAGATGATGCAGGGCCGGTTGCAGCCGATGCTGGATGAACTGATCGAGCACGACACCGCGCAGCGGTTGGCAGCGTTGTAAGATGGCTTTTGGCCATTAGCTGTTGGCCGGAAGCCGAATGCTGAACCCCGAATCGCGAATCCCTCTACCGCCATCGATGCGTCTTGAGCTTCGCGCAAAAAGCAAGCATTGAACGTGAGTTTTCCGCCGGGTGGTGAATCCAAGTTTCGGCAGAGGTCGAAACCGTCTTCCGTAACCCAACATGCCTGACCGCTGCACCGTGTAGCAGGACCCAGGCGTAACCACCTCATGAATCAATCTGGAGAATCATGATGAAGTTCATGCTGTCTATCGGTGCGCTCGCCACGTCCGCCCTGCTGCTTTCCACCGCGAATGCAGGCGACTGTGGCTCCAAGAATTACAACGCCAGCTCCAAGAACCAGTGCCAGGCTTCGCAGACCGCGACGCTCGCCAACAACGCTGCACGCAAGAACATCGTTGAGACCGCGGTCAGCGCCGGTTCCTTCAACACGCTCGTCGCCGCCGTCCAGGCCGCAGGCCTTGTTGACGCACTGTCGGGCGAAGGTCCGTTCACCGTGTTTGCGCCGTCCGACGAAGCGTTCGCCAAGCTTGGCAACGACACGATCGCGGAACTCGTGAAGCCGGAGAATAAGGACCTGCTCACCCAGATCCTGACCTACCACGTCGTCCCCGGTCGCGTCGCGGCAGCTGACGTCGTCGAGCTCTCGAACGCCACGACCCTCGGCGGCCAGCGCGTTGACATCACCCTCGCCAACGGCGGCGTGATGATCGACGGTGCCAACGTCGTTGCCACAGACATCTTCTGCACGAACGGCGTCATTCACGTGATCGATAGCGTGATCATGCCGGAAACGAAGAACATCGTTGATGCGGCATCAGAAGCCGGTTCGTTCAACACCCTGCTCGCCGCTGCCCAGGCTGCTGGTCTTGCAGACGTCCTCGCGTCGGAAGGTCCGTTCACCGTGTTCGCTCCGACTGATGAAGCGTTCGCGAAGCTCGGCAACGACACGATCAACGAACTGCTGAAGCCTGAGAACAAGCAGAAGCTCGCAGACGTGCTCAAGTACCACGTCATCCCGGGTCGTGTGTTCGCTCGTGACGCCGTCATGGCGGAGCGTGCCGGCACCGCGCTGGGCCAGAAGGTGATGATCGGCATCGAAAACGGTCGCCTGACCGTGAATAACGCGAACATCATCGCCACGGACATCGAGACTTCCAATGGCGTCATCCACGTCATTGACACCGTGATCCTTCCGAAGGGTTGAGCCTCCTCCTCCTGCCTCGCGTTCGTTGCTCACGAACGCAATGCTCAATCCCACGCTCACGTATACAACGGACCGCCCAACCGGGCGGTCCGTTGTCGTTGTGATCAGAGACTGATCCGGAATTCATTCAGTTGTCGCGACGCATGGCTACTCGGTAAATTCCACAGCCGGGTTCACCGATGTCGCGAAGATATCCATGCTGGTGTCCGACACACTCTTCTGGCGCCATACCCAGCCGATGTTCGCACCAGCGCTCCCCGAGATCGCCGTCAGGCCGTTGGATGGATTGGCGGCATCGATCTTGAGGTAGTCGTTGGTCACCAGCGCATTCCAATTCGTCATCGTCGGATCGACACCATGATCGCTCTTGTACCGTTCGATGGCTGCGCGGACGGTGCGAAGCTGCGCCTTCGTGGCACTCAGTCGCGCATCGTCTGTGGCGTTGACGAACTTCGGGTAGACAATGGCCGCAAGGATCGCGAGCATCGCAATGACAATCATGAGCTCGATGAAGCTGAAGCCACGAGCGTTCACGTTCTGGGGCGTGCGAATTCGCATGCTGAACAGATCGGACAGACCGGCGTGCAACGTCAATGCGGCTTCACGATTCTCGGTCCGATCAATCCGGTTATGCTACGCGTATCCCCGATGAGGCCCGACCGATGTCCGATGTGACGAATGAACCGGTGAACAACCCGCTGCTGATCGTGGTCGGCGCGTCGCTGACGTGTGAGATGGAGGATCGTCCGCTCGGTTATCGGCTGCGCGAAGCGATTCTGCGCTGGCAGGACGACCATCTCGAAGCGGGCATCGATGATGGGTCGCGACGCACCCCGGCGGTGCTGACCGATCTCTGGTACCTGAACACGACCGACCTGATGATGGAGCCCGCGTTGTGTGTCGGCGAGCCGTCCTCAAACGCCGCGACGGCATTTCACGCGAGCAAACTTCCAACCGCATTCGTGATGGAAGAGGTCATGCGCGTGCAGCTCGACCCGGAGTACATCGATACGACCGCGTGCATCTGGGGCGTGAATCACGCGGCGACGGTCTCGGCGGTCGACCTGTTCATCGAGCGGTATTTGCCGCCGTATCTCGCTCATCTGCATCATCTTCCGACCGATGTGGGCTGATCGCCCGAACGAATTCCGACCGGATGATCCGGAAAATCAGGAGTTCGGTGCGGCGCTCTCGGCGGACCGCCCGTATAGTGATGGACGGAGTGGATGAGCGTGGCGGGCCGCACAACAGGCACCGCACGCCAGCGCGTTCGCGCGGGCATATGGGGACGACGCTCATGAATCGTGTTCTGGAATCAACTGTGAAGACTTCCGTGGCCAGCGCCCGGGGACGCCATCGTGCGTTCTCATTGGTTGAATTGCTGGTGGTGATCGCGATCATCGTCGCGCTCGTCGGCCTGCTGCTCGTGGCACTGCGCGGTGCTCAGGACTCGGCCAAGCGCACCAAGACGCTGTCGACGATGCAGGCGTTTGCCAATGCGTGCGAAGAGTTCAAACTCGAACATGACCGCTTTCCGGGCATCATCCCGGACGATGCGCTCTCCGCTGAACCGCAACTGACCACGACACAGAACGCGCTGCTGGACCTGCTCGGCGGTGCTCGTGCATTCCACCCGATCTTCCGTCAGCGCGAAAAGGCGGAATACGACGCGTTCGTCGCGCTCACGGAAACCAAGGAAGTCACATTCCCCGGTTCCGGCTGGCGCCTTGCATTCAACCCGGAACGATTCGGCGAAGGTCCGGTGATCAACGGCAAACAGTACGGTTCGTATCTGTCCGTCGATGACACGGTCGTCCGAGTGCTGACCAAGCAGGATGATTTCATGAACCTCGGTGGCACGCTGAATCCCAATGCACCGCCTGCGGATGCGGGCAAGCTTGAGGTGCCGGATCTGGTCGATGCCTGGGGCCAGCCGATCATCTACCTGCGTCGCTTCAGTCCATCTGGCCCACTGGTCGGTGAGGATCCGACCGCGCGCCCACAGTTCCTGCTCGGCGCCATCGACGTCTATGTCTCCAACAAGGAATTGGGCGATCTCGGCAAGCCGCAGGTCAACGATATGGGTGCAATCGAGTACTCAATTTTCCACGGCGGTGAAGAGGCGACCGATACGCTGGCGCAGATCATTCGGAACGCCGCATTCGGCGATCCGGATGACCCGCAAGGCGGCACGGCGCGCGGTAGCTTCGTCCTGCTCTCAGCGGGCACGGATGGCGTCTACTTCGCTGTCACCGACGGCCCCGGCACAAGGGACATGCCGGTGACCAACATCATCAATGACGCGAACACTGGCAATCCGAAGGTTGTCGAAGGTTACGACGATGTTCGTGTATTCGGCGGCGGTTGATCCATCGCCAACGGACGGACGGGAGCACAGGGAGTGATGCGGCATGTACGCCGATTCATTCCAAACTCAAGGAGGCACACCATGACACGTGTGTACGTGCGCCCTCAGCATTTCGCCCGCGGATTCTCGCTCGTTGAACTTATGGTCGTCATCGCCTTGCTTGGCATTCTCGCGAGCGTGACGTTCATCGCCACGACCGGCGCGCATCGGCTCGGCTCGAGGATGTCCACGTCGAATGCGCTGCGCCAGCTTGCAACCGGCTATACGAGCTACACCGCGAATCATCGCGGCCATCTCTTGCCGGGATTCACCGATAAGACGACGAGCGAAGCACTTGGTCTTCACGCCCGCCTGAGCGATGGCACATCGGTCAGCGCGTGCGGTACGGTGAGCGGCATCTGCGACTCCAGTGCGTACGTCTGGCGCCTGGCCAGCTATGTCAACTACGACCCGGACGTCTTCCTTGCGGATTACCGCAGCCGGTCCGTTCGATCGCGTATCGAACACGAACTGAAGCCGGATGCGAACGGGAACCGAATTCTCGGGCCGATCACACGGGATGAGTCCGCGGGCGAACTCGGCCTCGCGCACATGCCATCGATCGGTATGAACTCCGTCTTCCTCGGCGGCGATTCATATCACGGCGACGACGACACCAAGGCACTGAATCCGTGGGTGAACGCCGGCGCGACGCGCATCGCCGCGACACGACTCTCGCATGTTCGCAATCCATCGCGTGTGATCGTCTTCGCGCCGACCCAGCATCATGCCTATGCGGATGCATCGGCCGATGCGCCATCCTTCATGGTCGGCGATGTCGAGTTCGGCTATCCGGAACTTCGTCCGCCGTTCACCGTACCGGTCCGCGGAAGCGCTGATCGGCGCATCGAATGGCAGAACCAGCAGTGGGTCGCCGATGACAATGCACCAACCGGCGTGTCGGTTGCCGATCGCGGTGATGCCTATGTCAATGGTGGCGGCGTGCCGGTGGTACGTTGGGGAACGATGGTGCCGGTCGTGCGCATCGACGGTAGTGTCGCAACGTTCACATTGGACGAGCTTGGTCAGGACATGTCATTGTGGTCGCCGTTCAGCAGCGCATTCGGGCCTAAGCCTTTGGTGCGGGAGCGGAAGTAGTCGGTGGTGACAACAGTCCGCGATCGAGCAGCAATTGCACGATGCGACCAACGGAAGCGGCAACATCAAGCTGATTCGTCGGCAGGTGAAGGTCCGGCGCGGTTGGCGGTTCGTACGGATCGTCAATGCCGGTGAATCCTTTGATCTCCCCCGCTCGCGCTTTGGCGTACAGTCCCTTCGGATCGCGCTGTTCAGCGACGTCGAGCGGGACATCGACATGGATTTCCAGGAACGGCAGATCGGCGTCCATATGCATGGTGCGCACGAGTTCTCGGTCGCTGCGGTATGGGCTGATAAAGCTGGCAATGGTGAAGATCGCGGCCTCGGTGAAGAGTCGAGCGACCTCACCGATGCGACGAATGTTCTCACTGCGATCTTCGGCGGAAAATCCGAGATTCCGATTGAGACCGTGTCGAATGTTGTCACCGTCAAGCCGATAAGCGCAGTGTCCGCGATCGATCAACGTGCGTTCGAGGGCATCGGCGACAGTGCTCTTGCCGGAGCCGGACAGTCCGGTGAGCCAGAGCGTGGCGCCGGTCTGGGCGAGGAGTCGACGACGGTCGGCCCGCGTGACGGTGCCTTCGTGCCAGACGATGTTGGTTGCACGGGGCTCGGACATGCGGACGATCCTAGCGGACGCACGGCGGGATCGCCACGCGTCAACACCGCGTGGAGGCGGCCGGGGGTTGGAGGCGAGTGCTATACTCGCCGGACGGCGCGATGATGTCATCGCACAGTCGAGGAGCGGGTGCAACGCGATGCTGACGACAGGCAGTCAATACAACCTCACGCATCTCGCCACGCTCGAGGCGGAATCGATTCACATCATGCGTGAGGTGGCGGCGGAATTTGAACGACCGGCGCTGATGTTCAGTGGCGGCAAGGATTCGATCGTGATGGTCCGCCTCGCCGAGAAGGCGTTTCGACCTGCCCGATTCCCATTCCCGCTGCTGCACATCGACACCGGGCACAACTTCCCGGAAGCACTTGCGTTTCGCGACAAACTGGTCGAGGAACTCGGCGAAGAACTGATCGTGCGCAAGGTCGAAGACCTGATTGCAGCCGGCCGCGCGGTTGAGGATCCCGGACCGATGCGCTCACGCAATCGCGCTCAGATCCCCACGCTGCTCGAAGCGATCGAAGAGTTCAAGTTCGATGCATTGTTCGGCGGCGCACGACGAGATGAAGAGAAAGCGCGAGCCAAGGAACGCATCTATTCGTTCCGCGATGATTTCGGCCAATGGGATCC
>JBCCFX010000111.1:0-13051 GCA_039029515.1 Planctomycetota bacterium
GAAGAAGAATTCTTCAGAGAAACTGCTGGCGTCGCCGTCAACACCGACGGAAAGCCCCAGCAGGTACACACCGTTATCCGGATCACCACCGGCGCCGTTGAGCGTCAGTTCGAAGTGATCATGGAGCGTACCGGACGGGCTACCACCAAAGGTGAAGCCACCGACCTGACCAATGCCGGAATCGACACTGTCGCCTTCAAACGACATGTTCATCGTTTCGTCGGCGTCATCGAAACCGGAGCCATTCCACACCTGAAGCGTTCGCGTGATGTTGAACGTGAACACCGTGAACGGATCCCAGTTGTTACCGAAACCCTGATCGTCTCCGAATGACTGGAAACCAGGTTCATCGGCAGAGAACGGGAACAGCGGATCCTCGCCCATTTCAGCGCCGAACACACGTTCGTTCAGACTGCGGAACGAGAGATCTTCGAAGCGGGAGCCGGTGACGACCTTGCCGTCAACGTTGCGGAACCACGCGTCAAAATGCTCTTCTTCTTCCTCAGCCCCGAAAGGGCTTGCGAAGCTGAGCGTCGTGGCAGTCGCCACGACTGCGAAACCAATCAAAAGATTCTTCATTGATCCAACCTCCTAAAGATGTGCCACGCTCACGCGTCGCACGACATTCCGAAACTATTGATGATGAAGAGGATGTCGTCGATGTTGACGGCACCGTTGCCGAACGTGCCGTCACAATTGTCAGGCGATGCGTCGGCGGGAGAATCTGTCTGACCGAACTCGTTGATCACACGAAGCAGGTCGTCAATATTGATGATGCCGTTCCCAACCGAACCGTCCGGATTCTCCGGTGCGATGTCGGCTGGGCACGGTGGGGTCACTCCGAAGTTCGCCACCGCCCACGCCACTGCCTGGTCGTGGTTTGCGAACGAATCGCCGAAGTTGTACACATGCCAGAAGGGCTCAGACGTGGCCAGGTCCGGATCTGTGCTATAGAGCTCCCACTCCATCGCGTAGATGCCGGTGGCCGGCGTGCTTGAAGGGTGTTGCAAGCTGTAGGTGTAATGCTTATGCCAGCCTCCGTTGGACTCGACCGCAAGATCAAAGCCCGACTGGAAGCCGTCGGTTGAATCCGCAAACGCCGTAAAGAAGCTCAGACGAAGAAACTCATCTTCGGCCGGCTCGAACCCACATCCCGTCCAGACCAAAAGCGGGCCGCGGAAGTTCAAGCCGATACGCGTGCCCACCTCAAACATCGGTGGCACCGTGTCGTATCCAGGATTCGATGTAAAACCACCGGCATTGAACGTCGCCGCGAAAACTGCGAGCGGGACATCAAGACTCTGGTCCTGATTGACCGCACCGGTGCGGAGAACGCCATCATGATCCTCGACATAAATGTCGCCGGCATGCTGGGCCGTCGCAACGTGAGTCAGACACGAGAGCGTGACAAGTGCGCAAACGGTGCGCAGGGCGTGAGAACGCATGCGGTCATTCCTTGTATGAATTCGTAACCAAGAGGAAACGGGGCGACTCAGCCTTCATCGTTCCGCGATTGTGCGAACGAACGGAACGACTTGGCAGGGTCGAACTTATTGTTCTCGAAGTCCACGAAGACCTCGCTGAAACTCAGCGACTCCACGTGACCATCGAAGAACCCGTAGTTGGAGATTCCATCCCAGAGCACACTCGCGTCTTCGATCGAGATCGTTCCGGCCGCAATCTGCGCTCGATTCACGTCCTTGCCGCGCACCGCGTTGACCTCGCACTCTTCATATGCGCGGATCGGTGCCTGAGCCAGAGCGACGTTGCCGAACGGTTGTGACCAGTTCTCGACGTGCACATGATCTGCGCCAGCAAAGTCGCCGGTCTGGGCCATGTGCAGGAAGTGCACCGTTGTAGACGGCTGCTTCACCTTCGTCCGTCGATCGTACAGGTCCGCCGGATCTCCAGTCACGGAGTACGACGGATTGTATGACGTCAGGAAGTTGTTACAGCCGTAGCTGGTTCGACGGAAGGTGTCGATCGTTCCCGGCACCGGCACGTTCTGACCACCCTTGTCGGACGCCCAATGCGGGCTTTCGTCAAGCGGAGATCGAACCACCAGTTCGTTGTCGTAGAACGACTCGAGCGTATTGATCCAAGCGACATCTTCATTCGCGGTCGTCCCGCCATGGGCGAGACCAACGTCGATGATTGCGCCACGGTGCGTATTCATATACGACGTGTGAGCAACGAGCAGTTGACGCATGTTGTTGATGTCTTTGGACACTCGACTGCGACGGACCACACCCTGGGTCGCCGGAACCAGCAAGCTGACCAGCACCGCGATCACCGCGATGACGACCATCAACTCCACGAATGTGAACGCTCTTCGATGTTGCATGAAACAATCCTGTCTGAATCACAACGATGCACACGCGACCCGAGGGTCGACGTGATGCGCAAACGTTTGCGGGATGGAATCAGACAGTGATGGGCGGGCCGCGACTCGTGATCGAGTCGGCCTCGTATCGAATCGCCATGACCGAGGTCGGCATGACTGGGTGGGCGGGAGTATGGACCGCAGCCACCGGCGGTCCCGTCGACGTGATGCTCGCCAGCAGACCGGCAAGCATGTCGCACGTGTCGCAATCGTGGTGTTGATCGTGCGGCGTCTCAGTGTCGTCGTTGGACTCATGGTCGTGACCATGATCTGCACACGAGCTTTCGTCAGCTGCGTTCGTGTGCGCGTGTGAACCTGGGCAACATGATGAAACTGCTTGGATGACGGCCTGCGATTGGCAGTGGCCATCACAGTGCCCCACCGCGAGGTGCAGCATGCGCGCTGAACCAGTGCCAATGAACACCAGAAGGGCGACCGCAAGTTGACAATGCCATGTCAATTTCACTACGTGCATCATACGCCCACGATGACGGCGCGATGCAGAGAACACCGAAATTAATGAGGATTAGGCCCCTGCCCGGGACCAACCTTCAGGCTGGACCTCGCCGTGGATCGCGTTCCAGCACGCCTCGAGCAAGTCCTCAACCCCCATGCCGGTCACCCCGCTGACCATCAATGGACATTCATCTCCTCGCATGCCAAGTCGTCCACCGACCCGGTTCGCCATGGCATCGCGCTCCGCTTCGGGGATCAGATCGAGCTTGTTCAAAACGATGATCTCATGCTTCTCCGCCAGCTCGGCTGAGTACGCATGCAACTCGGCGCGGATCGCCTCGTAGTTTCCGACCGGATCGGAACCATCGATAGGCATGGAATCAAGAACGTGCACGAGCACGGATGTGCGCTCGACATGCCGAAGGAAATCGTGACCGAGACCGGCACCATCTGCCGCGCCTTCGATCAGGCCCGGAATGTCAGCCATGATCAGCCGACGATCGCCCGGCAGTTCCGCGATGCCAAGGTGTGGGTTCAGCGTCGTGAACGGATAGTCGGCGACTTTTGGTGTCGCCTGACTAATCGCGCGAAGCATCGTGGACTTTCCCGCGTTCGGTTTGCCGACGAATCCGATATCCGCGATCAGCTTGAGCTCGAGACGGAGCGTGAGCTCTTCATACGGTTCGCCGGGCGTCCACTCGCGCGGCGCCTGGTTGGTCGCGGATTTGAAGTGTTCGTTGCCGAGTCCACCTTTTCCACCGCGTGCGACCACGACGCGCTGACCAACGTCCGAGACATCGGCGATGCGTTCGCCGGTCTCTTCATTGAAGACGAGTGTGCCGAGCGGCACGAGGACAACCAGGTCATCCCCGTCAGCGCCGTGCTTCTGTTTGCCTTCACCCTGTCGGCCGCCGGTCGCGCGCTTATGCGGCTTGTGCGTGAGCTTCAACAGCGAGTTCAGATGTTGATCGCCCACGAGAATGACATCGCCACCCTTGCCACCATTCCCGCCGTCGGGTCCGCCTTTCGGGACGAACTTCTCACGACGAAAGCTCATGCAGCCATCGCCGCCCTTGCCGGACCGAACGAAGATTGTGGCAGAGTCTACGAGCATGAGGAGAGGGATTCGGGATTTGGGATTCGGGATGCGAAAAACGGAGAACGATCAACGCTTAACGAGAAACGGGACGTCGAGTCGACGTCCCGCGTGTATCAATCGATGGTGCGTCGATCAGGCCGTTTTTTCGACGGCGTGATAGCGCGGCATCTCGGGATCGGCAGGGATGATGTCAATGAAGCGGCCGCGGAAGCGGACTTCACCCGGTGCGAGCGCGAAGAGGGTGTCATCACGACCACGCGCGACGAGGTAGCCGGCTTTGAATTTGGTGCCGCACTGACGAACGATGATGGAGCCGGTCTTGGCCTGCTCACCGCCATAGAGCTTGATGCCGCGGAACTGCGGGTTGGAATCGCGTCCGTTGCGGGTCGAGCCCTGTCCCTTTTTATGAGCCATCGCACTGATCCTTCCTGACGAACCTGAGCCCGGGGCCTGTCCCGGGCGAGCCGAGCACTATAGCAGAAGCTACCGCATGACCCAAGTGGTGCTGACGAGTTCTGCCGGTTTCGAGCCTCGGGCAAGGGCATTGCCGCGGAGGATGTAATTTCGCTGCATCGTCTTGCGAAGGATGATCGGTGCCTTGGTGACCGGATGGACCGTTCGGGCAGTCTCGCCACTCACGCCAGCGACGAACAGCTTCAACTCGTTGATGGTGATATCCCGGATTGGCCAGACCACGATGCCCTCGCGGGCCATGCCTTCGCCCTGGAAGAGATCGCCGATGATCTTGAACTGGGGCTCGAGGAACTCATTTCCAAGAAGATCAATAAGTTCCCCGTTCAAGCGGCCCGGGACGCCTTCACCCGACTTCATGATCTCGCCGGTATCGGTGTACAGGATGAAGGATGGTGCCCAGGTGCGGTCCTGACCCGTATTGTTCGTCACCTTGTAGGTGAAGTACAGATAGGTGGAGCCGTCGCTCTGGTCGACGAAGAGCCTCAGATCGCCCGGCTCAAAGTCCAATTCCCACCGGAGCGGCCGGGAAGACGGTTTGATGACCTCGCGGGCCCAGGCGGAATCCGCGATCGCGCCTCCAACGATGGTGGCGGCCGCGAGCACGAACAGACGAAGGAAGTGATGTCGTTTCACCATGGGTCTCCACAAACAGCGAGCCAGGCATTCTAATGTGTCATCGAGCCCGGGGCCAATTCTCTGACCAATGACAGTTTCGTCTTCCCATCCCGAGCGGTTGCCTCTCCCTCCCGATGATCTCGGCCCGATCATCCGTGTGGGTGAGGATCGCCGTCTGGAGGCGATCCAGCGGCTGGTTGATGCGGATGGCCGGGGCGACCCGGATCATGCCCGACGATTCCTCGACTCCAGTGCCTCGATGGGTATCAGTCTCGACGACCTGTTCGCTCGCTTGGATGACGGCAATCGAATCGTCGCGTCCGTCCTGTCGGTCCGATCCCCGGGTCGAACCGCGATGTTGTTCGCGAGCCATGTCCGAACCCCGGCAGAGATCCCGAGCCTCGCGGGGGTCATCCGTCATACCGGCGCCGTCCTGGATGAGACCGACATCAGCCTGTCGCAGGCGTTGCTGGACCCATCGGAAATCCGCGAGCGATCGGCGTTTCTGCAAGGCGGGTTTCACGACCTCGCCTCATTGAGCTATCTCGAACGCCCGATTCCGAATCGGCGACAACGTCCGCGCATCGACTGGCCGGACAACGTGGTCGCGGTGCCGTACGAACAGTCGCGACACGCGGAGATCATTCCTCTGCTGAATGCGACGTATCACGACACGCTGGATTGTCCGGGGTTGTTCGGCTTGCGCGAGACTGCGGATATTCTCGACGGTCACGTCGCAACGGGCGAGTTTGATCCGACGCTGTGGACGCTGCTTGAAGTCGATGAGCAGCTTGCGGGCGTGCTCATGCTCAATCCATCCACAAGCAGTCAGTCGGTCGAACTTGTCTATATGGGTCTGGCACCGATCGCGCGCGGTCGCGGGCTTGGCACGCGATTGTTGCGACACGGGCTCAGCCTTGTGTCAGGACGGCGCGAGCGAACGGTCACCCTTGCCGTCGATGATCTCAATGCGCCGGCGTTACACGTGTATCGACGGGAAGGTTTTCGACGCTTTCTCCGCCGTCGAGCGTTGATACGTTCTGATCAACGCGAGTTGTCCACGGAACACTGACAGCACGTCAAAAGGCTGTCGGAAAGTTTTTTCGCTCTGCATTGCCCATGTTATCGAGCAATCCGCAAATCGAAGGCGATCAGCGCGTGTGATCGGTTGTGATGAACACGGTGCGCGCGTAATCTTCGCACTTCGTTCACGGAAGAACGTCGTGTGACGTCAACGGTCACGAACGAAGCGCACCGACAGGGCGCACGTGACCTGCGACTGTTCCCAATCGGCACGCGTCGGGGTGGGGATTCGTCAGTCGGCCACAGGGTGTGCGGGCTGACCATGCGGGCGGGACGGAACCAGCCACAACCGGCGATACGTTCGATGACGAGCCCACCGGCGACGGCGTGGTGACCATGAGGTCACCGTGCACGGGCGGTCCTTGCATCGAGAAAGTGTTCTGAAATCGCGTCCGGACCGCGAAAGGCGATCCGTGCGCGCCTGAGGAGGTGTTCACCGTGCCACGAGCGAGCCGTTCCCATCGAGACAGCGCAGCGACGCCGCCCAAGGCGGACCATATGAGTTCCGAACTCGAACGCCGCATCGGCGCTCGCAAGTACAGGATGTGGTTCAGTCAGACGCGCTGGCTTGTGGATGGCGATCGGGTTGCGCTGGCCACGAACAGCCGCTTCGTCGCCGACTGGATTGATGCGCACTTCGGACGCGATGTACGCTCCGTCGCTCGCGAAACGCTCGGTGAAGCCATCACGGTGGATATTGAAGTCACCCCCGATCTGTTCGGGCGCACCGAAGAGGCAACCGACGCCGAGGCTGCACCGGCCAAGACGACGGCACGCGAATCACGCACCGCGACGCGCCAGCGCAAACGCAAGACCGCACGCGCCGATGATCCAATGGGCACGTACCGTCGACTCGATGATTACGTGGTCGGCAGCGCGAACCAGCTTGCGTATGCGACGGCGACGCGACTCGTCGCCGAAAGCAACACGAGCAAAATCTCGCCGCTCTTCATCCACGGCGATTGCGGTCTCGGCAAGACGCACCTCCTGCAAGGCATCTGCCGCGCTGCCGCACGCCGCAAGGAAAAACGTCCTCGCGTGCGCTATGTCACCGGCGAACAGTTCACCAACGAATATATCACTGCCGTCCGACACCATGACATCGAGGCGTTTCGTCGTCGGTACCGGCAGCTCGACCTGCTTGCGATCGACGATGTCCATTTTCTCGCCAACAAGATCCGGACACAGAGCGAATTTCTTCATACGCTCGACGCGATCAGCCTGTCCGGCGCGAACCTCGTACTCGCGTCAGACGAACATCCGCGACACATCAAGCGCTTCAGCCAGGCGTTGATCAGTCGATTCGTGTCCGGCATGGTCGTGCGCATCGAGCGCCCCGACCGTGAAACGCGACTCGAGCTCATCAAGACCATCGGTGCCCAGCGCGGCGTGACGTTTCATCCGATCGCATTGGAACAGATTGCTGACCGCTGCATCGGTTCCGTGCGAGAGATCGAAGGCGCGATCACGAAACTCGAAGCGATGCACTCGCTGCTGCCTAACGGCAGCTCATCCGAGGAGATCGGCGCTGTACTCACCGAGAGCCTGTTCCATGATGCATCGTTTGAGCCGACCACGCCGATTCGCGTCAGCCTGATCATCGATTGCGTGTGTGATTGGCTCGGCGTCGCACGGGCGGACCTGCTCGGATCCAGCCGCCATCGCCGCGTGGTGCTCGCGCGTGCTCTTGTTGCGTATCTCAGTCGCGAATTGACGTCGCACAGTTTTCCGGAGATCGCTCGTGCGCTCGGTCGTTCGTACCACTCCACCGTCCACACCGCTGATCAGCGCCTGCGTCGGCAGATTGCGGAACAGGACACGGTGGCGTTGCATACCAACCAACCACCGATCGCGATCAAGGAACTTGTGGATCAACTGCGTCACGAGGTCATTCGGCAGGCAAGCCGGCACACGGGTGAGGATGGCGACGACCACTAAGAAGGTGGAACCGTGGCGGACGTGATCGAGTACACTTCGCGTATGCGACGCACGATCTGCGCCATTGCCGTGAGCCTGTTCATCCTCAGCGGATTCGGCTCAGCGCACGCTGCGGATCCATACGAAGCTTCGGTCCGTGTCTTGCGAGACACGGTGACGACGTCGCGCGACGGCCGACACATCGCCAACCTGCACGCCTTGCGACAGCTTCGCGATCCGTCGTTACAACCGCTGTTCGAACGGTTGATGGATCACGACGATTGGGCCGTGCAGACCCACGCTGCGCTGGCACTCGCCACGCTCGACGGTCAGCCGCTCATCCCGATCGAACGCATTCGGCAATGCGTTCCCAATGCGCAGGGCGCCATCGTGGCGACCGCGATCGAATCCGAAGATGTGGGCTCGGAGACGCTTCGCGAAGTGCTGAGCTGGGCGGAGTTCCCCGATGCCGCTCGGCTGCGCGTCCTGCTGAAACTCCATGAGCGCGGTGAAACCGTCCCGCGGGATATGGTCGCGCGGCTCGCAGCAACGTCAGATCTCGAGATTGCCGGCGTGGCTTCCGCGCTGATGTCTGAGTGCGGCGACCTTGCGATGCTGAGCGACTTTGATGCTCGGCTTGCCGGCATTCCCGCATCCGGCCAGCGCACGCACCGCGAAGTCGTGCTGATGGCCATTCGCCGACATGGTCTTGCCAGTGCACGACCATGGATCGAACGATGCCTCAACGATCATGCCGGCGATCGCACGACGGTGTATGCCGCGATCGGTGCGGCGCTGACCATCGACCCGGTGTGGGGCATGCAATTGAGTCGGGAAGCCGTTGCCGCCAAGGGATCCCGTTCCGAACATGTTCGTCATGTCATGATGCGGATGATGACATCACCGCCGTTGCCCGCGAAATATTTTCGCGATCAGACAGACGATGACATGATTCAGACGTTGCAGGCGATGGGCGTTGCACGAGCAACCGGAGAAAACCTCGCCGACGCCACGCGTGCGTTGCTCGCACTGCGACATCGTCGGTGTACAGCATTCGCGCTCGACATGCTTACTGAGTCCGAGCCGGACCTTCAGCGCAATGTGTACTGGTCGATCATCAACGATGCGATTGCGACGCCGGATGATCCTTCGCGGCTGTCTGACATCGTGACCGTTGCATCCGCGTTGTACGATCTCGATCCCGTCACGATGGCCGCACGATTGCAAAGCCTCGAAGATGACTCGCCTTTTCAGCAGGCGATGATGCTCGGACTCATCGGCGCCACTGATCCGTCGCTCGGCGATGCCGCACAGGGTATTCGCCGGATTGGCTCCAACAAGGCCGATTCAATCGCGTTGCTGCTGGTGGCGCGATACACCGAATCGCTGGAGCCAACAGATCTGGTCAAGCTCGGCCGCCTCGCTGCCGGTGGTGGCGAATTGTCCGATGCGCTTCGAGTGCAAGCATGCTGGTTGTATGTCCAACACGCCGATCGCCTCGCCGAGACCCTTGCCCGGATCTTCGAATCGTGATCTGATATCTACGGTCGATTCGTTTCACGTCCTGCCCAGCCGAGGTTGCCCGTGCCCAACGCCATTCCGCTCAGCCTGCCCGATATCACCGACGATGAAGTCCGCCTCGTGGTCGAGACCCTTCGCTCCGGTCGACTGAGCATCGGTCCCCGGCTCGAGGAATTCGAAAACGCCGTCTCGGCGACCGTCGGACGCGAACATGGCGTCGGCGTCAGTTCCGGCACCGCGGGCCTGCACCTTGCCTTACGCGCGCTTGGCATCGGGCCCGGCGATGAAGTCATCACGCCGGCATTCAGCTTTGTCGCGTCCGCCAACTGCATCGCGTACGTTGGCGCGAAGCCTGTCTTCGCGGACTGCGACCCGCGCACGCTGAACATGAACATCGATCAGGTCGAACACCTGATCACCGACAAGACCAAGGCGATCATCGGCGTCGAGGTGTTTGGCAATCCCGCGGGCATGCATGAACTCTCATCGCTTGCCAACCGACACGAGATTCCGCTCGTCGAAGATGCGTGCGAAGGTCTCGGCGGTCGTATCCGCGGCACGCGAGTCGGAAGCTTCGGTCGCGTGTCCGTCTTTGGCTTCTATCCCAACAAGCAGATCACGACCGGCGAAGGTGGAATGATCGTCACCGATGACAACAGACTCGCTGACATGTGCCGGTCGATGCGGAATCAAGGTCGAGCACCAGCGACCGCCGATGGCAGTACCAACCTCGGAAGCTGGCTCAGCCACGAGTGCCTCGGGTACAACTATCGCCTGGATGAGTTGAGCGCAGCGCTCGGCGTCGCGCAGATGAACCGATTGCACCAACTGCTCGAAGAACGCCAGCGCGTCGCTGAACACTACACACGAAATCTGCTGGGTAACGCAGACCTTCTCGTGCCGACGGTCGAGCCGGACACGCTGATGAGTTGGTTCGTGTACGTCGTACGTCTCAGCGATCGCTTTACGCAGGATGATCGCGACGAGATCATTCGCGGGTTACAGCGCCACGACGTTGGTGCATCGAACTACTTTCCGCCGATCCCGTTGCAGCCATACTACCAGCGTGCGTACGGCTACAAACCGGGCGACTTCCCCGCCGCCGAATTCGTCAGCCAGCGCACACTTGCGTTGCCATTCTTCACACGTCTGACCGGCCGAGAGATCGATCTCATCTGTCAGACGTTGGAGTTGATGATGACGCGCGTCACCTTCTCGCGCAGCTAGCCGCCCAGTTGGTCGGGGCGATGGTCACATGGCCATCATGATGGTGGCCGGAACGTGCGCAGCGACCGTCCGTAGTCAATTGAGAGCCGGATGATCTCATCGAGCGACTCCCGCACGATCAGATGGTCGCCGTTGATGAGCTTGATCGTCGTATCCGGATTGGACTCGATGGTCCGCACCAGGTCGACGTTCACCACCATCTTCTTCCCGTTGAGCCGGGTGACTGCAATCATGGTCGGTCGGCGCTGCTCAGCGCTGCCTCGCTCGCGTATTACGCACCAAGAATGAGAAGCTGATCGATCAGGTCGTTGGTCGTCGTGATGACCCGGCTCGACGCTGAATAGCCTGTCGATGTCAGAATCATGTTGATGAACTCAGCCGACAGATCGACGTTACTCAACTCCAGCGCACCGCCGAGGACCCGGCCGGTGCCAAACTGCAATGGACTCGTCACAATCGCTTCGCCGGAATTCGGACCGACGCGATAGTTGCCGTTACCGAGGTCGACCAGACCTTCAGGATTTGAGAACTTCGCAAGCGCAATCTGCCCGATGGTCCGCGTGAGGCCATTGGTAAATGAGCCGGCGATGATGCCTTCTTCGGTGATCGAGAACGCATTGAGCGTCCCGATCGGCGAACCATCCTGCAACACTGCGGCGAGCGTGCTCGCCGTGTCCGTGAGTGACGTAATCGCATCCGTGCCGGAATCAAAGTCCATTGACACCGTCAGCGGACTGACCGCACCGTTGTCACGACCGAGTGAGAACGACTCATTGGTCGTCGAGACAAATTCACCGTTCGCATCAAACTTGACCACGCCAAGACCGATCACACGATTGAGGTCCGCGTTGTCTGCAGACTCTGCGATGAACTCCCAGGTCGTGCCCTCGCCATCCTGCACGGACTGGAGCACGTACGTCAGATCAATGGTCACCGGCGTACCCAGCGAGTCGAATACCACGAAGCTGGTTCGAACTGACTCACCATCCGCCGCTGCGTCCTTGGTCATGATGAACGGCTGATTGATACCGCTCGCACCGTTGTTGGTGACGACGATGTCGCCAGTCTCGACGGTGAGGTCCTGAGCTTCACCTTCGTTGCCGCGAATGATGATCTGGCCGGTCGCGGGATCAAACGATGCGCCGCCACCAAGTGATTCGCCGGCGATCGTGTTGCCATCGAGGCCAAGGACATCGTTCAGGAAGTTGATGTAGTCACCGATGGTCTGACCGAAGTCGTCCACGTTGCCGGGATCGGTGCTTGCAAACTGGAACGAATGGGTTCCTAGATCTTTGCCGCCCTTTTCTACGCCAGACAGCGTGATGATCGGCCCGGGATCACCGCCTTCAAAGGCGACGAATGAGCCGCCGATGCCGTCACTGACGTAGAGGTCATTGCCGGGCACGGTGAGGTCAAACGTTTCGGTGTTCAAGACCGTCGTCAGGCCGGGATCGGTAAAGAACGGGCGATGCGAGTGCACCGAACCTGTACTCGCGACCTGGCCAGATGCATTGAGGTTCCCGCTGAAGGTCACATTGCGCGTCGCTTCCGCGAGGGTCAGCACGCCGATCGGAATGTTCAATTCAACCAGATTGCCCTGGACAATGTTGAACTGATCATCGGTGTCGAAACCAAGCACTTTCCCACCGGTGATCGAGACGAGGTCGTTGCTCTCGTTCCGCTGGAACGAACCGGTGCGTGTGAACACGCGTTCACCCCCCTGCTCGACCATGAAGAAACCGCTGCCTTCGATCGCCACGTCGGTCGAGATGCCGGTCGTACTGATCGCACCATTATTGAAATTGCGTTGCGTACCCGCGATGGCCACACCGAGGCCAACCTGTGTGGGGTTGGTGCCGCCAGTTGTTCCGGATGGCTGCGTACCGAGCGACATATTCCGGCTGAACATCGGCGCGAACAGCATGCGGTTCGACTTGTACGCCGTCGTATTGACGTTCGCGATGTTGTTACCGATGACATCGAGCTGACGTGAGCTCGTGAGCAGTCCGGAGAGGCCGGTGAACAAGGCAGTGGTCGAAGCCATGGGATACTCCTGTCAGACTCAGCCGGCGTTTCGGCGGGCAAGTTCGTCGGTGATCGCCGCGGGTGGCGGCGCGGTTGGCCCGAGGGCCGCACCGGAATCGTCGTCGTTCGCGGCCGCGACCTGCACCGCGACGTCCACGGGCAGAATGCGGGCATCGCCGGTCGTCAGCTCTTCCGTGAGCTGACGACCGCGTACATCGAGGATGAAGCCGCGGCCATCCATGACCAGAACA
>JBCCFX010000112.1:0-12993 GCA_039029515.1 Planctomycetota bacterium
CCAAATTACGTAACTTCAGAGCGAAAGAGGGAGAATGAAGTTTAATCCTAATCGCGCTTTACTTGCCGCGGGAGTTCTTCGCTTTGGCGGTACGCCACGGAGGACGTCTACACGTTAGAGCGACTGAACATTCCTTTGCCAAGACCGTGAGCAAAGCACGGATTCCCAAGTAATGACGATGGTCTCCATTAGGTCCGTCGTCCATACTCGCACTAGTCAGTACCAACCAGGAGTATCTTCAATGGCTGAACAAACAGAAGGACGCGGCGCCGAAGCCGCAGGGGGCGGCATCCGTATCAAATGGGATGACAGCAAGATGCAGAGCAGCTACGCCAACGTCTGCAATGTCACCAGCACGCGCGAGGAAGTCACACTACTCTTCGGCACCAATCAGGTCTGGCATGGTGGACAGCGTGAAGTTACGGTGGAACTGCAAAACCGGATCGTAGTAAATCCGTTTGCCGCAAAGCGACTGTGTTCGCTGCTCCAGCAAGTAATCGCGGAGTATGAGGGGCGGTTTGGCACGTTGGAAACAACCCCCCAGGTTCCTGAGTCCGTCAGTAAGGATGGCTAGCTTGGCGCGACTTGGGTGTCGACTGGGAGATCACGGGTATCGACCGTGAGTATCCATCGTCCTCGATCACGTCTTAGCCCGAGGGCTTACACGCCACACCTGCCGTGTATCGAGTCGATTGGAGCGCCCCGCAAGTTACCAGACACCCGCCTAACTGCTTCGCGTAGATTAACCACGCTGTCGCTGCACAGTTAAGATCACCGGGCAAAGGTATCCGTGCCAGGGCATACCCGCTCTTCAAATTAGCTAGGCAATGTAGCGACCTTTCAATGAAGTGACCCTTTGAGGACGACCGCCATACGCCTCGCACACACGCGCGCTCTTTTGATCTAACGATGCGTGGCACAATCACCATTCAATTCTATTAACTGGAAGCAAGTGAATTCGGCGACCAACGTGTTTCAAACATCTTTCGACTTTAGACTCTCCACTCTCTCCTTTCTCCTTTCTCATCTCTCATCCCGCACACAGCCCAACATACACCCCGACAGGATCGCGCACGATCGCGAAGCCATCAGCCTGATTCACGACGACACCGCCAGCCGCGCTGGCGCGCTGCACGCTATCCGCGAGATCATCGACGGGGAGATGGAGCAGCCACACTGGCGGGATGTCGGCATCAAGGCTGCGCTGCGAGCAGATTTCGGCGACCGCAAGATCATCATCGCGCACCATCTCCACGTCCGCATTGTGTGCATCGCCAGGTGTCGACTCACTGGGCCTGGCGCTCCACCCGACTACACCTTGGTAGAAATTGCGGCTCTTCGCGGCATCGGGAACGAACAGCGAGAGCCATGCGATGCAACCAACATGGTCCGTGTCGCTTGCAGGAACGGCATCGGCGGGCACGGCCGGAATGAGGCCGAATGCAGCCCCGTCCGGGTCGGTCAGCACGGCCCATTGACTCGTACCGTCGTCGGCTTTGCCGTGCATGATCTCGTTACCGCCGAGTTCAAGCGCCGCCGCTGCGCTGGCGGCGACGTCCGCGACCTGAAAGTGCGGCATCCACTGCAGCGGCAATGCATCGTACTCGGGTGTGCGCACTCCGAGCCCGATGATCGGGGTGCCTTGGTTGTTCATCAGATCCTCGCGCCAGAGTGGGTTCGTACCGGTCGTGAGGATCGACGCGTAAAAGGCGACTTCACGTTCGTGTTCGGGAACGGCGATGTCGGCACTGAGAACGCCGCCGACGCCGGGGACACTTGTTCTTCTCATGGCTTACCCTCCGAGAGGCTGGTTTGATCGGTGCAGCGTAGTGTACGAGGATCGAACTTGGCCGGGTCGCCGCATGCATTGCCCATTGATAAGGTGCGCCAATGAACGAACTCGATCTAATCTTTGACCTGCACCTTCGAAATGATCGGCAAGGGCCAGGCAGCGCAGCCGAAACGAATCGCGCGATCGATCTCGCTCGGCTTGATTCGAAATCGCCGCTCGCGATCGCCGACATTGGTTGTGGCACTGGAGCTTCGAGTGTCGTGCTTGCGACAACGCTTCATGCGCATGTCAGCGCCGTTGACTTTTCGGCCTCATTCATCGAGCGACTGCG
Organism: Planctomycetota bacterium; assembly: GCA_039029515.1. GTDB lineage: Bacteria > Planctomycetota > Phycisphaerae > Phycisphaerales > SM1A02 > JBCCFX01. The sequence continues at coordinate 2,124 of JBCCFX010000112.1, forward strand.
CGCGGAGGTGGCGAGCCGCGGTATGCAGGATCACATCGAGCCAATCGTCGGAAATATGGAAGCGTTGCCATACGGTGATGCACAGTTTGATGTGATCTGGTCGGAAGGCGCAATCTACAATATGGGCTTTGCGGCGGGCCTTCGCGCGTGGCGTCGGTTTATTCGGCCGGGCGGGATCATCGCGGTGTCGGAGATCACCTGGACAACGGCGCATCGACCCACGGCAATTGAAGAGCACTGGACGCGTGAGTACCCGAGCATTACGACGGCATCGACCAATCTGCAGCGCATCGAAGAAGAGGGCTACGAACCCATCGGCATGTTCTTCCTTCCGCGCGACTGCTGGGAGGCGGCATACTACGAGCCGATCAGCGCAGGTATCCCGGCGTTCCTCGAGCGACATGACAACTCAGACGCAGCGCGAAGCATCGTTGCGGCCGAACAGGCCGAGATGGCGCTGTATCAGGAGTACGGCGCGTGGTTCGGCTACGCGTTCTACATTGCCCGAAAAATCAATGACGCGTGACGGCGCGACCTCCCGCGCGAAGAAAACGCCGTGACGCACACCATAGCGCATCGCCTCGAATTCGCCAGCGTGCGAGCTGAACCAGATCCAGTCGTCGTGAATTTTCGGTGAGCACCTGGCCCGATGGCCGACCTCGTGTCGCGCGCGCCAGCAATGATTCGATTCCTCAGGGATTCTCCGCCGGACGAGTGACCGTGTCCTGCGATCGGTCGTCGGATTCCGTCGCGCGACGCATCGCGGCATCAATGTCGTACACGCGGACGTTCTGCCGTTGCTCAGTGTAATTGTGATCAATCACGATGTAGATCTGGCCCTCGAACAGTGAGAGGTCGGCTGCAGCGGACGGTTCAATGCCGAAAACCGTGCGTAATTCGAACGTTGTGGCATCGGCAATGATGATCGATGTATACGTTTCGCTCAGAATAAAGAATGAGCCGTTGGCATAGGCCAGACCTGAAAATGTGAGCACACTTGGATCTGCATCGTCCTTCAGAAACTCGCCATACGAAAGGTCGTGCGTTGATCCGCTGTCGAGATTGACGATGACGGGTCGTTCTTCCATCGTGGCGAACAAACCGTGCGGCGTATCCGTGATCCCGGAAAACTCCAGTTCGGCAATGTCAGGCGGCAAAACTACATCGTCCGCACGAGTCCAGCTGCCGTCTCTGTTGTTGCTCCACGTTGGCATGACGCCGAATTCACCGATCGCGAATAGCGTGTCGCCGCGGACTTCAATGCCCTCAAGTGATCCCTGCTTGAACAGGAGCAGGCCGCCCAGCAGGGTGAATGGGGTGGAGGCATTTCTGAACTCAGTATCGAGCGTGAATATTTCGGTCTGGTCCGTGGAGATGTAGATGGCGTCATCGCGATGTTTGATGCCGGATGGCTGCTCGATCGCGTCTGGCAATGGGATCGTCTGCGTGGGGGAGAGCATCGCCGTCACGATCAGCGGGCCATCGGTCGCGGACGTCAGCACGTCTTTCGGCTGTCCAATCTCGGAGATGACATCAAGCGCGAAGTGGACACCAAGGCGCGTGTTCATGACAACGTATGCGCCAGCGGCAAGAACGACGGCTGCGGTGAAGAGTGCTGGTTTCTTCTTGATCTTCATGTGCCTGCCTGAGAGTTGACGATTCGTTGTGGCGATTCACATTGAAGGATCGACGTGCAATTATTGGGATGAACCATCGCGCAGCGCCTCAACGCTGCCAGTGTGTGAGCCGAACCAGATCCAGTCGCCGCGGATTGTTGGTGAACTCCAGACGCGATCACCGACTTCATGTCGCCAATGCACACTCCCGTCGGATCGATGCAACGCGTACAAATGACCATCGCTCGAACCGACGTAGATGGTGTCGTTCGTGACTGCAGGTGAGCCGAGCACCGGGCCGCCGAGGTCGGCGCTCCACACGATCATGCCGTCGGTCACGCGCAGGGCGTAGAGGTCTCCGTCGTAGCTGCCGACGTACGCGATCCCATCCATGATCGCCGGCGATGAGAACACACGTTCACCGAACGTCGTCTTCCAGACGAACGCGCCATCGGACAGCCGGACGGCATGCACCGCGTGATCGTCGGATCCGATGATCACCAGATTATCAATCACGGCGGGTGATGAGAAGGTGATCGCATCGGTTTCGTATGTCCATCGCGCTTCACCGGTGGCAAGATCGATCGCATGCAACTTCTGGTCGATCGATCCGATGAGGACGATGCCATCGGCGACCGCAGGTGATGAGAGCATGCCGCCGCCGGTCTCGTATCGCCAGTATTCTTCGCCGGTCAGTGCATCGAGCGCATAAACGTTGTGATCGAACGCGCCAAAGACGACGCGACCATCGACGATGGCAGGGGAAGACTGCTCGCCGCCCGGCCCGAGCGCGAACGACCATCGTTGTTCGCCCGTCTCGGCATCGACGGCGTAGAAGCGGTCATCATCCGCGCCGAAGTAGACGAGTCCGTTCCAGACGGATGGTGAAGCGCGCAGCAGTCCGCCGACGGGAAAGCGCCAACGTTCTTCGCCGGTTCGGGCATCGAGTGCGAAGAGGTTGTTCGCAAACGTCCCGACATAGACGGTGTCCCCGACCACGGTTGGCGTCGATTCCACGATGCCGCCAGTATCGAACGTCCAGACGGACGTCGGCTGGTCGATGGGATGTGCGAATCCCTGCACGCCGGTGTGGGTCGGACCGCCGCGGAATTGCGTCCATTCTGATGGATCGGCATCCTGGGGCGCAGCGCAGCCGATGAGGGTCAGCGCGAACGCGAGAAGGAGCAGAATCTGCAATGCGGTTGCATGCGTCACGTGTGACTCACTGTGTTTGGGGTTGATTGAGGGCGCGACATGCGTACTGTCAGGCCGCTTCGACTTCGGTCTTCAGGCTCTCGAGACCGGCGCTGAAGTTCTTGGAGATCATGATGCTCATCACGGGCTTCATCAGACCGCGAATGACTGGCGGCATCATCGTGGCGAGATCGCCTTCCATGGACCAGGTGACTTTGGTGCCGCCGTCTGCGGGTGCGTAGCGGATCGATGCCTTTGCCGGGGAACGTTTTCCCTTGGAGAGGAACGTCATGTCGTACGCAATGCCGGTGTCTTCATTCCACTCCGTGAATTCCACCTCGCCGTCGCCGGACTTGGAGGACGTCCACGATTGACTCGCGCCGACGCCCGTGGTCTGGTCGCTGCGCTTCGTAATGACAGATGGATCCTTCTTTTCCCACGGCATCCAGACTGGCCACTTCTCAAGGTCACCGACGAAGGCGTGAATCGATGCGGGCGGCGCGGCAATCGTGATGTTCCGGGTGAACGAGTACCGGCTCGGCATGACGAAGCCGACGATGAGGAGGACGGCGATCAGGCCAAGCGCGAAGTAGACGAAGATCATGGGGAGTTCCCTGGCAGGCGGGTGTTCGAGGGAACATGATCTCATGCATGGAGCAGCAGATGCAAGTCGGTGGGTTCGGGGAACCCACCCTGCAGCAAGGCCCAATCAAGCACGCAGTCCCGAGTCGGGGTGATAACCCAGCAATTAATGAGCATTTGAACGCGGCTGCTGCATGGTCGCGCAGTGGATGCCGCCGCCGCCGGCGGCAATGCCGTCAATGTCGATCTGCACAATGGTGCGCGTGGGGAAGAGCTTCTCCAGCGTCCGTCGTGCTGCGGCGTCAGCCTCCGCGTCGCCAAACTCCGGGGCGATGACCGCGCCATTGCACACGTAGAAGTTCACATATCCCGCTGCGAAGTCATCGCCGGCAAACTCGTCACGAATGTCCTGCGGAGTTTCGAGTGTGAAAACTTTCAGCGCTCGACCATCGGCATCTGTCGCGGCGCGGAGTATCTCGAGATGGCGCTTCGTGACGGCGTGATCGAAACTTGCCGGGTCGGTGTCGAGCGCCGCCACGACAACTCCCGGCCAGACGAATCGCGCGTAGAAATCGGTGTGACCATCCGTGATGTCCTTGCCGGCAATACCTGGCAGCCAGATGATCTTCCTCAAACCAAACAGTGCGTTCAGTTCCGCTTCGATCTCGTTGCGCGACATGCCTGGATTGCGGTTCGTATTGACAAAGCAGCTCTCTGTGATGATCGCGGTGCCGTGTCCGTCAACCTCAATGCCCCCGCCTTCGCCGATGAGGTTCGCGCGAATGTGTTCGGCGTCGGTGCGTCGTGCCAAGAGCGCAGCAACGGCCGCATCGTCGCCGTGTTCCTGTTTGTTGCCCCAACCGTTGAAGTTCAGGTCGACGGCGCCGAGCGATCCATTGCTGTTCACAACGAAACATGCGCCGGTGTCGCGGATCCAGAGATCGTCGATCACGGCTTCAACGATCTCGATCTCGTCATCGAGTAGTGATTCGGCGATGGATCGATCTTCAGGCCGAACCAGGATTGAGACCGGTTCAAACGCCACAATCGTGTTGGCGATTCGGGCGATGTCTTCCTGAACTCGCCAGAGGAGATCGTCACCCCAGATGTCTTCGCGTGTTGCGAATGCCATCCAGGTTCGTGCGTGCGGCTCGCTCTCATCAGGCAGCCGCCAGTCGGACACGGTTTGCGTCACGGTGTCATCCTGCTTCGGCAAGACTGTGTTGGATGATTGCTCTTGTTCGCACGACGCAATCACCAACGTCAAGACGGCGGCAACAACGATGAACGACGGGCGGACGTGCATGGGGCAAGTGTAGAGACTGTGGAGCGCGGGCGAGCCTTGCGGGAGCAGTCATGTAGGCCAGGTCGACGCGGCGACCCGGCATCAAATTGACGTTCAATTCAATTCTGCGTCGTGGTTGCACATCGAATACGGCGGGTTCGGGGAACCCGCCCTACACGGCTCCAGTAAGCATGGGGTAACAGGACCTGATTAAACTATTCCGCAAATAGCGATGGCCTCAGCACTTGCCGAGGCCATCAGGCTTTCAAAGTCGGGGTGACAGGATTCGAACCTGCGACCTGTCGCCGGGGCGACCGCTCTACTTGAGCTGAGCATCAATGAACTCTCGCCCGCGGCCAGTCTTCAGAAATCGCTCCCGCTGCACAGCGAATTCGCGACTCGTCGCTGATTCGAGATAGATGATCGTCCACGGCACACCGTGTCGAGTGGACTTGGACTGGCGGGTATTGTGCTCATGAAATCGACGAACGATGTTGGCGCATGAACCGACATACCGACGGCCGGTGCGGTCTGATCGAAGAACATACAAATACATGGGAAACCGCCGTAAAAGCGGTTGCGGTGGCCGGAAGGAAAGTCGGGGTGACAGGATTCGAACCTGCGACCTCTTCGTCCCGAACGAAGCGCTCTACCAAGCTGAGCTACACCCCGTCTGTGTCAGACGGATCGAAAGTGCACGGAGCAGGATTCGAACCTGCGAAGGCGTACGCCAACGGGTTTACAGCCCGTCCCCTTTGGCCACTCAGGAATCCGTGCATTGAGTCCGGCCGGGGGCCGAGCCGAGTACAGTACCCGACCCCCTCATCGTCGGCAAGATGGCGGCTGATCTTCGTGGAGATCGGTGGGCCGCCGCTGGATCGCCGGCCCATCAAAAGCCACTGGTGGGACTCGAACCCGCAACCTGCGGTTTACAAAACCGCTGCTCTGCCAATTGAGCTACAGTGGCGATCCGCGAAGTGTAGCAACCACACGCAGGCCAGTCAGCGGACGGCAGGGTGTGTCAGACGACTTCCCATCGCTTCCGGGGATATGGCCCATGATCGCGTACAGCATCGAGCCAGCATTGTCGGCCGCCGAGTTCATCGATGTGCTCAGGCGATCGACGTTGGATGCACGGCGGCCGGTCGATGAGCCTGAGGTCATTGCCGGCATGCTGGAGCATGCCGATGTGATCGTGGCCGCTCGGGATGAATCGGGGCGATTGGTCGGCGTCTCGCGCGCGATCACTGATTTCTCGTACTGCACGTATCTCTCGGATCTGGCGGTGGATCAGTCGGTCCAGGGGCAGGGGATCGGCAAGGCGTTGATCGATCAGACGCACGATGCGGCGGGGCGAAGCACGACATTGATCCTGCTCGCAGCGCCCGCAGCGGAAGGCTATTACCCGAGGCTCGGGATGGCGAAACACGAGTCGTGCTGGATTCAGAAGTGCTTGTGATATTCGAAGCACGAGGGAAGCCATGAGCTATGAGCTATGAGCTATGAGGGATGAGGGATGAGGGATTTGGGATTCGGAAATACGATTCCCAGCCAACAGCCAACAGCCCACCATCTATCCACCAAAACGAAAGTCGAGGATTGACAGCCTCCGACATGTGTCGTAGGGTCCGACAAGTGTCGGAGAAGGCGGTCGGCGATATGTCGGCCACACTCGGTCGATCGTGACGCGGCGATTGTCTGACCGAGGCCGAATCGCTCCGCCTTCCCCCGACACGATGGAGGCGTTCATGGCATCACCCACGACTGATCTCAGTCCTTCAGAGCTCGAGGTGCTTCGGGCACTCTGGGATCTGAAGACCGGCACGGTCCGGGATGTCCTCAACCTACTCAACGAGCGGGGCCGCGATCTTGCCTACACGACCGTTCAGACCTTTCTGGCCCGTATGGAGCAGAAGGGTGTTGTCGCGTGTGATCGCACCGGACTCGCACACGTCTTCAAGCCGCTGATCAGCCGGGAAAAAATTTCTCGTCTTCGACTGCGGTCATTGATCGATGTGCTCTACGACGGCGCGGTCGGACCGGTCGTGCTGCAACTGATGCAAGATGAATCGCTTTCCACCGAAGAAATAGCCGAACTGCAACGGCTGATCGATCGGTTGGGTTCAACTGATGGGGGCGAGGGTTGAGATGATGGATGGTGCGTTGCTCGACATTCTCTGGCGGAACGCGGTGTTGCTTGTGCCTCTTGCGGCGCTGGTGATCGTGGTTGGCCGAACGTTTTCGTTGAAATCCTCAGCGCGACATGCGTTGTGGGTCGGCCTGCTGATGTTCCTCGCGTTTCAGCCGATGACGCCTGAGGTGACGACGGATGACCTGCGATCGGCCGTCGCGTTGGCACAGGATCTGATGCCGGACGAGGCGACGAAACCAGTCGCGCATCGTCCGCAGCCTGGCCTGGCCAGCGAACCGTTGGTGGTTGGCAAACCGCGACATGGCTCATCAGGCGAAGCGATACCGACCGTGACAACGCCGGAGACCGCGACGGCGGCCGTCGATCGGCTCAAGGCCGCGGTGCACGATCGGCGTGCGCACGTTGGCGACGTCCCCACCGATGCACTGTCAATGCTCGCGCTGCCCTCCGATTCGGCGTCGAACACACCAGCGACGCCGGCGGTGGTCGCTGCCGATGCATCGTCAATTCGATCGAACGCGCGCGCCTTCATGATGGCCTGGCGTGATCAGTTGATCATCGCACGTGACACCGTCATGGCGCTGCCGGCGTTGCCGACGTCCATCTGGCTGCTCGGAAGCGTCACCATCTTTCTGCTGATCATGGCTCGCATGATTTCGTTCCGTGCAGTTGTGTTCCGCTCGGTCGCTGCACCAACAGACGTCCGAGCGATGGTTGGTCGCGTGGCGCGAAGCCTCGAAATCCAATGCCCGGACGTGCGCATGTCATCGCACAAAGTGACGCCAATGGTCTGGTGCGGCTTGAAGCCGCGTCTCATCCTGCCGGAATCGTTGTGGGCACAACTCGATGATGATGCGCGGGAAGCGATCATCGTGCATGAACTCGCGCACGTACGTCGTCGTGATCATCGTGTGTGCTGGCTCGATCTGATCGTCGCGTGCATCTACTGGTGGCACCCGGTCGTGTGGTGGATTCGTCACCAGATGCGAACCGATGCAGATGCAAGTTGTGATGCATGGGTGGTCGCATTGCGACCGGATCATCGCCGCGCGTATGCGCAGGCATTACTTGAAACTCGAACGTATATGAACAACTCGAGCATGGCCCTCATGCCGGCGGTCGGTCTCGGAGGACCCTCACGTCATGCTCGTCAGTTGGCAAGGAGAATCACGATGGTGATGACACAGGACAGTCAGCCGCGACTTTCGCGCCGTGGACTCGCGTTGGCAAGCACACTGCTCGCGGTGGCGTGTCTGATCACGCCCGCGCTCGCGTGCGACGAGAAGCCACGATGCGATGAGAAGAAGCAGAAGATCAAGCTTCGTGTGAAGACGCCGGCACCGTGTCCGCCGAAGGCATCACCGACGCCGCCGGCGGCACCGACACCAGCGGCGGTGCCTGACTTCGACGACGACGAAACAAGCTTCGAGCAATACATGCGTCAGCTCGAGGACGGTTCACAGAACGATGATCTCTCGCTCGATGCGCGGCTGGAATTGCTGGAACGCCGATTGGCGGCGATTCAGAGTCAGATCGAATCGTATGCGGATCAGATTGAAAACGAATCCGATGACACCGCGCGCGTTGCGCGGACGGTGAACGAACAGATTCACGGTGTCCAGCGTGATCTCGCCCGTATCCGGGTCACGACGGCTGATGGCGTGCGTGTGGTGTCGACACCGCTCGCCCCCACAGGTGTGACGCTCCGCGCGTCGTCGCCGTCGTGCCAGCCGCAACCGTCGTGTCAGAGCGGCCCGGCCGTGACGACCATAACCACGACGACTGCGGGCGCACCGAGTGCGTACGGGGTCTCGGCCGGTCAGTACGCCTGGAGTGAAGCGACGCTGAACAACTGCAAGCGCAAGCAGCTCATGAAGCTGATGTCGGAAGGTGACAGCGCGATTGCCATCTCGATGGAAGGGAACGCGGTGCGCTTGTATGGCACGCCAATGCAGCGACAGTCATTCTCCGCGTTCTGCGCGATGATCGATGATGATGATCGCTACTGGAAGACGTACGAGATGCCGAGCGAGCGCCTGGAACCCATGAACAGCCTGATGCGCCGTTCGGACGTGCCGATCTACGTCAAGGATGGATGCGGCGATTCGATCCAGGTGAAAGGCAATGATCTCGAGCAGTCCGTGTTTGCGGCATTCGTTCGGCTGCTGGATGAATCGACCGAATCGGTGAACGTGGATGTTGTGTCGGTCGTCCGATAATCGGTTGGCACAAGACGGGTTCTGCGCCCGTCGACCGTCCCGATGCTGAGCCCGCGAGACGGGATGGAATCGGCGCTTCGGAGCAGCGTTCGATTCCATCCCCGACGCGGTGATCAGTTGCGACGGTAGCGAACGTATATCGTTGATATTTTTGAGGTTACGTGTGCGAATCGACTCCGGCGTGTCGTATCATGGCGACACGTCAACGGGGCCTGGTGGGCGTCCGTCTGAAGCGGATCGCAAAGGATAGAAACGACGATGCACAGACGATGGATCGGTCGATGGTGGATGCGCTCTGCGCTGATCGTGGTGGTGTGTGTGATGGCGACGACTGCCGTTGCGCAAGACAACAACGATGATGCATTGCGATCGTATTACAGCGGCAACGGTTTTCTGAACCGCGAACTGTATGACCTCGCAGCACGCGAATACGAAGCGTTTCTCGACGCGGCGCCGTTTCACGAGAAAGCCGTCGTGGCGCGGTACGGACTCGCGGTCAGCCTCGTGCGCCTTGGACGGCATGCAGACGCGGTCGGCCATCTTGAACAACTCGTCGGTGTGAACAACTTCGAGTATGCCGCAGAGTCACTGATGATGCTCGGTCAGTCGCGACTTGCCCTCGGTGAGTACGCGAAGTCGGCCAATGCGTTCGGCACCGTGCTCGACCGGCACAGTGACAGCGAGTTGGCCGATGAAGCCGCCGCGCTGCGATCCGAAGCGTTCTATTACAACGGTGATCATGCCCTCGTCGACGGACCGGCGTCGATCCTCATGGATCGATTTCCGGACAGTCCGCTTCGTGAACGAACGGAGTTCTTCCGCGCTCTTGCCGCCATGGCGCGAGCAGAATTCGCCCCGGCCGCTGATTACTTCAATGCAATGCTCGATCGCTATCCCGATGGTCAGTACGCCGGTCAGGCCACGCTGCTCATGGGCCAGTGCGAACATCGCGCGGACCGTCTCGGCAACGCACTCTCATCGTATGAGCGTGTTGTGGAACGCGGGAACGACACCTTCGTGCCGGATGCGTTGTACGGCATGAGCATCATTCTGCATCGTGATGAACGCTTTGACGATGCTGAACAAGCGCTTGATCGATTGCTTCAGTCGTACCCTGACAACGGCAACCGCGCGAATGCGCAGCTGCTTCGTGGTCGCGTTGCGTTTGATCAGGGTGAGTACGCCAACGCGATGACGTTTCTGGAGGCGTTGTCGGACGGCCCGATGGCATTGCGTGATGATGCCGCATACTGGATTGGCAAGTGTGCGCTTCGCGAAGGTCGGAATGGAGACGCAATGCAGCGCCTGGAGGATGCGCTGCAAGCGTATCCTGATTCGGCCTTGCGAGCGGAGATGCTGTACGACATCGCCGTCGCAGCGCATCGCGAAGCGAACTATCGTAAGACCTCCGATGCGCTTGAGCGATTCGGTCGAGAGTTTCCGGAGCATGAGCTGGCCGCCGCCGGCATGCATCTGCTCGCGAGCACGATGCATCAGCAGGAACGCTACGACGAGAGCACCGCGTTGTGCGACCAGTTCTCATCGACCTACGTCGATCACCCGATGCTGTCGGACGTTCAATTCATCGCCGCGGAGAATGCGTATCTGCAGGCCAACTACGCGGATGCCGATCAGCGTTTTCAGACCTATCTGACGAACCATCCGAACGGCGAGCGCATCATCGATGCGGAATTCCGTCGCGGCATGGCGCTGTATCACCTGAACGACTATGCCCGTTCGCGTGATGTGTTGAAGGCGGTCGAAGCCGCCGCACGTGAGAACGATCGGTATCGGCTTGCTATCTTCACGCTCGGCGACATGG
>JBCCFX010000113.1:0-12983 GCA_039029515.1 Planctomycetota bacterium
ATCAGCGTCCTCAAGGACCGTGTGAACCCGACTGGCGTCCTCGACATCTCCATGGAGCCGGTCGGGCGCAACCGCATTGAAGTCATCATGCCACTTCCGAGCGACGAGGTGAAAGCGCTGCAGGAGAGTTACAAAGACTCTCTGGCGACGCTGCTCTCCAAGGCCGCGATTCCCGAAGCACAACTCATCGGATCACTGCAGGCCGGTTCGGCCGTCTCGGATTGGGGCGGTGCCGAAGGCACGGGCCGGTTTACCGTGATCTCGCGTCTGCAGGACGCGCACAATGAACTCATCGAAGCCCGGCAGGAAGCCGATCAGGCCGCTGCCGATGGTTCCGAGGTGCTACCCTTCCGCGTTGCCAGGGCAATTCAGGAATACGACCGCCTGCTGGATCTCGCCAAGCGTCAGTCGCTCCCTGAATCTCGACTGACGCGCGCCCTGAACCTCTCCACGGATCGTCAGGTCCTCGTGGATGAGGCGGGTGAACCGATCAAGGACGAAGCGACCGGCAAGGACGCATTCGGCCCGTCGCCGCGCGAAGTCGCGATGGATGCGATTCGTGCGGACTTCGACTACGTCTCGGCGGAGCTCGACGACGTCATTGCCAAATACGACGTGTATCAGGACAAGCGCACAGGCTTTGATGATCCTGAGGATCTCATGCGGCTTCTGCGTGGTGCGGGTGTGCTTGAATTCCGCATCGCGGTCACGCAGGCCAACAACACGGGCATCGATGTCAACGATCTGCGCGACCAACTCAGCAAGGTCGGGCCGACCAATACCGACAGCCCGAACGCAAGCTGGTTCCCGATTAACGATGTCAAGCAGTGGGCCGAAGAGCCTGCGGACTTCAAGCTGCTGCAGGACAACCCGGAGCTCTTCTTCCAGTCGCAGTACCGACTGATCGCGGCGGAGTACGAAGGACTGCCATACGTCCTGCTGTACACGTCTGACGATATGTCGATGACGCACGACCGCGGAAAGCAGTGGTCCGTGTCCGGCACGCGACCAACGACAGACCAATTGGGTCGACCCGCGGTCGGATTTGATCTTGATCCTGCAGGTGGTGGCCTGATGAGTCGCATGACCGGTGCGAACGTCGGTGAGCCGATGGCGATCGTGCTGGACGGCCAGGTCTATACCGCACCGAACCTGAATTCGCAGATTGGCCAGAGCGGCATTATTCAGGGTCAGTTCTCGCAGGCTGAACTCGATTACCTCACGCGCGTCCTTGCGTCGGGCGCGCTTGAAGCACGGTTGAGCCCCGAGCCCATCGCGATGAACACGCTTGGCCCGTCAATCGGTGCAGACAACCTCAGCCGCGGGATGATCTCGTTCGTCATCGCGGTGATCGCCGTCTGCATCTTCATGCTCGTGTATTACTTCTTCGCGGGCTTCGTCGCGAATATCGCGCTGATTGTCAACGGCGTCATCATCTTCGGCTTCATGGCCGCGATTTCCGGCACGTTCACGTTGCCAGGCCTCGCAGGCATTGTGCTGACGATCGGCATGGCCGTCGATGCCAACGTGCTGATCTACGAACGCATCCGCGAAGAGATCATGGCGGGAGAACTCGACATACGCGGGTGTATCCGTGAAGGCTACGGCAAGGCATTGAGCACCATTCTCGATGCGAATGTCACGAACCTGATCGTGTGTGCAGCACTCGCCGGCACGGCAACCACGGAAGTGCGAGGCTTTGCCGTCACGCTTTCGATCGGTATTGCCGCCACGCTCTTTACCGCGTTGTTCGTCACTCGCCAGGTTTACTACCTGTACACCGACCTCCTTGGTCGCACATCGCTGCCGATGTTGCCGACAGTCATCCCGAGCATCCACCGGGCGCTCGAGCCGAACATCAACTGGATAGGCATGCGTCGCGTGTTCTGGGCGTTCAGCGCCGTGGCGATGACGGGATCGGTCATCCTGCTGTCGTATCGCGGACTGGACATGTTCGATACGGAGTTCCGCGGCGGCGTTTCGATCACGATGCGCACCAAAGTGGTGAACCCGGATGATGAAGCTCAGGGTCGCATCATGCTGGCCCAGGCGACCGTCGAAGAGAAGATCAAGGCCGAAGCCGCCGAGATCGCGAACGACGCGAATTCGTCGGCCGATGACAAGGTCATTGCGGCGGAGATCGAACGCTCAAGCGTGCTGACCGTTGGTTCGACGGCGTCCAACGAAGCAGGCCAACTGACCTGCGATCAGTATCAGATCAAGGTGGCGACGCCGAAGGGTCTGGGCGAAGACGACGACATCACGCCGGTTGTACGCCGCGTGCTCGAGAATGCCTTCGGCGAACAACTCGACATTACCCGTCAACTTGCGTTCGACGGTCTGAACGATGAGTTCCATGATCTCTATTCGTATCCGATCGAATCGCCGGTGCTTGGCGACAGCATCGAGATGCCGGACAAGCGTTTCAGTGTTGCTGAATACTTGTACGGCACAGCCATTGTGGTGACCAACGTCGAGCCCGCAGTGAGCGTGGATGACGTCAAGGCACGACTGGAACGCATGCGCAATCAGCCGGACTTCGCCGACACGCTCGGACGAACGACGGATGTGATTCCGCTCTCGGAAGGCACGAACGCCACCGGCTACACCGACTTTGCGGTGCTTGTGTACGACCCCGCGATGAACTATCGCGATCAGGACAACCCGGATGTCGTGGATGCACGGCTTGCACAGCGCGAGTGGGAACTCGTACAGCGAGCGCTCGCGGAAGGTTCAACGTTTGACCGTGTGAGCAGCTATTCATCCTCGGTCGCACGATCGCTCGCAGCGAGCGCAATCGTTGCGGTGACGCTGACGTTGCTCGGCATTCTGGTCTACATTTGGGTGCGATTCGGTTCGCTTCGCTATTCGGTCGCGGCCATTGTCGCGCTCGTGCACGACGTGACGATTGCGCTCGGTCTCGTGGCACTGACCAGCGTGATTGGTGGGACCGCATTGGGTTCGACGCTGCTGATCGAAGAATTCCGAATCGATCTGGGTGTCGTCGCGGCGATGCTGACCATCATCGGGTATTCCCTGAACGATACGATCGTGATCCTTGACCGTATTCGTGAGAACCGCGGCAAGTTGCCGGTGCCGACGCAGGCCATTGTGAACCGTTCGATCAACCAGACAGTCAGCCGTACGTTGCTCACATCGGTGACAACCCTCGTCGCGGTGCTGATCATGTTCATTGAGGGCGGCACGGGCATTCGTCCGTTCACGTTCTGCCTGTTGATCGGTCTGCTCGTCGGTACGTACAGCTCGGTCGCGATTGCGTCACCGCTCGTGGTGGCCCGCAAAGGCGAGGGTGATGCGACGGATGAGGAATCGGCCTCTGGAGACGCGGTGAAGCAAACGGGTGCGGTGGTCGCTTAACGGCGTTCACAACCTGCCGCTTGGCGTTGATCGGCAAGAGTTGCCGAAGGTCGTTCTACAATCGAAATCCGGGAGCAATCGGCCGTGAGCGGTCGATGAGCAGGAGAACACGCGCAATGGATTGCGCGTCGGCGACGGTGTCCGCTCCCTGTTCCGAGGCGATTCGAGATGACGACCAGTACCAAGATCTTTCTTGCGATCTTCGCCGCGCTCGTGGTGGTGCTCGTGGTGTATTACAGCCGGGTGAGCGAGGGTGATGGCACCGATGCCGCGCTCGATGCTTCCGTCCGCAATCCTGATTCCGTCGCGATCGAAACGCATGGCTCAACGCGGGATGCATCACGCGACCAGAGCCGAGATCTCGCCGGCGACCGGCAGCAGAACGACGACGTGATTCCACTCGACTGGTCCGATGAACGACGGAACGCGAGTCGATCGGGACGCCGCGGGACGTCATCCGGACGAAGCCCGCTTGGCGGGCTCATTGCGCCGCCACCGACGATCGAAGATACGAACCGCGGCCCAACACGGACGGTGCTCAACAAGCCGATCAACGTCGTTGGCGTGGATGAGCCGAGATCCTCGGGTGTGCGCCCGCTGACGGATGATCCGTCACGCCCAATCTCCACGCCGCCTCCGTCGCCAAAGTTCCGTGAATACGTCGTGGACGATGGCGATACGATGACCGATATCGCGCTGTCCATGCTCGGCAGTGCGCAGCGCTGGAGCGAAATCGCGCAGGCGAATCCACTGGTTGATCCCAATCGCCTGCGTGTCGGTCAGAAGCTCCGTATTCCGATAGATCCTGATGCGCCGAAGGAGACGGCGCCGAAGCCGCAGCCCAAACCCGATTCGCCCGACGTTGGTCCGGTGACGTACTTTGTGCAGAGCGGCGATACGTTGTCACGGATCGCGGATGTCATGCTTGGTGATCGTGCCCGATGGCGCGATATCTTCGAAGCCAATCGGGACGTTCTGAACGACCCGGATGATCTTCAGGTTGGCATGTCGCTTCAGATGCCGCGTTAAGCCTGTCGCATCGTCGATGCGATGTCCAGATTCTCACGGATGTGCGCTGCGTTCAGCCCACCGATGACAAGGCTGTCGACGGCGGGATGGCGAAGGACGAACGGAATGGCGTCCGGCGGCGCCAGATGCCCTGATGCAAGGCCTTTCTTAACCACGACGCCAACACCGCCGGCGTGCGCATCCCGCATCACCGCATCGTGCGACGTGTCGTTCGCGTGATACTCGACCATGATGACATCGGACCACGGCAGCGCTGCCGCAGCGCCGGCGACGCTCTTGCCGGAGAACCCGATGCAGCGAGTGAGTCCGTCTTCGCGCGCTCGAAGCAGCCCGTCGACGGTGTCCGTCTGGTGCAGGATGTCGAGATCGTTGCCATCGGAATGGACCAGCACGAGATCGACGGCATCAGTCCGAAGTGCGCGCAAACTCGATTCGAGCGATGTACGGACCGCAGATGCGCTGAATGTGTAACTCGATTGCCCGTCGTCAAAGCGTTCACCGACTTTGGTGGAGAGCACGATGTCGTCTCGACGGTGGTGGAGCGCCGCGCCGATCCGAGCTTCGCTCAGACCATATGCCGGCGCCGTGTCGATGTAATTGATGCCCATGTCGACAACCGTGTTCAGCAGCACGCTGACATCGTCATCCGCTGGCAGGTCATATCCCCTGGGATATTTCGTGCCGACATTGCGCCCGATCTTGAAGGCGCCAAAACCGATCGGGCTGACATGCAGATCGGTCTGACCTAATCGATTGTGAACCACGGTGCGGAGGTCTCCCAGGGCGGAACGGCAACATCAGGGCGCGGCCAATTGGATACGACCGGTGCCTTGTTGTCGCCCCAAGTCGGGTCATCGAGCAGTTCGAGAATCCGTTCAACGAGTTTGGGTACAAGTGCCAGCTTTGTCGGCCAAGCGGTGATGGTATTGCCTTCGCGCTCAGCGAACATATCGTCGGGCCGCGCGCCACGGGAATCATTGGCTTCAGCCCGATCGACACGATACGTGGCCCATTCAGTCCGCGAGAGATCAATGCCGGGGATGACGTCCTCGATCTCGCGGCGAGCGGTTTCGAGTAACGTCTGCTCGTCCATCTCGACGCCATCTTCTGAAATCTGACCACCAACTTGCCAGACCGTGCGGTTCGCATGATCGCGCGAAGACGTCACGGTAATGCGCGTTCGATTGCCGTCGACGCAATGGCCATTGAGAACCGGTAGGTCGCCGCGCACCATGACCATGTGCAGTGGTCGTCGCTGGCCGCGGGCTGCGTCGAGACCAACCTGTTCGCGCAACGTATCGTTGCCGCGACCTGCGGTCAGTACGATCGAGGATGGACGGACATCAAGATTGTCGCCGGTTGCCGGGTTGATGAGCAGCACATGGTCGACCTGGCCCGGTGCTGATGCGCGAACCTCGACGCCATGTGCCGGGTCAATCGACAGGATTCGGCTCGGATGCCGGTCCGCGAGCGTGGTCAGCATGCTTTGCGGATCGATGACTTGCTCTTCGAGTCGCGCCACCTGACCGGGAACGTTTCGAAGGACTTCGGGTCGCTCGTCGTCATCGATGGATTGTGGCGTGACGCGAAGGCCAGCTTTCGCGCCAGCCATGCCGATTCGCGATCGGATGGAACTCGTCCGCCACAGGAAGCAATAATCGGATCGTCGCCGCGTCGATCGCAGGTCGGGTGTTGCATCGCCCGCGAGGCATCGTCGCCAGACGTCAGGCATATCACGAATGGATCGTGCCGATGACGAACGCCCGAGGCTCAGTGAATACTTGAGGCCGCCATGAATGATGCCCTGAGACCCAATCGTCTGACCCGATCCGAGTGCGTACGGTTCCAGCAACAGGGCACGATGACCACATCGATGTGCTTCATCGAGGAGCCACAGGCCGGCCGCGCCGCCGCCGAAGATCACGACGTCGACCGGCACGCCGCTACCGTTGGGTGACGGGTCCGACATACCTGAATCGTCAGCACTCCGCCGGTCCGGGTCAAGCGACGCGGACGAGTATGATGCGGGGTCCGAGGCGTGAAAGGTGACATCATGACGACATCGGCATCGTGGACAATCAGCGGAAGTGACGGAGAACCCATCTACGGAGTCACGGACCTGCCGCACGGCGAACCACGTGGCGTGATCGTCATTGCCCATGGTTTCAAGGGCTATAAGGACTATGGCATGTTCCCAGCCATCGCCTCTGCGGGTACGAAGGCCGAGTTCATCGCCCATCGTTTCAACTTCAGTCACAGCGGGATGACGAACGACGTCACCACGTTTGAGCGCCCGGATCTCTTTGAACGTGATACGTGGAATCGACAGGTTACTGACCTTCGTGCGGTGCTTTCTGCCATCGATGAGGGACAACTGGACGACCGTGACCTGCCGGTGATCATCGTGGGGCACTCGCGCGGCGGCGTGACCGCACTCCTGACCGTGGGCCGCGATCCATCGCTGTCGGTCGCAGGGGTGATGACCCTCGCCTCGCCTGCGTACTGTCAGTCGATGTCAGATGATCAGAAAGCCGAATTGCTCAGCGCGGGGCGGTTGGCGTCGCCTTCTGCGCGCACTGGACAGGAGCTTCATGTTGGGCTGCCGTACATACAGGAGCAGCTCGATGATCCGGCGGCACATGATGTCTGTGCGTTGACGAAGACGATCTCATGCCCGCTCTGCTTCGTGCACGGTGATGTGGATGAAGCGGTGCCGCTCACACAGGTGCGTGCGCTTGAGCAGGCTGCGCCGCATGCAATCACGAGCGTCATTGCGGGTGCGAATCACGTCTTCAACACACCGAACCCATCGCCGGCCGAGCCGCCGTACAGTCCGCAGCTCGAAGAGCTTCTGGCCACGATGACCGTGTTTGCACAGTCATGTGTTCGACACGCCACCGCTCAGGCGTCTGACCAGGCCTCTTCCAGCTGACGCGCCAGCGTTGACTTGGCTGCCGCGGGTTCGGTCTCGATGATCGGCACCGGGGCTTCAGCCAATGCCGCTGCTTCCGTGGCGGCTTCCTCGCGATCGGCACGTTTGATGGCATCGTCGGAGATGCCGCCACTGGCGCTGACATCCTCGACCCGAACCGCAACGCGCTTCGAGACGCCACGTTCCTGCATCGTTACGCCGTACAACTGGTCACACGCGGTCATGGTGCGTTTGTGGTGGGTGATGACGATGAAGTGGCTGTGATCGAGGAATGGATGAAGGATGTTGCAGAACCGTTCGACGTTCGCATCGTCGAGTGCCGCATCGACTTCGTCGAGGATGCAGAACGGTGACGGCTTCGACTTGAAGATCGCCATCAACAGCGCCACGGCGGTCATGGATTTCTCGCCACCTGACAACTGGCTGATCACGCGCGGTTCCTTGCCGGGCGGCTTGGCGCGGATCTCGATGCCGGACTCGAGCCAGTTGACGTTCCCTTCTTCGTCAGGCACAAGCATGATGTCTGCGCTGCCACCACCGAAGAGTCGGCGGAACATGCCATCGGAACCAGCGAAGTTCTGGCGGATCGCATCGAATGTATCTTTGAAACGCTGTTCGCTCGATTCGTTCAGCTCGTCGATCAGCGTGCGCAGCTGTGCACACGCGGTGTCGATGTCGTCGACCTGAGCGATGAGATCGAGATTACGTTCTTCAAGTGATTTCTCTTCATCGAGCGCATCGAGGTTGATGTTGCCGAGTTTCTTGATGTCCTTGCGGAGCGCATCGGCTTCTTCTTCGGCGGCAGCGCGATCGATGGCCTCGAAGTCTTCGTCCTCACGTCGGCTTCGATAAGGCGGATACGCTTCATCAAGCGGCAGTTCGAGGTCGGACAGCGTGCGCTCTTCGAGGCCTTCACGCTTGACCTCGACTTCGCGCCGGCTGATCTCCACCGCGTGATAATCGCGCTCGAGCGATCCCTGCTTCATGCGAACGCCTTCGAGCACGCGTGATGCGGCTTCGACCTGCTCGCTCGCGGCTTCCAGCGCTTCGCGGAGTCGCTCGGACTCAGTCTCGAGTTGGCGGAGTGATCGCTCAGCCGATTCCATTTCCTGGGCCGCAGTGTCGATCGTTGCTTCGTACTGTTCAATCTGTGACAGTCGACGCGTATGCTGCTGGCTCGCGATCTCGCGCTGACGATCGGCTTCTTCAATCGCGACTTCGATGTGACGGCGTTCACGCCGTGACGCTTCGACCTGTTCGCCGAGCTGGCCGAGTTCCACGCGGGCCGCAGTCAGTTCTTCCTGCACGGTGTGGACGCGCTGTTCGATCCCGACCAGTGACGCCGCTGCGGTGTCGGCATCGGTGGTGGCGGTGAGGAGCGATGCGACCATGTGTGCGCGTTCGGTATCCAGCGTCTGAAATTCGCCGGCAAGCGCATCGCGCCGCTGGGCCATCTCAGCGCTTTCGGATTCCAGGCTTTGAAGGTCGCGCGTGATCCGATCGAGATCAGTCGTGAGACGCTGTGCCTTGTACTGTGACTCGACGGCCTGATGCCGGGCTTCCTGTAGTCGTCGAGCAACGTCGTCGACGAGGCCACGCCGATGCGCGGTCTCGCTGTCCAGTTCGCTGAGGCTCGTCCCTTTCTGGTCGATCCGCGTGTCGAGGGCCGCAATCTGATTCGAAAGCGTCGACAGTTCCACGCGTCGGCTGAGCCAGCCGTCGCCAGTGGAAGTTCCAGCACGCTGACCAAGACGCACCCGGCCATCGACTTCAACGACCTCACCCGCCTGCGTGACAAAACGCCAGCCTGCGAGCGGGCCGTTGGCGAGCCGAAGTGCCGATGGGAGATCGCGAACGACGAGCGTGCGGCCGAGCAGTCGCCGGACCGCGTCACGCGCTTGCGCTCGCACCCGAATGATGGACAGCAGCGGCGTGATCCAGGTCGGGTTGACCGCATCCTGATCGAGCAGTGCGGTCGGATCCGTGGGGACTGACTCATGCCACGTTGACGTCATCACCGCGACATGGCCGGAGACATCACCGATGGCCGCGCTGAGTTCGTCGACGTGATCGGTCGTTTCGATCAGCACGAGATCGAGGTTCGCCCCGAGGGCTGCCTCGACGAGTCGTGCGTGTTCCTGGTCGGTATCGATTGCGTCGGCGAGCAGGCCGTGCACACCGTCGAATTCATCGCGGCGATCGAGAATGTGCTTGACCGCTTCGTCCAGTCCTTCGCGTGCTTCGTGCATTTCCTGAAGCAGCAGTCGTCGTGATTCCAGTGCCGCTCGCTCATGACGGGCATCGGCGAGCTCAGCGGCCAGCGCCGCCTGACGTTCGCCCAGCGCCGCGGCAGCTTCATCGTGCGTGCGTTGTTCTTCTTCGAGGCCGCTGACGCAGCGTTCGGACTCACTCGCGTCGTTTCGGACCGTGGCAAGACTCTCGTCGACCTCAGCCCGCTCGCGATGGAGTTCCTCACGTCGGTTGGCGAGGCGTTCCACCTGTTCATCGAGCGACGTTCGACGTCCGGTGATGGACTCCAGTCGTGAAACGACCTGCGACTGCGTTCGTTCCAGTCGCGTGACGGCATCTCGCAGCGTCGACGCTCGGTCGCGGCTTTCCAGCAATGCTTCCTGCTGCTCGGCGCGGGTTCGGCTCAGACGTTCGACCGAGGATTCAGCCGCCGCGAGACGTTCGCTTGCCGCATCGATCTCCGCGTTGGCCGCGGTCAGTTCCTGCTGGAGTGTCGCAATTCGTTCATCGAGTTCTGAGACCCGTCGCTGGTCATCCTCGATGTGCTGTTTCGTTTCATCAAGGCTGCGTTGCGTCATATCGCGTCGCTGTTCAGCATGCTTTCGCTGTGCGACCGCTTCGAGGCGCTGTTGTTCCGAGGTCCGCTGTTCCGTCTGCAGATCATGACGGGCAATTTCGGCGTTCTGCTTGCCGTCTTCCGCCTCGCCGAGTTCGCCCATGAGTGCGTGACGGTCTTCATCGAGTTTCGTGATGCGGTTCGTCAGGCCGTCGAGGCGTTCGCGCAGATCGTGATAGGCATCGAGCGCGAGTTCGACGCGCAGTTCACGGTGACGAACGTCGAGTTCCTGGAAGCGACGCGCTTTCGCCGCCTGACCCTTCACGATGCGAAGGCGACGCTCCGTGCTCGCGAGTTGCTCGCGGACGCGGACGAGGTTGACCTCGCTGCGTTCGAGCTTCCGAGTCGCTTCGATGCGGCGCGCCTTGAACCGCGCCACGCCCGCCGCTTCTTCAAGGATGACCCGGCGTTCGACGGGATTCGCCATGAGCATCGCGTCGACCTTGCCCTGCTCGATGATCGAGTAGGCGTTCGTACCGATGCCGGTGTCCATGAACAGTTCTTTGATGTCACGAAGGCGGCTCTTGCGGCCGTTGATGAGGTATTCGCTGCGACCATCGCGGAAGAGGCGACGTGTGACATCGACTTCCTCGGTAGCGACGGACAGGAACCGGCGTTCCGCGGCCTCACTGGCCTCCGGGTCGACGACTGGATTGTCAAAGGTGAGGGTCACCGAGGCGAGGCCGAGCGGCTTGCGAGCAGCGGAGCCGGCAAAGATGACGTCCATCATCTCGCTGCCGCGCAGGCTCTTGGCCGAACGTTCGCCGAGCACCCATTTGATGGCGTCAACGACATTGGACTTTCCGCAGCCATTCGGTCCGACGATGCCGGTGATCGGCTGATCGAACCGAAGTTCGGTCGAGTCGGCGAACGATTTGAACCCGTTGATCGTGATTTTGGCAAGCCGCATGCGGCGTGGACCTCCTGTCGTGCCTCGGCTCCCTCCTGGAGCCGACCGATGGGCGGCCGGTCGAGTCGTCATGCGCATCCTCGCGGTACGACGATCGGATCAGCCCGTCGCGCAAATACTACCAGATTGATACGCCGTGCGGTGAACATCATTGCCGCGGCTCCAGATCGCCGCGCGGATCGACATCCGTCGGCACGGAACCTTGCATGCCATCCAGCAATGGTGGGGCAATGAAGCGCTCATCGTCGAGCATCGGGTCGCCGTCCGGGTTGCTTTCGAACAACGGACGCTGGCGAATCTCCGTGTTGGTTTCCCGATCCATGATGGCACGCAGAATGCGGTCTCGTTCCGTCTTGAAGTCAGCGGTGAGATACTTCTGCTTCCAGATCGCGTGCAATGCACCAACGACTTCGCCATACGTCAGACCAAGTCCCGAACGCGGGCTATCCGGCGATGGTTCATGGCCGAAGAACTGAATGAGTTCAGGCACGTTGGCGTTGATATGCTCCACGTAACCGTTGTTGGAATCCTGCCGGCGGTAATAGATCTCAAGTTCACTCGTCCCGTACTCCTTGATGATCAACCGATTCGACCACGCGTTCGCCGTCAACGGACGCACGATCTCCATGCTCGGGCTGAAGACCGCAATGCGCGGCTGACTCCGCTGCGTGATGTAGATCATCGGGTAGTCCGACTCGATCAGATCGAGCACGAACTTGTCGGCGACGGGAATACGATTGAGGAATGGATCGCGTCGATCGACCGAGGCTTCGTACGCCGCGAGACGCACCTCAACATCCGGGTCGTTCAGCAGTCCGCGTAACGCCCGGTCGACGCGGGGGAAGATGCCCATATCGCCGAGGAGCTCAATGGCTTCCAGGCGAGCGGTTCGTGACGAGGCTTCGGCCATTGAGATCACATGCGGGACGACGAGCGCATCGTTCAGGCGAGCGCCAGCGCGAAGCGCAGCGCGTCGTGGTCGCTCATCGGCACTGTCGTACAGGTCCCGAATCGCGGGCAGCACCTTCTTGCCCATGGCCTGCCAGCGCCACGAGGCACTCTCCCACATAGCCGGATTCGCTTCCACGGTGCGCTTGATTGAAATCGCCAGCGCTTCCTGGCCGCGCGAATACAACGACGTGTGCCGCAGCAGTTCCACGAACTCCAGCGTTCGATCGCGGTACGACGGAGGAACGGCGACTTCGATCGTCTCGTCAGACTCACCCCGAGCGGTCGGATCGCGCTGTCCCGGTTCCTGCACGAATCGTGCATTGACGGCAGTCACCACTGCGGCGGCTCGCGTATGACTTGGTCGTGCCAACCTGAGCTTGAGCGGCATGTCCTCCAGAACTTCGCCGCCGTTCAGGATTCGACCCGTCGTTCGATTAATCGTGTCCCGCGTGCCGCCACCGGGTTCCGCGAACGGATTGACATAGACCTGACCGTACGCTTCGGCGAGCGGGAAACTCTGGCGGCTACTTGCTGAGAGTTGTCCGGGTCGGAGTTCTGAGGTGTACAGCCGGCCGCCCTCGATGCTGGTCGTCCCGCTTCTCGGGTCGGCGTAGACGCGCACATCGAACTGCGTGCCGCGCAGACCAAGACGCTCGGACGGGCGACCGGATGACGGTGCGTGTTCACGCTGCAAGGCGAGACGCCCAACCGACGCGGGCGGTATCACACCTTCGACGATCACGATGGATGTATCGGAACTGTCCAGCAGTTGTTCTGGCGTCATGCCGGACCAACCGTCGCGATTGCTGCCAACGCCCCGGCGACGCATTTCTTCGAGCATGAAGTTGCGCACGCGCGGATCACCCTCGCGCGAGCCGGTGCCGTTCAGCCCGACCACGAGTCCGTAACCGCGAACG
>JBCCFX010000114.1:0-12959 GCA_039029515.1 Planctomycetota bacterium
GAGTACGTGAAGATCCCATCGGTAGTCTCGACGAATGCCGTTGTTCCATTGGCCCGTTGGAACTCTCTTCTGATCGTTGCGATGCCGGGTCCATTATTCCCAATACTCACGGTCGGCTTAGTCGAAGTAATGACCTTCGGCATGAGCGCGGCATTACCGGTGTGATAGGTGTAGCTCATGCTCGTAAGGTTCGAACCCGACGTTCCCGACATGACTTCCTCGGTATATGATCGGCTGCTGGCAGTCAGCGGGCGAACAACATCAAAATCTCCCACCGTCATGCTGGCGGAGGTGAGTTCAATGGTCCCGTCGAAGTATTCGGATCCACCGGTTCCTTCCGACCATTTCGTGTGCTCGACGAAGCCGGTCATGTCGCCGGTGCTGAATCGCACCTTGTGCCGAACGAGACCCGCACTTGCGGATGCCGTGAGCGAACCGGTCGTATGCGTGTATGCGGTGACCGCGGCCGGCGTGGCGATTTCGGTGACGCGACCAGTGCTGTCACGCGTGACCTTCGTCGCCCAGGTTTCCTGACTGCCGGTGGTGTTCGACGGTGTCAGGCTGGTGCGGACCGAGTGGAGCGGCTGACTTGCCTCATCGAAGTAGACGGTGAGATAGGAGTCAATCGCACCTTCGGACGTCTTGTAGGTGACATCGGGGAAGTCGACGATCGTGCGCGACTTCCATGCGGTGTCGTAGCCGGAGCCATCGCTGTAGCTCCCATTGGTCTCATAGGTGAATGTGTATTCACCGTTGGCCGAGCCGGAGCAGCCGCACTGACCGTTGAACCACGTGCTGGTGACGCGGCGATCGACATCGTATTTGAAGTGTGCACTCGCGTAGGGCTTGAGATCGCCTTCGGACGCTGTCAGGGGATCATCATCCAGACTGCTGTCGGCAGCGCCGTTGTAGTCGTAGTTGCGATAGCCTTCGGGCGCGAAGACGTATTCGATCTGGTGCGGATAGCCCGGGTTGTTCGTCGCGTGGAACGTCCCCTCGTAGTAGCGGTAGTACGTCTTTCGTTCGGACGACACGCCGGCATCCGAGAGCGGCGTCGTGATGGTGACGAGTTTGAGATCGTTGTCACCGCCGTAGGTGTCGGCATCGACGTAGTAGCTGTAGTCGACCCGACCGACTTCCGACCAACCGCCATCGTTCTTCTCAGCGAGAACGCGCGTCAGCTGGCCGCTCGTATACGTGTACGTGTACCGGCGACCGGCACTGTCGTACGCCGTGGTGATCGCGCCAGCGCTGTTGTAGCTCGAGAGCGCAGTCGATGCATTGGATGAACTGCCGACGTAGGCGATGTCGCCCGCCGGATTTGTGGTTTTCCAGAACTGGCCTTCCTTCGCATCATCAATGTCGGCATCGCCGATCCAGAAGAATGCGTGCTGATTGCCGATCTGGTCGTAATACGTCGCGATATCAGGCGCGCTTACGTTCGTGCTGACTTCAATCATGCCAGCCGCGCCATTGGTCGCCCTGAACGTATCGGCCGAATACGTGTCGGGATCGGATCCCGTCTGCACGCGCTTGAACTCGATGAAGCGATCCGCACCATAGACCAGGTAGATCCGGTCCTCAGCATCGGTGCTGTCATAGAACACCAGCTCGGGCTGGGAGTTCTGGAACCAATTCACGCCCTGATACCCGGCCGAGTTCCGGCTCGTCCCGCCGGAGGTTTCCTGCAGGGCGTTGTAGCTTCGCCCAATGATCCATGGCACCGTTGCCGGGAGCGCAATGTCAACGTCATTGATCACAAAGCTGCCGACATCCAGCCGTACGCCGGAGAACATCAGATTCCGGTTCCAGGATTCGCCGAACGGGTTGCCGTTCATGCGGAAACCGCGGGTTGAGCCTGCGCGGACGGACCCGTCGATGTTCACACCGCGATGCTCGACGATGGGCAGGATGTCCTGCACGCCAGATGCGCTCGATGGCTTGAAGTCAGTCAGGGTACTGGCATCGATGTCCAGGATCTGATCGGCAAACGAAGCACAAACCACGCTACTCGCTGAAAGTGCGCACAACATCGCCGACAGTGTGAACTGTTTCATGCCAGAACCTTTCTTGTCGCCAGATCTCGCGAACCCTTCGGAATGCTGCAGAGCGGCGCCCTGCTGACCCCCCAGGAAATACCCCGGACCTTCGCGGTCCATGTCGTTGATCGTGCGCGAGTGTGTTGACGTTGTTCTCAACACTGTGTGACGTGTGTCACACGTTCGCGTTTGAGTCGTTCGACGAACACGCATGCGCATCGATCAACACTGACGGTTAATGTCGCGCGCAACGAAGTGATGTCAACGCGCAATCGATGAGAATCTGGAAAACTTGCGCGAGTGCGCGAAGAAAGTCTTTGACGTGATGCGCGCGCAGCGCATGATGAATGCACACGTGCGCGTAACATCAAACACGCGCGCACTTCCGGAGTTTAGAACACAACCCGAAAGGAGCGGACAATGACACGATCATGGTCACGACTTCACATGGCAACGTTTGGCGCTACAGCATGCGCGGCAACAGCGATGTTGATTGCGATGTCAACATCAGGACCTGATGACGCAGTGAATATGGAAGTTGAGGTGGAGCCGTCACTTGCCGTTGAGGCCGACGCACCGCACGTCATGGCACCGTTTGATATTCAGTCGATGTTCGCCGTTTCGTCACCGAACACGATCAGTGCGCCGGATGCATCAGATGTGGCACTGCTTCTGCATCGCGTCGGACTCGAGCCAGAATGTGTAACGGCGGCGGGAATCTCACCGGCCGAAGTGTCGGCGATGGTCAGCAACGTGTACGACTACCTGGTTGTGAATCCGACGGCCTTGGCATCCGTGGATAGTGATCTGGCGGACTGCCGCGCGATCTGTGACGATCTCAACAGTCTGATTCGCAGTGGTACGGCATCACAGGAAGAGATCAATCAGCACGACTTCGCCGTCGCGGATTTGGCCTCACTCCAGTCGCAGCAGACCTCACATCTTGCGAACGTCATCGCGACGGCCGAAGCGCCACTGAACACGTCGCAGAAGGACATCCTGAATTCCATTCGGGACAATCGACGCTGGAACCTCCCGATCGCGTACCTGACCAAGGATCGGACCGATCAGCAATGGCTGGATCTTCGTGCTGCGCTGGCCAACGAGCGCATCAGTGAGAAATGGGGTGAAACACCCGATGCTGAAGCACAGACATTGCTGTCGTCGGTTCGAGCTGAAGCGCCGGTGAGCCAGGCGATTGCTTCGCTGAGTTCGTCGCTGTCCGCCGTCGAATTCGCATGGAACCAGGCCCTCGAGCCGAATCCTGAGGAGTAAGCAGTCGGTCAGCGTTCGATATCAAGCCTGCCCACGATGACTTGAGGTGACCCGTCTATTCACAGTCCACTCAGTGCGCAGCGTCCGGACGACCAGAGCCCTTGCCGGGATGGATCCAACTGATCCGCCTGTGGGGATGTCTCGTTACCTTCTCCGTCGTCATTGCTGTGGTGCTGGGCTGTCAGGGGAACGGGTCCCCAAGTCGATTGGAACAGAATGCACCTGTACGGGACACGGATGCAGCGCTTCGACTGACGGCTGCAGCCAATGATGTCATGCCGTTCGACGTTGTTCAGGCGGAAGAACTCCTCCGGCAAGCCTTGGAAGCCGACATGTTCCATGGTCCAGCGCACAACAACCTCGGTGTGCTATTCCTGCAGCAGGATCGGTTGTACGAGGCCGCGCACGAATTTGAGTGGGCACGCAAACTCATGCCTGGTCATCCGGATCCGCGGATGAACCTCGCACTCACGCTTGAACGCGCAGGCCGGATCGACGAGGCGATTCAAACCTACAAGGCAGGCCTCGAGGTCTACACCGAGCACATCCCAACGATACAGGCGTTATGTCGCGCACAAATACAGCACAACCGGATTGATGCTGCGACGTGCGATCACCTGGCGATGATTGCGTTGGAAGGCGCGACAGCCGAATGGCGGCGATGGGCCAAAGAGCAGATGATCAAGCACTGCTAAGAACCCGTACGCCGCTGAAGAAAAACGCCCGGCTGTTTCGCAACAACACGAGCGCTTCCGGGGTTGCTTGGAATCTACCTCCCCCACTGCTCGCGTTGCAAGAAGAAATTCTTATGCACAATTCGTGATCTCATGGTCCGCGATGGTGATGCCCACTATCGCTTCAACGCTGTAACTGCGCTATTGCAATTCGTACACCCCTACGCAACAATGGTTCCGCACGCCCAAATAGTGGCCAATTCGACGGCTGCGCAACTAGGTTGCAGGCGACTATGAAACAGCAACACATCGCTCTCTTGTCAGTAGTATTGGCTTCCATTTTCGGCGGATCCGGGTGTCGACAAGCCGACTCACATGTCAGTCAGCCTGGAGAGTTACAAAATTCACAAACAACCGCCGAGCACGAACTCACCATCGACCCAGTTCCGTATCAAAGCGTTGTTGCATGCGATCAGGAACTCACCGTCGTCATCGACGAAGTGAGCTTTGTCGGCCATTGTGTGGTTGACCAAGCACCAACTAACACTAGTGGTGGCGCTCCATTCGATACTGACATCGCCGTGGCAGGCGACCTTGTTCTGAGTGTTGTCAATGTAGAACTTGCTGCATTCTCGACGGACGGCACCCTCCTTGGTCGAGTTCCACTATTGGGCTTGAATTCTCCAACTCAGCAGGGCTTCTGGGATTCTCTTTGCGCGTACGGAACCGCACCATGTTCAGTGGGTTGTGATCCGAATGATCCCAATTGTGGTGGAGGAGATTTCTTTGCATCGACTGATCCGCGAATTCTCTATGACTCACTTCACAATAGGTTCTGGATCACTGGTATTCAGAA
The DNA here is from genome assembly GCA_039029515.1 of Planctomycetota bacterium. GTDB lineage: Bacteria > Planctomycetota > Phycisphaerae > Phycisphaerales > SM1A02 > JBCCFX01. The sequence continues at coordinate 4,845 of JBCCFX010000114.1, forward strand.
ATCGAGCGAAGGAGCTAGGTTACTTATTGCAGTGTCCGACGATGTCGGACCCGCATTTGACCCGCTTGATACGAATCAGTGGTCACACTACTACGTAGTAGTTGACTCGGCAGTCGATGGTGCGTTTGACCAGCCTAAGCTCGGTGTGGATTCGACGACTCTCTATGTGTCTGGGTGGCTCTTCAATACCGGATCGGACAGACCGATCGTCTTTGCCGCTGACCTCGCGCCTCTTCTTGCGGGCAATATGCCCAATTCAGATGGGAGTCCTCCGACCACCACTTGGATTCTCGATGTACCCGATACAAGTACAGCACCCACACCTGTTCCCACGATTGACCTCGGAGGCCGCCAAATGTGGTTCATACACCACCGGCCTTCACTCAACAATACTGAGCTTTCCCTTTGGCGCCTTATGTGGGACAGCGCTCTCGCTCAATGGAACTGGATTCGGACGAGCGTATCCGTCACGGAGTTCACTTCGCCGCCAGACATTATTCAATCGAATGGCGTAGCAATCGACGTGCAGGATGCCAGATTCCTGAGTACACAATGTATTGAGGGCACGATTTACGCAACTCACCATGTGTCTGATCCAACATCAGTGGATCGTGCGGTCGCTCGTTGGTACGAGATAGACGTATCAGGTTTTGTACCACCGGGCCCATTCGGCAACGGCGGTGTGCCTCCCGTGCTAAATCAGAGTGGTACGGTCGATCCAGACGCCTGGATGACTACCTCCGGCAACAGCGCCATATTCCCTGCGATTGCGGTCGATCGCTTCGGCAGCATCGCATTGACCTATACGCTTGTTTCGGATGTGGTCGAGCCGCAAATGATGACCGCACTGCACCACTGGTCTGACACAACTGGTAGTACACGTCCACAAATTCTAAGAAGAGCAGGCACGTTCCCTTCAGAGTCTATGCGTTGGGGTGATTATCATTCCATCGAGGTTGACCCTATGAATGGTGAGTGGTTCTGGGCGCATGGAATGTACGCCCCCGCGACAGGTGTGTCCTTTGGACGAAACGCGCAGACATGGATCGTTGGGTTTGATCCATGTAAACCGGCAGACATCAACTGTGATGGAAACATCAACTACGATGATCTGTCATTCTTGCTTGGATGTTGGGGTCAGATTTTGCCGGGATGCGAGCCAGCCGACCTCGTCGACACTGGCATGTCAACCGGAGTCGTGGACCACGATGATCTCAGTTATCTGCTGGGACAGTGGACGGGATAGCAGACAATCCTGCCTTCCCGGGCTTGCTGGTTTAACGTCCAACGTACAGTATGAGAGTCGTTCTTGCCCGATTTCTGTCTGACCGGGCCAATGAGTCTTGCAGGGCAGCTTCCCCGAACGCGCCGTCGTATCGAATTGGCCAGGAATTAGGACTCATAATGCCAAGATATGCCACGTTGGGAAAGGCGTGCGCTGCACATAGCGCTACCCCGCACTGCGCTTGTGTGCCCAGTTATTGAGTGAATAGGCACTTGCGAATCCCTAACCCCAGCTTCCCAAGCTGAATGTTCTGAGTTCGTCTTGTGGACATTCGATGCGCGCATGCGAATCCAGTTTTTCATGCGCCAATTGATGCCATGCGCGACCGAACTGAATCGAGTCGTGTAGCGCTATGTGCAGCGCACGGCGGGCACGGCATGGCAAACAAAGACCCAGATTGACAATGGGCATTCAGCCTATTTGGCTGCATGCCGCCTGTTGGAATAGGGCCAACTCGCCACTACGGCATGATTTGGCTGTCCATGGCATGAGCTGCCAGACAGCTTGCAAAAGCGGGCGAAGGGACTCGAACCCTCAACATTCAGCTTGGAAGGCTGACGCTCTACCATTGAGCTACGCCCGCAATGGCGAGCAGTATAGCGAGCACGCCGGATCGTCGGCGATCACCCGAAGAACCGCATTTCGGACTGCTCCCGCTTCGCCGGACTGCCCTGCTTCCCGCCGCGGGATGCCAAAAATTCCCCCTCCTTCACATCCGCTGGCCTCGATGCCGCGAACCATCTATTGTTGAGGGTTCGGCCACGGCTTCACGCCCCGCCGACGGAATCGGATTGAGGATGAAACGCCCCCGCAACGGGGCCCAGGAGGAACCATGTCCACGATGTTCTCGACGATCGCCGCGACCGCCGCGGCGACCATGCTGTGCCTGACGTCCACCACCCAAGCGGGCGTGGGCGGCACGATCGTCAACCTCACGCCATCGCAGGATGGTTCCATCTACGACGAATTCGAAATCAAAGCCAACGGTGCCGGCGACTGGCTCTTTGCCGGCCGCACCCAGATCGGTGACATCCGCCGCTGCCTGGTGCAGTTTGATGTCAGCGGCATTCCCGCAGGCGCAACGATTCTCAACGCACAACTCGTCCTGACGTTCAACCAGACACAGGCACCGGCGCTCGACGTCGATGCGCATGCCCTGCTCGAAGACTGGACGACGGGCGCCTCTGACCCGCCCGGCGCAGAAGGCAATGGCGCATTCGCCCTTGGAAGCGATGTGACCTGGCGATATCGCTCGTACAACGAACTTGATCCGCCGGCGTCGCCGGAGTGGGCCATCATGGGTGGCACGTTCAACCCGGCGCCGAGTGCCACTGCGGTTGCGGGTACGGTCCCGGGGACTTCCGTCACCTGGACATCCCTGCAAGTCACGTCTGATGTGCAGGCATGGGTCGATGGCACGTCGGCGAACAACGGCTGGCTGCTCAAGGTGAACAACGAAACCACGATTCCGAGCGCCAAGCGCTTTGTCTCATCTGAGAACCCGTCGCCGACTGAAAAGCCGACGCTCGTGATCGAGTACGTGCTCGGTGGTCCGCCGCCCTGCCCGTGGGACTGCACGCCAGACAACGGCGATGGCACGTTCGGCAATGGCGTCGTCAACATCGATGACCTGCTCGAGGTCATCAACAGCTTCGGTGCCGCCGGCGGCCCGTGCGATTCGGCCCCGGACAATGGTGATGGCACCTTCGGAAACAACATCGTGAACATCGATGACCTGCTTGCGATCATCAACAACTTCGGTGCCTGCCCGTCCTGAAGCCTGAAAACCACCGCAGCCCCGTTGTGCTTGACGGCCGCCAAACTGCATCAGACAGTGCAATGCTGACCACGTTTTCGCCAATCAGCTTGCAGCCGAAGGCAGGTCAGAGCGGTTCCATCAACAGCGAACCGCGTCAACACAGATCCAGTGGAAGGAAACAGGATGCAGATTGATGTCTCTCGTGTAATCACGAGCCTCGGTGTGGCCGCTCTTGGCCTCGCCGCGTTCCCGAACGATGCCGTTGCCCGACAGGCGACATCGATAGACGATGTCCCACTCATCAGCCGCGACGTGCTGTTCGGGAACCCCGAACGGGCTGGCGTGCAGCTCAGCCCCGATGGGCAGTACATCAGCTTCCGCGCACCGGTCAACGATGTGATGAACGTGTGGGTCGCGCCGATCGATGCCCCGAACGATGCGGCACCGATCACCAACGACACCGATCGCGGCGTCCGTCGTTACTTCTGGGCCGAGAACGGTACGCACCTGATCTACCTGCAGGACCGCGGTGGCGATGAGAACTGGCGCGCGTACTCCGTCGATATCGAAACGCGCAACGAAACCGACCTGACGCCGTTCGAAGGCGTGCAGGCGCGCATCGCCGCGACCGACAAGGACTATCCGAACGATATCCTCATCGAGATCAACCAGCGCGATCCGCAGTTCCACGATGTCTTCAAAGTGGACGTCAGGTCGGGCAACTCGGAACTCGTCTTCGAGAACACCGGCTACGCCGGCACGGTCATCGACAACGACATGAAGATTCGCCTCGGCGCCACGATGGGCGATGACGGCTCGATGACGTACAAGAAGCTGTACGGTTCGGACGCCGGTTCGGAACTCATGGCCATCCCCGCCAATGACGCCATGACGTCGGGCATCGGTGGCTTCATCGGTGACTCCTCGCGCGTGTACATGCTCGACAGCTCAGGCCGTGACACCGGCGCGCTCTACACGATGGATATCGAGACCGGCGAGCGCACACTGGTCTACGCCGATGAACGCGTCGACATCGGCAGCGCGATCACCAATCCGATCACCGATGAAATCGAAGGCGTGATCCTCAACTACGACAAGCCGGAACGCATCTTCATGGATGCAGAAGTCGAGGCCGACTATCGACGTCTCGAACGCGTTCGCGGTGGCGAAGTAAATATCAGTGATCGCTCACGCGATGACCGAACGTGGCTCGTGGCGTACACGCGCGATGACGGCCCGGTCGAGTACGTGGTGTACAACCGCGATTCCAAGGAAGCGAACTATCTCTTCTCAAATCAGCCGGCACTCGAAGATCTGCCGCTGTCGCCGATGCATCCGGTCGTCATCAAGTCGCGCGATGGTATGGATCTTGTGAGCTATCTCACGCTTCCGGCGTGGACAGATGCCGACGGCGATGCTCGTCCTGATGCCGCGGTGCCGATGGTGCTGCTCGTGCACGGTGGTCCTTGGGGTCGCGATTCATGGGGATTCAATCCGTATCACCAGTGGCTTGCGAATCGTGGTTATGCAGTGCTGAGCGTGAACTTCCGCGCATCGACCGGCTTCGGCAAATCGTTTATCGCCGCCGGCAATGGTGCGTGGGCAGACGGTATGCATCACGACCTGATCGATGCCGTGAACTGGGCGGTTGCCGAAGGCATTGCGGATGAAGATCGAGTGGCGATCATGGGCGGTTCGTACGGCGGCTACGCCACGCTTGCCGGCCTGACGTTCTCCCCGGACGTCTTCGCGTGCGGCGTCGACATCGTCGGCCCGAGTAATCTCATCACGCTGCTGAACTCAATTCCATCGTACTGGGAGCCGATCATCGGCATGTTCACGACGCGCGTCGCCGACCACCGCACACCGGAAGGTCGTCGCAAGCTGCGCGACATGTCGCCGCTGACGCATGTTGATGAGATCACCAAGCCGCTGCTGATCGGTCAGGGCGCAAACGACCCTCGGGTCAAGATCGCCGAGAGCGATCAGATCGTGGATGCGATGAATGCGCGTTCGATTCCGGTGACGTACATCGTCTTCCCGGATGAAGGCCACGGGTTTGCCAAGCCGGAGAACAACAAGGCATTCAACGCGATCACCGAAGCGTTCCTCGCGAAGCACATCGGCGGTCGGTACCAGCCGATCGCTGACTCGGTGACGGCATCCACGGCCCAGGTTCGCGACTTCGGCGATCTCGAGATCAATGGCGCTGAACTCTACGTGCCCAATCCGGAAGCGGAAGCAGCCGCAGCAAGTAAGTTCGATCGCGTCGTGACCTACGACGATCTCAACGCTGAGGAACAAGCCGCGGCCGACCAGGCACTGACGCAGCTCAAGCAGATTCCGGATGAGATGATCCCGATGGTATTGACCCAGATGGAGTCACAGGAAGCCATGGTGCCTGAGGAGGAACTCAACGTGTACCTCTTCCTCAAGGCGAAGCTGATGGAACGTCTCGACGCAACGGACGGCTAAGCGACGACCACGCAACGAACGCAACATGACCAGGGCGGCGTCTGAATGGACGTCGCCCTTTTTCCTTGGAGAAGTCGAGGATCACCGTGTCCTGAAGGCTGCTCAACCTCGAATTACCTTGCGGTATCTGCGATTGAGCCGCTAAGGTGGCAGTCTGGAGAGGCAACTCGTGCCATCGGGCGGGGCTGGTCGCCAACCGTGCGACAACGATCGATGCGCGAGACACGTTGAAGGAGGCACCACATGCATCGTCCGTTTTCGCACACCCGCCTGACCGCGGGGTGCTGTGTTCTGTTCGCAGCGGCATTCACGACGTCAGCATTCGGCCAGCAGTATGTCGAAGACACGGCGCTTCGTTTCCCTTCGCCAGTCAACTTGTTCAGTAATCAGATGTCCATCGGCGACATCGACAACGATGGCGATCTGGACATCATCTTTGCCAACGGCGGCAACTTCAGCACGCCGGGCCCGAATCAAACGCAGCAGGTGCTCATCAACCTGAACAACGTTCGCTTCGTCGATCAGTCGAATCGTCTGAACTTCGCCGGATTGTGCCGGGGCGTTGAGATGGGTGACATCGACAACGACGGCGATCTCGACGTGCTGTTTGCGCAGGACTTCAATCGCCTGCCTCAGCTGTTCCTGAATGACGGCACCGGCTTCTTCACGAACATCACCACCACAAACCTGCCCAACATCACGCTGAGCAGTTCTCGCGGTCAGTTCGGTGACATCGATAACGATGGCGATCTCGACATCTACATCACGTCCGGTGCCGGCTCGCGCTTCTCGTGCGGCCAATACCGAATCTATGTGAACGATGGCACCGGCGTGTTCACCGATGAAACCAACACACGTCATCCGATCGGCAACGTGTGCAACAATATGGACTGCATCTTCGGCGACATCGACAACGACTTCGATCTCGACGTCCGCACGGCCAGCACCGGTACGAACAACAGCCGGCTCTATCGCAACGACGGCACCGGCGTCTATACGCAAGCGGCTATACCGTCTGATTCATCATGCTACTCGTATGACTTCGGCGATATCGATGGCGATGGCGATCTCGACCTGCTCGGCGCCAACGGCGGTTCGGGCAATTCCGATATCCTGTATCGCAACAACGGTTCAGGCACCTTCACCAACATCTCTGCGAACATCTCGCCGAACCCGAGTCTGGATGACAATGACAGCAAGTTCATCGACTACGACAACGACGGCGATCTTGACCTCCTGATCGCCCGCCTCGGTTCCGGCGGCGAGCGGATGTATCAGAACGATGGCACCGGGAACTTCACCCAGGTCTTCGGTGTGGTTGAAGTCGTGACCGATTCATCGCTTGACGTTGGCGTTGCCGATCTCATCGGCGGCGATGGCATCTACGACATCGTCACCGCGAACGGCGAATCCGGCATCTACACCAATCGAATCTACGTCGGCAACGGCCCCGCAGATACGAACGCACCGACGATCGTCGACACCGAAGAACTCCCGAGCGAATGCAACACCGACGGCCCGTACGTCGTCCGTGCATTGATCCTCGACGACATCACGAGCGATCGAAACTTCTTCGACAAAGGCATCTTCCTGAATTACAGCGTCAACGCCGGCCCGGTGCAGCAAGTCGCGATGCGTCACAGTGGCGGCCAGGTGTATCGCGGCGAGATCCCCGGCCAGCCTGCTGGTGCAAACGTCGACTATTTCGTAACGGCCATTGACTGGAACGACAACGAAGGCACCGGCGCGACGAAGTCATTCGTGGTCGACTGCCCGATTATGTGCCCGTGGGATTGCTCGCCGGACAACGGCGATGGCACGTTCGGCAACGGCGCCGTCAACATCGACGACCTCCTCGCGGTCATCAACAGCTTTGATGACCTCGGCGGACCGTGCGACAACTCGCCGGATAACGGCGATGGCACGTTCGGCAACAACATCGTCAACATCGATGACCTGCTTGGCGTGATCAACAACTTCGGCGACTGCCCGTAAGCGAACTCGCTTGATTCATCACCGTCTACAAACGCCCCGGTTTCGGCCGGGGCGTTTTTCGTTGCGAGGTGTCAGATGGCATTCCACATGGCAATAATGTTGCTCCACGCCAGCACAGCACCGACGCCAACGAGCGCCAACCGGATCACGATCATCCATGTAAACGCTCTTCCAGACCAGATGCAAATCAGTGTGTGCACCAACATCGTGGCCGCAAGTGCTGTCCAGAACGCAATGGGTACGCCATAGACTTCGGTGTAGTCGTAAAACACGCCGCGCCCTGCAAGATCGTTGATCCAGAGCTGAATGAGCACGAAGGCAGCAAGCAGTACATTCACCAGCACGGCATCGAACGACAGAGACTTACTTGATCCGATCGCCGAATCATGCATCGAAATTCCCCAACCACTCATGCTCAGGAATCGCTGATCGCCGTCTCCAGTGGCGGCGCGGGTGGCGTCGTCTGGAGTTCAACCATGTCACGGTAGCGCCCGCTGGTTGACATCAATTCCTCATGCGTGCCCTGCTCCACGATGCGGCCATCCTCGATCACGATGATGCGATCGGCGTGGGCGATGGTGCTCAGCCGGTGCGCAATGAC
>JBCCFX010000115.1:0-12933 GCA_039029515.1 Planctomycetota bacterium
ATCGACACTGCAGACAGTGACGGCTTCTCTCGCTGCGGTGGAATCTCAGCGTGATGCGTTGCAGGCATCACTCGATGACCACAGTGAGCGATATGAGGAAATGACGAACACCCTCACGACGACGCAGCGCGAACTGGATGACGTCCGCACGTCGCTCGATGCACAGGCTGACGGTGCCGCGGCACATGAAGCAGCGCTCCGTGAACTCGAATCGACGCACGAGACGGCGATCAGCGAGAAGGACCAGACGATCGCGACGTTGCGGGCGGATCTGGCCGAGGCACAGTCTGCGGCAACCGACGCTGCGACTGACGCCAATGCCGAGGCCGAGGCGGTTCGAGAAGAACGCGATGCGCTCGCCCAAGCCGCCACAACAGCGTCAGAGCAGATTGCAGCGCTGACGACCACAGTGGATGAGCAACGCGCGGAATTGGACAGTCTGACTGAGCAGTTCGCAGAGGTCGACGCTGAGCGAGAACGCGCGCTCGCCGATACACGCGGCGTGGTCGAGCAAGAGCTTGCGGATGCAAAATCCGCGCACGCGAACGCCATTGAAGAAGCGAATCGACTAACGCAGGAAATCGATGCACGCTGCGTTGAAATCCAGTCGCTTCAATCCAGCACGGCGGATGCCGCGTCACAGATTGAGCAGCTTGAACGCCAGCTTCGGACGGCAGGCTACACCGCGAGCGGTGCGCGCGATCAGTTGCTCGCGTTCGATGCCAGCGTGACTCCATTGCGGGATACGTGCACAGAATTGCTCCAGGTTCGGCGAACGATCGAATCCCTGGAGTCTGATTGGGCATTGGCCGATGAGCGAATGCAAGCTGCACAGGACGCCAACAACGAAGCCCTGCTGCACGAAGCACTCGCGTTTCGAGACTCCGTCGCGCGACAACTGGATGAAGCACATGCGACGACCGACACGCTGACGAATGCGATGACGGCGGCGCTGACAGACGTCGATCGCACGCGCGCTGCGTCCGATGAACTTCTTTCTGCCGCTGACGCCACAAACCTGCCAACGTCGAAACGACAGACCTGGTTCTGGCTGCTCACCGTCTTTATCGCGTTGGTGGCCGCAATTGTCGGTGTCCTGATCGGGCAACGCCTCTGAAGCCCGTCTTTTGGACCTTCACAGCACCTGAAAATCCAGTACACTCACGGTGCGGAAGAGGACACGCTGCTCGGAAGTGCGCCATGCGGAATTTCGTCGCACTTCTGCCCCCACCGAGCGACACTGTTGATCATTGTCACATGACATGAGAAATGGGTCGTGCGACGAACATGCCTCGCGTGATCCTCATGGCATGTTCCCCCCACCGCGCGACGTCCCGGCTGTACGTGCCGCACTGACGGTTCGTAGAGCTGACATTCCGTCGCCGGTGAGCCATTCCACAGAATGCCGGATGGCTCATCCCCCACCCGACGACCGCAGATGACGGCGCCCGATATCGGTGTCGACATCTGTGCAACGTGCGCACGATGGAGATGCGCCATGACACGGGTGATGGCTGGGGGAACGACGGCTCAACAATTCACAATCACACAAGCTCTGGCGTGCATACCGATATGGTGCGCCGCCGCACACGCAGGTGACCAGCCTTCCGGCGCCATGACGCCGTTCACGGAGGAAGCATCGCCGCGCGGAATCGCGTATGTGACACCGTTCACGCAAGCGGCCGGCACCGGCGTCGGCTTCATGGACCTCGATGACGACGGTGATCCGGACCTCGTCGCGGTCGGACGTATCGATGGCCTGATCGGCATCTGGGAGAACGATGGCACCGGCCACTTCACCGACCGTTCGAGCACGAGCGGCGCACCGAACATTATCAACGGTTCTGGCGTTTCTGCTGCCGACTACGACCGTGATGGTGACCTCGATCTTTACATCACCGGCTACCTCGCGGGCAATCATCTCCTGCGCAACGATGGCAACTTCACCTTCACGGATGTGACCATCAGCGCCGGCGTGCAGGACACGGAATCATCGTTCGGGAGCGGCTGGGCAGACTATGACCTCGACGGCTGGGTCGATCTGTATGTTGCCAATCGACCGGTCGAGAACCGGCTCTTTCGCAACCTCGGCGATGGCACGTTTGAAGATGTTGCGCCTGCACTCGGCGTTGATCGCGGCGACGACCCAAGTTTTCAGGGCACGTTTTTCGACTATGACCGTGATGGCGACGCCGATCTCTACATCGCCAACGACAAAGGCTACTCGTGCGCCACAACGGACTGGCGCAACCGACTGTTCGAGAACACCGGCCGCGGTTTCGTCGATGTCACGGAGTCCATGAATGTGGGCGCATGCATCGCAGCGATGTGCATCGCCATCGGCGACATCGACGGCAATGGCTACCCTGACGTGTACTGCACCAATCTGCCGTTCGGCAATGTGTTGCAACTGAATCGCGGCGCGGGCGTTCCGTTTGAAGATGCCGCGGCGTCCTGGGGCGTCGTCGCGAACGAACTTGGCTGGGGCTCGGCGTTCTTCGATGTGGATAATGACACCGCGATCGATCTGTACGTCTGCCATGCCACCACAACGAATTACCTTTATCGCAATCATGGGTATGACTGCGTTGAACTCGCCAGCGACATGGGTGTCGACGACGGCGGTAAGTCATTCGTGATCGCAACGGCAGACGTCGACAATGACGGCGATGTTGACTTCCTCCTTCAGAACGAAGGCCAGAAGCTCAAACTCATGATCAACAATGAGGGTTCACAGAGACACTGGGCCAAGTTTGATGTCGTTGGCGAAGGCCCGAATCGATACGCGATCGGCGCCACCGTGGAAGCCACTGTCGGTTCGACGTCAATGATCCGTCAGGTCATTGCCGGACATCACTACAAGAGCCAGAGCGATCTTGTGCAGCATTTCGGCCTGGGGAGCCGCGCAACCGTCATCGATCGGGTGGACATCATGTGGCCGGGCGGCATGACGCGCACGATCACCGGGCTCGCACCAAACGAAACGTGGCGACTCTATCCGCCGGACAAACTTGGCGATGCCAACCACGATGGCGATCGCGACATCGACGACGTCGTGGCGTTGATTCTTGCATTCAATCCCGAGCCGGGATCACTTCGCCCCGGGGAAGAGATGCTGGATTTCAACGGGAACGCGATGGTCGACGCTGACGACCTTCAGGCATTGCTCGACCACGTGGATCTCTTACCCTGACGACTCGGCAACTCGTGCATCCGGCAGGATCACCGCGGCGATGGCTTCGCGGGGGAGCCATCCTGTCGCTTGATTCGGCAACTCAACGTTCGCCCATGCGCCGCGTACTTCGATGATTGTGCATTCGACACCTTCGGTGAGCGCCTCTTCGAATGCAGCATCGAAGCCGTAACCATCACCCTTGCGCAACGTGACCTCGCGCGCGACCAGCACGGCATCCGCACCGACGACGTCACCGGGCGCGCGATGCGTCAACACATCACGCAGCACCGTCAGCCCGAAGATGAACGCGAGCACAGCGCAACCGATTGCGACCATCCGTACTGCGGGCCACCGACGCGCGGCAAGCCACATGATCCAGATCGGGATATACACAACGACGAACAGGACAGCCCGAGCGCGCGTCGAAACACGCTCCGTCCAACCGAGCATCGCGGTGAGCAGAGCTTCCGCACCGGTGGCATCGATGGTCGTCCGGCGTTGACCTCGTGCGTGCGCAAGATTGCGCTGAAGCCGATCGTCCCCAGGTGTAAGTTCCTCAGCGAGTCTGTAGGCGTGAATGCCACGCCCCAACGCACCGCTCTGCACATATGCATTGCCGAGGTTCACACAGAGCGGTCCGTTCACAACACCATCATCAAGTAGAAGTTGATAGCGCTGTGCAGCTTCACGGAATGCAATCGTCGCCGCCGCAGGTTGCTCGCGTCGTGCTTCGATGCCGCGCTGATAAGCTTGTTCCGCGTCTGCGAGCACACTGTGTCGCTGGTCGTCTGTCAACGACTGCCCTTGGATCATCGGAGTGATGAACAGGACGACTCCGAATGTGACGATGAGAAGCGTCAAGATGGTTCGACGAACTTCCACGTCACAACACCTTGATCTGTTCGAGTTCATCGAGCACCTGCGCGGCATCAGTGCGCAGGTCTGTATCTGACGCCGTCCCGCCAGCGAACTGCGATTGCTCGCATGATTCGAGCAACGTTGCCACGCGCTGACAGAGTGCATCGTCGACACCGTGCGCGCGCAGGGCATTCACAGCTTCTGATGCCGTTCGTGAACCCTCAGGATGTCCCTGACGATCGGCTAGGTACGCCGTGAGCGCCGTCAATACCGCGCCTGCGACGTCCACCTGATCGCTCCCACACGCATCGAGCACATGCTGTGCCTGCACGCGCGCTCGTCGACGTCGACGGCCTCGCGGATCAATGAGATCCTGCTCACGTCGACGGAGGATCAACGTCGTGCCGGCGAAGAGCATAGGCGGAATCAGCACCGTTGCGATCGCCGTCGGACCGACACGGTATGGCGACGTCACCGCGAGCACCTCGTCACCGACGGTATTCGCGACCAGTCCGCCCGCGACTTCGGTCAGGTCTGTCGCATCCTCACCTGTGCGACTGCGCGATGATGACACGATCTCATCTGCGCTGACGCTTGATGCCGGCCGAATTCGGATCGGGATCTCCTGGCTGTACGCTGTCTCGTACGACTCAGATTGCGGATTGAAAAAGCTGAAAGCAATCGGCGGAATCGATGTCACCGAATCATCCTTCGGCCGGATCGTCTGCACGAATGTCTTTCGTCGACCGTTCACCACGCCAGTGAGTTCTTCTTCCGGCACACGGAATCCGTTGGTTAACGAAGTCTGTTTCGCCAACGCCGGTGCTCGAAGTGTCTCGATCAGTGTTTCACCAAGCGTCTGATCGAAGATCGTCATCGTCAGCGTCACGGGATCGCCGACCGTGGCTTCGCGCGGCTGCGCATCGACAGACATCGAATACCGTCCGACCGCGCCAGCGAAGCTCATCGGTCGACCAGCCTCGGGCGGCTGCATGGATGTCACCGGCGGAAACTCGGCGGCGGCGATCAACGGCTGCGATCGCCGCACGGAGACGCGACGTCGACCCTGGCTGATCTCCTTGGGATACCGCATGACCAATCGAGCAGCATCGGGCTGATACGTGCCGGACTGTGTCGCCCAGATTCGCCCCGACAAGCGATACTCATACATGGTGACCGATGAACCGTCATCAAGTTCCTGACGAATCTCCTCGATACTATCGAAATCATTCTGCCGAAACGCGGGGCGGAACATCCCGAGATTCGACGTGCGTTCATCAATCTGCGTCCACATCTGACCGGCGTTCATGACCATCGCTCGTTGATCTGCGACGAAAGGTTTGATCTGGACAACCAGCGTGTACTCAACCGGCTCGCCCGAATACACCGTCGCGCGCTTTGGCTCTATACGGGCTGAGAAGAACGAGTCAATCGTGGTTGGATATGCGACCAGCGTATGCGCTTCGGTGACAAACTCCGTACCGCCAACGTAGATCGTGAACGCAGGAATTTCGAACTCACCCGCTTCCGTCGCAACCACGCGATATTCGACCTTCTTCTCTTCCCACTGCCGCACACGACCGTTGAAAATCGTGCGATTCTGCATCGTTCCGGTCACGCCCAGATATGAGATCTCCAGCCCCTCAACCGTGGTGAGTGATGGCTGCCGATCGACCTCGCCATTGACGACTTCAATCTCAATCGCGAATGGCATGCCTTGATACACTTCGCGCGGGCACGTGAAGTTGACGGTTGGACCTTCATCGCTCTGCGCATATGACATCTGTACAGCAAGCAACGTCGCAAGGATGACACAGAATTGAATCCGAAGGTCGCGCATCATTTACCAGTCCTTGTCCACCGGCTGCGGCTTCGTCTTTGAACGTGCCAGCAACTGCTGACGACGCTGTTCCTCGCGTTCGCGGATCAGTTGAAGGAGACGTTCAGCGTCATCTTCGGACATCGATGGTCGTTCCTGAGTTTGTCCGCCTGAACCGGACTGTTGCTGTTCCTGCGATTGTTCGCCCGACTCCTGTTGATCCTGCTGTGAGTTCGATTGATCCTGCTCACCTTGTTGCGATTCAGGCTGCTCCGTTGAATCGGAAGATTGCTGCTCATCGTTCTGCGGCTGATCATCGCTGGATGATGATTGGCTCTGATCCTGATTCTGACTCGGATCCTGCGACTGGCTTGACTGCGATTGATCCTCGCCCTGCTGCTGGTCATCAGACGAAGATGCATCCTCGGGATTCTGTGATGCATCGTCATTCGCACTCGGTTGCGTGGGCATCATCTCACGAAGTTGCTGCAGCGTGTTGCGCAGATCGTGTGCGAGTTCACCACGGGCACGGAGTTGATCATCCGCCGGCTCATCTTTAATGCGCCACCGATACTGATCGAGCAGACGTTCCAGATATCCATCCGCGAGGTCAATGTTTGATCCGAGCTCCGGATCGAGCCCTTCCATCGCGCCAGGCTGCGCTGCGCGTTCAGTCGCCATCCGTCCAAGATTGAACGCACCACGCTCGAGCAGTTCCGTTGACCCACTCTTTTCCATGGCGTCCGCCATGGAGGCGACCGCGTCATCAATTCGGCCAGCTTTGTATTCTGCCAACCCGCGGTTGTAGGTATGGATCGGATTCGGGAATCGCTCCCCGAGTTCTCCATAGAGCAACGCCGCATCGTCGAAGCGCTGCTCGCTCATCGCGGCGGTCGCTTCGTCGAGCACCTGTCGGTATGAGCGCGGCGACGGTTCATCATCGTCGTCTGTCGGAACGGGCGAGGCTGATTGCGCGACCGCGAGCGTCACGACGCACATCAACGCGCTCAACATCATGAACCAGCGCTTCATGCCAACGCCTCCGTTCGCGACCAGCGCGCAGCCGCAATACTGGACCGGCGACGACGTTCCACCAGCATCGATTCTGCGGCAATGCAAAAGAGTGCGAGCGCGACAAACCATTGGTATCGGACACCGTATCGGCGGATCCGCGCCGCTTCCATGTCACGGCCCGCCATCGGTGCGATCGTTTCCGCGTATACCGATTCCATTGGAACGATCCGCGTGCCTGCAGGAACAAATGCGCCGTCGCTCGCCAGAGCGATCGACCGAAGTTCATCCGCCTGCATTCGCGTCCAGACTTCCTGCCCGTCATACATCAAGTAGCGCTGGCCGCTCATCCCCACCGGGATCCGCGCGCCGTCGCCATCATCACCGAGTCCAATTGTGAAGATTCGAATGCCGAATTCTTCGTACAACGACCGCGCCGCTTCGACGGGATAGCTTCCCTGGTCTTCGCCATCAGAAAAGACCACGAGCGCTTTGTGGTCGCGTTCATCATCAGTAAACGCATCGCGCGCCAGCCGGATGGCATCTCCGAGCATGGAACCACCGCGCGTTTCGAGCTCCGGCTCCGCTTCATTGACGGTGAGCAGAAACGCACCGTAATCGGTCGTGAGGGGACACCGAAGCGTGGGATAGCCTGCGCATGTGATCAGGCCGACCCGATCGCCGCGCAACTGCCGGACGAGGTCGCCAATCTGCAACTGAGCGCGCTCCAGTCGCGTGGGCGTGCAATCTTCGGCGAGCATTGATCGGGATGTGTCGAGGATCACCATGACATCGATACCGCGCTGCGGAAGTTCTTCGTACTCTGAATCCCATCGAGGATCGATCGCCGCTGCGACCAGACTCATCAATGCAATCCACCACAGGACATATCGTCCCCACCGTCGCGCGGGCGCACGGTCCGGCATGATCACGTCGTGCAGACGATCATCCGCGAACCGTCGCCGGCGTCGTTCAAGCCGCTGACTGTGCCAGATGCATGCACCGATGATCACGGGCAGCACCCAGAGCCAGGCAAGCGCATCGAGTTGGTTGAACTGTGCATCCATGAGGCTTCATCGCGACTACGCAGGCAGTCGACCGAATCGCGTGGTCTCCAGCAGAATCTGAATGGTCAGGAGCGCGATGACAACGGTCACCAGCGGCGGAATCGGCAGGCCACCAAGGCGGACGGGCGTCACCGCCATCTCACGCGTGTCAACGAGCCGCTGTTGCTCGATCTTCGTCTTCTCCAATGAATCGATTTGGCGATAGACATCGCGCAACGACGACGTATTCTCCGCCCGGAAATATGCCCCGCCGGTCCGCGCGGCAATGGCGCGAAGTGTTGCTTCATCGATACTTGAGTTGATTGGTCCGCCGCGGGTCATGACCGTTCCGCGATCGCGTCCCGCACCAATCGTGTACACGCGCATGTCGAACGTCACGGCAAGCTCCGCCGCCATCATCGGATCCAGAATACCGGCGTTGTTCTCACCGTCGGTCAGCAACACGATGATGCGGCTCTTGATGTTCTGGCCGCCAAACACATCCGCTCGATCATCGACACTGCGCAATCGCTCCACGGCGAGCGCAAGTGCATCACCGATCGCTGTTCCCGATTCGTTCCCAAGCGTTTCGATCTGCGTTTCGCGAACAGTATGGACCACATGATCGTGATCCAGTGTCAATGGCGTGAGACTATCGGCGAATGAAGCGAACCCGATGAACCCGATGAGGTCATTCGGCCGACCATCCAGTTCTTCATCACCTGTAATGAACCGTTCCACGACGTCCTGGACCGCTTCGAAGCGCGATGCACGTTGCCCTTCAATGACGAAATCGTCGATGATCATGCTGTAGGAACGGTCGACCACCAACTGTATGGCAATGCCTTCCGAGAAACGACGCGTCTGTTCGTTGACCTTCTGTGGCCGGGCCAGACACACGACGAGACCGATGAAGACCAGCACACGGAGCGTCGGCACAATCCAGCGCAGGCGAACTGTCCACGACGACGGAATGTTCGCCATACTGCCGACGGCCGAAAATCGAATCGATGACCGACGCACGACGTACCGCCAACACACGATCGGCGTGAAGAGGAGCAACACGAGCGCCCAGACAGATGGTGAATGCCACATCATGCCGCCGCCTCCGGCGTGTTGCGTGATGGCGGAGGCGGCGTCGAGCGCACGAAAGCGTATGACGTCTCCAGCGCTTCGCGGCACTCATCGGTGGCCGCGTCCTGTTGCGCGAACTTCACCATGTCGGCACGGCGCAATAATCCGGCCAGCATGTCAACGTGCTCAGCAGGAAATGCGGCATGATTCGGTATCGATCGGAGAAACTCGTCTGTCGTCAGTTCGGGCGCGGCGATCGACCAACGACGTTCAATGTAGCCGCGAAGCGTCGACGTCAACCGCATATAGAACGTATCCCAATCGGCGTGTTCAACGACATCGGATGCACGCAACGCATCGAGATGCTGTAATGCCCAGGCATCAGGGGCGATCGTCGGCTCAGCCGGCTTCGGACCATAACGACGGCGCCACCACAGATAGCCGCACAGGGCGACCAGAACGATGACGCCCACAACCCACAACACCGTGAGCCAGCCAAGTCGACGACTCAGCGACGACCACGGCGCCTCATCCTGGCTCGCAATGATGAGCGGTTCATCGAGCATGGCTTCGAGATCCGCGGTCACATCAGTTCGATTCGCGACACCTTCGACAGTGACCGACATCGGGGCGAGTCGCCATTCGGTCTCAATCGATTCGTCTGTCCCTCGCTCGTCCATCATCTTGATGATGAGTTCCGGCAGCGCGTGATCGCCGGGTGCAAAAGAATCGAATCGATACGTACCAGACCATTGCCGACCTGCTTCGACCGGCACGTCCGGTCGATTCACCGTGCTCACCAGGCGCAGCGCAGCATCGTCCCACTCGAGTTCAGGCAACGTGATCTGTACGCCATCGGGAGCCGTCACGTTCAACGTGAGTTCGATGACATCGCCGCTGGTCACCGTGGAATCGGTGACGGTTATCGTTGCGACCGCCGGCCCGCGGCGTTCGGTTCGCGCATCCGGCGTGATGCTGTCATCGGCCCTTGCATCTCCATGGGAAAGCACGGCCATCAACCCGACGATCAGCATGACGAACCACGCGCGCCTCACCGTCGTGCTCCACGCGTTCGAAAGAACCGAACCAACGGATCGACAAACGAAGTCCCTGTCGATAGCTCGATACAGTCGACACGCGATCGACGCAGGATCGATGTGCGTTGTTCACGCCGGTGCGATTGCTCCTGCTGGTACGCCGCACGCCATCGCCGGCTCGATGTATCCACCAGAACCTGACGTCCGCTTTCTGCATCCGTAAATTGCACCAGACCGACCGCTGGCAACGCATGTTCGCGCGGATCCGAGACATCAATGACGATGACATCGTGACGTCCACGCGCGATGCGCAAGGCTCGCTCATAGCCTTCATCCTGCAGATCGCTGATGAGAAAGACGACCGCGCGACGCGTCTGGATTCGGTTCAGATGATCGAGCGCGGCACTGATATCCGTGCCCTGCCCTTCTGGGTCCACCGAAAGCACTTCGCGCAAGACACGCAACACGTGCGTGACGCCTTTTCGAGGCGGTACATGCTTCTCGATGCGATCACTGAAGCACAACAAGCCGACCTTGTCATTGTTCTTGATTGCGGAGAAAGCAAGCGTCGCACACAGCTCGGCGGCAAGCTCGCGTTTGAGCTGCTCATCGGCACCGAAGTCCTGCGATCGGCTGATGTCGACCAGCAGCATCACCGTGAGTTCACGCTCCTCACGGAACACTTTGACGTACGGCTCGCCGGCACGTGCGGTCACGTTCCAGTCGATACTTCGTACATCGTCACCAACGTGGTACTGGCGAACTTCTTCGAACTCCATCCCTCGCCCCTTGAAGGCAGAGTGATATTGTCCTGCCAGCGCTTCGTTGACAATGTGCGCTGTCCGGATTTCGATGCGTCTGATCTTCTTCAGAAGCTCTTTGGGGATCATCGCGTGTTACGGCACCGGAACATGATCGAGCACGGCCTGCACGAGATGTTCTGACGTCTTCTCTTCTGCTTCCGCTTCATAGGTCACAAGCACACGATGCCGGAGAATCGCCATGGCCACGTCCTTGACGTCCTGAGGCACCACGTACCCACGGCCTTCGAGGAACGCGTGCGCTTTGGCACACCGGGCGAGATTGATCGTCGCGCGCGGTGATGCGCCGAACTGCACAAGGTTGCTGATCGGCACGTTGAACCGCTCGGGTTCGCGCGTCGCGAGGATCAGGTCGACGATGTAATCCTTGATCTTGGCATCGATGTAGATCTCGTCGACGATCTCCCGCGCGTGATTGAGGTGCGCCGGCTCCATGACCGCGTCCACATGCATGCTGACATCCGTTCTCGCCATGCGATCGAGGATCTCACGCTCTTCATCTCGCGATGGATACGTCACCACGATCTTCAGCATGAAGCGATCTACTTGCGCTTCCGGCAGTGGATACGTGCCTTCCTGCTCGATCGGATTCTGGGTCGCAAGGACGAGGAACGGCGCATCAAGCGTAAATGTCTCACGACCGATGGTGACCTGTCGTTCCTGCATCGCTTCAAGCAACGCACTCTGCACCTTCGCGGGTGCTCGATTGATCTCGTCCGCAAGGATGATGTTGGAAAAGATCGGCCCCTTCTTGACCACAAACTGACCGTCACTGGGCTGATAGACCAACGTACCGACGAGGTCGGCGGGCAGCAGGTCGGGCGTGAACTGGATGCGCTGAAACGCAGTGTGAATCCCGTCGGCCAGCGCGGAGACCGCGGTCGTCTTGGCAAGTCCGGGTACGCCCTCGATCAAGAGGTGCCCGTTGGCGAGCAGACCGATCATCATGCCGTGGATCAACTCGTCCTGCCCCACCACCACCCGGTGGATCTGCTCGCGGAGTTGACGAAACGGCGCGCTCGCGGCCTCGACCTGGCCGCCGATCTGCTTCACATCGATGTTCGTCGTCGATGCGCTCATGGGTGAATGCAATCCTCCAGAACTGGCGGCGGCTGCCGCGAGAGTGAATACAGGCATGGTACCAACGACGTCCGGACCGGTGGCAGCATCGACAGGCGCGCAGGATCGCACCATCGGTCATCGATGAGATCCACTCGCATGAGATGCGCATCACCCCGGGTCCTGACAGTGCCTGCGCAAAAACGCCCGCGGGCCCGTCTGGTGACAGGCCCGCGGTTGGAAACAGAGATGGCACGATACGGGAGCGTTCGGGGGCCCGGTCAGGCTGCCGCACTCCGGGTCTGTCGACGGGTGCGACCGACCGTGCGCTGTTCGGGGGTGGCGCGACGATCCTTGGCGTCGCGGAGCAGATCGAGCATTTCCAGCGGCGATGTCGCCCAGACGTCCGCACCGATTTCCTGAGCCAGACCTTCGGCACGATTGAAGATGCCGCCACCGACGGCGAACTGGACGTCCGGCGCCGATCCGATCTCGCGGACCGTATCGATAAGCTGGCGGATGTTCGGCGCATCCGTTGCCGACGAGGAGAACAACAACAGCACATCCGGCTTGTAGGCGTTCATCTCTTCGAGAATCTCGTCGTTCGCAATGCCGCCGCCGGCGAAACGAACCTTATAGCCATCGGCTTCGGCGAGATCGGCCACGAGTTGGGCGGCGAGTTCATCACCTTCCGTCAGGCCGCAGAAGATCAGGACGCTTCGATCGTTGAGATCGCGCTGCGTGTACATCACCTGCATCTGATCGACAAGCATGCGGAGCATGCGCGTCGCATAATGTTCAGCAAGTTCACTCAACTGATCAGCGCGATACAGTCGGGCGATGTTTTCGTGAATCGGCCAGAAGACTTCCTGTGCGATGTCTTCGGGACTCCATTCAGCGTCAAGCAGGTTGCGAACCTCCTGACGCGCCGCGTTGCGCTCGCCGGCGACGAGCAGAGGAAACAGTTTCTCAATTGCGAGTTCAGCATTCACCGCAGGGTCCTCCAGGAAGTTCACATCTGGACCTTCGAAAC
>JBCCFX010000116.1:0-12877 GCA_039029515.1 Planctomycetota bacterium
ACCAGCTGTTCTATTACGGCAACTTCAACCGTGCGCACACACGATGGTCGACGTATTCAGCGCAGCCTCGGTTCGGCGGTCCGTATCACGGGTTGCGCGGCCAGTTTTCGATACTCTCCGAAGCGTACTCGTACATTCCGTACCGCGATCGCGTGATTGTGACGCGTCAGTTCGTGCGCGAGATCGTGCAGTTTGCACGCGATCATGCCGACGAGATGCACGACATCCGGCAGCGCGCGATCGAAGAGACCGTTCAAGCCGGCCTGAATCCGCAACCGGATGACATTGTTGGTATTCGGCATCGATCCGCACCATTCCCGAAGTTGGCAACCGTGCTTGGTTTCGAACCACGGGCGGACGGTGGCAATCGCACTGGCCGGGTAATTCCGCCGGACGAGACGGATACGCCACGCGACTACGACGTCCTGCACTTCGGCCAGTTCACGATGACGCGCGGCGTGCCCCGACCGTATGCGTATCTGGTCCCAATCGCCGAGATGAAAGTCATCGAAACGTTGCGCGCCCACGGTGTTCGCATGGATCGGGTCGATGCGGTCAGCGGTCGCGTCGAGCACGACATCATCGACGAGGTCGATCGCGCGCCAACGCCATTCCAGGGCCATCGCTTAGTTCGGGTGGAAGCAACAACGACGGTTCAGCGCATCGATGGAGACGGTCCATACATGCTGATCCGAACCGGGCAGCCGCTTGGCACACTGATCGTCTACCTGCTCGAACCGGAATCAGAAGATGGGCTCGTCGCGTGGAATTTCTTCGATGAACACGTCACACCGGGCGGCGGCATGCCCGTGTTGCGAATCGCGCATCCTTCGGACGTGCAGTTCGGCCCGTAACCGATCAGTCGTTATGGCAGCAAGGTTCGGTCGCGCTGACTCATGCGCATCTGATGAACGAGACATCGACGACGCAGTGCCCGACGAGTTCGCCGGATCAGCCAGACGAACACGCCGATACCACCGACCCACGCCGCGAGGTAGAGCACGACCGCGACGAGCAATCCCGCGAACGGAGCATTGCGAATCGATGGCAACGTCACCTCCACCACCAGCGGAAAGCCAAGGCCGTAAACGACCAACGCGACCCACAGCAGGCACAGACCATGGGCGAGCACGAACGCACACGCATCCGGGCGTGCTCGTTCACCGCCGATCAACGTCATGAGCCAGAACGGCCCGAGTACCGAAACGCCGATACACGCGATCAATAGAATCCAGCCCGGCGATGTTGTGCGAAAATCGCTCGAGACGATCGCGAGTAACAGCGGCAGCCCGATGATCACATCCACGATGCCCAGCGCAAGTGCTGATTCATACGTTATCGTGCCCGGCACAGTCGTGCTGTTGCGATCGAACAATGATGGATCGCTCTCGAATCCGCATTCCGGACAGGCAACAACACCCGGCGCATGGCCGGACAACGTATAGCCACATGCAACGCAATGGACATGCACAAATGCATCATCATCGTGATGATCGTCGGGCGCGTCGGTCGGAGTTTTGAGATGCGGATCTGCCATGACGACGCGGAATCGTAGGCGTCGCCCGAAGGATCAGTGATGCAGATCCTTGATCTGCCCCTGATAACGACGATCGACCGGCATCAGGAACAACGCAATCGACTCGAACAGTCGAACTGCGTATCGGGCAAAATCATCGCCATGCCGGGCCATCTGATCGCGAAGATCTTCCGGCGTCAGGTCAGCATCAGCAAGATCATCCGGGTGACGCTCGATCCATTCCTCGATCGTGTGCGGATACACCTCGGGGTGGTATTGAAAGCCATAGGTGCGGAGTCCACTTGCCCATGCCTGCACGTTGCATTGAGGCGACGATGCGAGCAGTCTTGCGCCTGCCGGCAGATCCTTCACTTCATCGCAGTGCCACGCAAACTGATGGGTCGTCCATGGCATTCCTGTGAACATCGGATCGTCGCGACCGATCGCATTGAGTTCAAAGGGAACGAACCCCAATTCGATGCCGTCATCCATCGGTCCGGTTGTGCCACCAAGTGCTCGCGCCACGATCTGACAGCCGAGGCAGATGCCGACGACTGGCAATTCGCGTTCATGCGCTTCGCGGATCAAGTCCATCTCGGCCTCAAGCCACGGCAAGGGATCATCGAGCGAGAGCGCAGCGCCCATGCTGACGATGCCGTCCACACCATCAAGATCCGCCGGGACGTCGTCCCCTGCGTGGGTGCGGATGGTGACAAGTGGATGACCGTAGTCGCGGAGGGTCGCACCAAGGCGAAGGGAACCTGCGGACGCCGAATGTTCAAATACAAGCAGTGCCATGGTGCCGAAGGGTACGCTGGCGCGTGCGTTCTCACAAGGCCAACTGACGATGATCAGGCCGCATCCTCGTCGTGCCGAATGAGGATGGTCGAATCATGGCCGTCAAGGTACGCCTGCGTCCATGCGACGCGGCTGGACAGGCCCAGGGCCCAGTCGATCCATGCAACCGTATCGAAGCGTCGTGCGGGCGTGAGATCCCGATCGCCCCAGCGAGCATGTGGTCGATTGCTGAGGAAATTGAAGATCACGCCATCACGGGCAATGTCGTACGCCGCCCGGATCAGCGTCTGTGCCATCGGATCGCCCATTGTGTTGAGCGTGCCGGAGAAGCAGATCCAGTTCGGCGATAACTCCCCCATGACCGTCGGGTGCACCACGAAGTCAGCCGCACTGAACGAACAGCGATCCAGCGCGCGATCCTGCGCGGTTTGGATCATCTCCGGCATGGCATCGATGCCGTGGAATGCACCGAACGCGACATCGCGTTCCAGCAGGTGCGCGGCGAAATCGCCCTGCCCGCATCCGGCGTCCACAATCATGGCATCAGCGAAGTCGACGAGATCGATCATCACGTCGAAACGTGCTCGCTGAGCACGCTCCGTCCCCCACAGCGTCGCTTTGAAACCCGGGCCATGTTCGGCGACTGCGGCTTCGTACGGCTGCAGATAATCTTGTCCGTTCGACTTGTCGTGCATGCTGCAAGTGTAGCACGGAGGCTGGACTGGATCGTGGTACGATTCTCGTGAACCTGGAGACTCACACCATGCATGATCCCACGACGCAGCCAGTCGTAGTCCACGTCAAATCGAAGTCAGGCGGCATCACCCGCGCGATCATGTTCGTGCTGGCGCTCGGCCTGTTTGCGCTGGTGTTTCTGATCGGCATTGGTATCGGTGCTGTCGGAAGCAGTTTCGAAGCGCCAATTGATGCCGGTCTTCAAACATCGATCATGCGTGAAGGCAGCAGCGACCGCATTGCGGTGATTCCAATCGAAGGCGTTATCGACAGCTCGACGTCACGATTCGTCGCCGCTGCCTGCAAGCGCATTCGACAGGATGGTCGGATCAAAGCCGTTGTATTACGCGTCGATTCTCCGGGCGGCGGCGTGAGCGCTTCGGATCAGATCTGGCACGAACTGGAACGACTTCGCGCTGACTCGATGACCGTCGTCGCAAGTTTCGGAGGCATGGCGGCGTCGGGCGGGTATTACGTTTCGTGCGCGGCCGACACCATTGTTGCCGAGCCAACGTGCACGACCGGCAGCATCGGCGTCATCGCGCAGATCATGACCATGGAAGACCTGATGGAAAAGGTCGGCATCGAACCTGTGACGCTGGTTGCCACCGGCTCGCCGCAGAAGCACGTCGCCAACGACATCTTCCGAACCTGGGACGATGCGGATCGATCGAAGATCATGGTCATGCTCGATGATGCCTACACGACATTCCAGCAGCGCGTCCTGGATGGACGAACGGATGCACTCGCAAGCGCGGCGGCGATCGACACGGTTGCCGATGGCTCCGTGTTCACCGCAACGGAAGCACTCGACCTCGGGCTCGTCGATGCCATCGGCTATCTCGATGATGCAATCACCACCGCGGAAAACGTCGCCGGCCTCACCAAGGGAAGATCCGAAGTGATCACGCTGCGACCTCCACAGCCACTCTTCGGGCCGGGAATGCTGGCGCAGCGATCGACAGCGCTCGATCTCGATGCGACGGAGATTCGGCGTTTTGTGAACGAACTCGCCGCGCCGCGCATCATGTATCTCGCCCCGTGATGAACGCCCATGCTCGTACGCTGCTGCTGACTTTGTTCGCGACGACCGTCGTGACGCTGTCGTTCGCCCGGCCATGCAGCGCACAGGACCCGCGACCGACGTTGCAACCCGTACAACTCACCGATGCCCACATCGACACCGCCATCGCAGCGCTGATCGAAGAGCTCTACGATCGCCAACAGCCTGAGACGTTCTGGGATCCACCGGAGTGGAATGACATTCACGGCCCTGCGAGCCAGCGCGGCGGCTATACCGCGCTGATCTCGTTCGCGTTGCTGCAAGCCGGCGAGTCGTATCAGAACCCACGGCTCAACGGCGCCATCGAATATCTGACGACTCTGGAACTCGAGGGTACGTACGCGATGGCGCTGCGCACGATGGTCTGGGCCAAGCTCCCGCCAAAGTACGAGCGCTACTTGAAGGCGGATACGACGTGGCTTCTCGAAGGCTTCAGTCGACGCTCGTCGGGCTGGGACTACGAGCAGAAACCGTTCACGCAGTACGCAGACAATTCGATTCGACAGTATGCAGCGCTCGCGCTCTGGGAAGCGGCCAAACGAGGCGTGGACATTGACCCGGAATTCTGGAAAGCGCTCGAAGGCGCATACCTCGCCTCGCAAACGCCAGATGGCGGCTGGAATTACCGTGACAACGGCGAGCCTGCTTACGGGTCCATGACGACCGCCGGGCTCGCGACGCTGTTCATTACGCAGGATGAACTCCACGCCCGCGCGTCACGTGATGTGCGCCGACGAAAACTCACGCCGAACGAACTTGCCATCGCACGAGGTCTCGATTGGATGCAGGAGAACTTTCGTGCAACCGAGAATCCCGGTCGAGGTTCACTGTTCTACTTCTATTACCTGTACGGTGTCGAGCGCGTCGGACTCGCGAGCGGCTACGCAACGTTCGGCGGTCGGGATTGGTATCGCGAAGGCGCCGCCGAGATTCTCCGTCAACTCGGCACATGGAACGCCGATACCACATCGTGGACGGTCAACCGGCTCCTGCGCCAATCTGACGGCCGGCTCGAAGGCGATGTCAGACTTCAGCATCTCGCGTTCAGTCTGATGTTCCTGAGCCGTGGCCGCGCACCGGTTGCGATCAACAAGGCGTCGCTCAGTCCCGGGCGATGGAACAACCGCCCGCGCGATGCGGCAAACTTCGTGCGCGCCTTGTCAACGTCGACGGAATCGGAGCTGAACTGGCAGATCGTGTCGTTGAACGATGATCCATCGTCGTGGCTGTCCGCGCCGATGCTGTATCTCGCATCAGATGCCTCGCTCCCTGCGGTTGGGAACGCGCAGAACAACTTCTGGACGTATATCGATGAAGCTCGTACGTTCGCGGAGGGGCAAGCCAACGGGACCGTTGCGCTCGATGCTGCGTCACCGACGCCGCCGGACATGCCGCAACTGGACGCCATTCGCACCTATCTCGAACGTGGCGGCCTGCTTCTGGCGATGGGCGACGGTAAGCGAAATGACTTCGGGACATCGGTCGAAGCCGCCGGGCGTGCGATGTATCCAAACTACACGTGGCGCACATTGGACAAAGACCATTGGGCGTATGACCTTCATGTGCCGGTTCGACGGTCATACAAACTTCGAGCGCTTTCGAACGGCGTGCGTGAGTTGATCATTCTGCTACCCAGCGGCGATTTTTCAGGCTTACTGCAAGATCGAACGAAAAAGAACACGCAACACCTGAACCTCGGCACGAATCTCTATTTCTACGCCTCCGAATTCAACCGACCGCATCCGCGACTCGCCGATACTGAAGCGCCGTACGTTCGCGCATCCAGACAGCCGACATCGCGACCGATTGAACAGGCGCGTGCCATCGATGTCATGCACGTGAAGTACCGCGGCAACTGGAATCCGGAGCCGCACGCATGGACTGCTCTCTGCGCTGCCATCCCGGCCAACGCAATGGTCGACGCGCGCCAAAGCCATCGACCGCTGAGCAGTCTTGACGATGCGGATGAGCGTCCCGATCTGCTTGTCCTGCGTGGCGTTGATGAATTCACACTGCCTGCGAACGATATGAAGCGCCTCGCGACATACCTTCGCGATGGCGGCACCGTGTTCATCGAAACCGTTGGTGGCATCGGTTCGTTCGCCAGTGCGCTGGAGGCCCAGTTGAGTGCGACGCTGGAGTCACCGGCATCGCCAATCCGCGAACACCCGATCGTGACCGGTTCAACAATCGGCGGCTTCGACTGTACGCGCGCCAGCTACCGGCCGTTCACCTGGCAGCACCGCGCATCGCGCGACATTGCCCCGCGCGTTCGTGGGATTGAAGTCAATGGGCGAATTGCGATCATCCTCAGTCCGGATGACTGTTCTCACGCCTTGCTCCGGCAACCGTGCTGGAACATCAGCGGCTACACGTCGGAAACGGCGTATGGATTGCTGTTCAACGTGCTGTCCTACGTCGCATCGGACGAAACGCCGTCACCCTGATCGACGACAGGAAACGGTGCGAGGTCCGGCTCAATGAATGATCGCTTCGCCTCAGCGCTCATAATCGTCGGTCGCGTGTAATACAGCCGCGTCAGCGTCTTGCACATGAGCTCTCGGTGATGATCACAGAAGACACGTGAATCTCCCTCGGGCCGCCACGGTTGCCAGTGCACGCGTGCCGCATTGATCAGATGCATGAATGCCACCGTCAACGTGTCGTGGTAGCCAGTCTCTGGAGACTCCGGGATGTCATGCGCCGCGTTGTATCGAGGAATCCCGTGACGCATCGCCTGCACAGCGTCATCCCATGGTCGCGTCGTCAAGTAGGTGTACGCAACACGGACGTGCGTCCGATGCGTCCACTGGTCGAGCGGAATGTCCGTCGCCTCAAACCTGGCGAGGAGTTGTTCATCGGTCAACGCTTCGACATCCAGAGCGGTCATCAGCGGCCGATCTTGTTCATGACCATGAGACGGATCTCTGTCATGTCATCCATCGCGAACCGAATTCCCTCGCGACCAAGGCCTGAGTCTTTGACGCCGCCATACGGCATGTTGTCAACGCGCATCGATGGCACATCGTTGATGACGACGCCGCCGACATCGAGTTCATTGAACGCGCGAAACGCATGATGAATGTCACGCGTGAACACGCCAGCCTGCAAGCCGAAGACGCTGTCGTTCACGACATCGAGTGCGGCGTCAAAGTCATCAAACGGTTCGAGCGTCGCTACAGGGCCGAATGCCTCTTCGCGCGTTAACTTGCAGTCTTTCGGGGCGCCTTCGACGATGGTCGCGTCATAGAACACACCATCGCGCGAGCCGCCGACCAGGATTGATCCCCCGCCATCGACCGCTTCGTTCACCCACGATTCCATACGTTTCGCATCGCCCTCGGTAATCATCGGGCCGAGGAACACGTCTTCATCCAGCGGATCACCCGCCTTCAGCGTTGCCACTTTTGCGTTCAATCTCTCGCGCAATGGATCATAGATATCGCGATGCGCCAGGATGCGCTGCACACCGATACAGCTCTGCCCGGACTGGTAGAACGCACCGAAGATCAATCGCTCGACCGCGTGATCCAGATCCGTATCACGATCCACGATGCACGCCGCGTTCCCGCCGAGCTCCAGTACGACAGGCTTCTTGCCGGCTTTCGCCTTCAATGCCCAGCCGACGTCGGGCGAACCTGTGAACGACAACAATTTCAGCCGATCATCGACGGTGAAGAGATCCGCACCATCACGTGAACACGGCAGAATGCTGAATGCACCCTTGGGAAGATCGGTCTCGGCGAGAATCTCGCCCATGATGAGCGCACCGATCGGTGTACGCGAGGCCGGCTTCAGGACGAACGAGCAACCAACCGCAAGCGCCGGCGCAATCTTGTGCGCGGCGAGGTTAATCGGGAAGTTGAACGGCGAGATGAAACTGCACGGACCAATTGGCACGCGTTTCCAGATTGCCTCGTAGCCATCAGCGCGCGGCGAGATGTCAAGCGGCATCACTTCGCCGTACATTCGCGTTGATTCTTCCATCGCAATCAGAAACGTATCGATGCCGCGCGTGGCTTCACCGCGAGCATCGCGAATCGGCTTGCCCGCTTCGATGCAGAGTGCGTAGGCGAGTTCTTCCTGGCGCTCGCGCATGCGCTGCACCATGTGCTCCAGCACCGCACGACGCTTGTACGCCGGCCATGTTCGCAGCTCATCGTGCGCGGCGACGGCGGCATCAATCGCCTGATCAATGGTCGCGGCGTCGGCGAGAGCGCAGCGTGTCGCAACATCGCCGGTGTATTTGTTGGTGACGGCAAGATCCGTATTGGCAAAGACCGGCTCGTTGGCGAGGTAATACGGATACGCATCGTTCAGACTTGGCATGGCACATCCAATAGCCGAAAGCGACGCCGGCGTCAGATCGGACAGGCAATCTGACCAAGACGCTCGGTGAGCTTGAGGTTTTCGCGATAGTCGATGGGCAGGGAGAGGATCACCGGCCCATCCGTATTGAGCGCTTCGTCGAGCGCACCACGGAGCGACTTCGAATTGTCGACGTGGATGCCGGTGCACCCGAACGCTTCGGCGAGCTTGATCCAGTCCGGGTTCTCAAACGCGAGGTCGGAATGCTGCCCGTCGAACTGGGATTGCTGCTTCCACTTGATCAGGCCGTACTCATGATCCTCCCAGACCATCAGCACGAATGAGAGCCCAAGACGTTTCGCCGTCTCCAGGTCCTGAATGTTCATCAGCGCGCCCGCATCGCCCGCAATCGCAATCACCTTACGATCGGGGAACACGATCTTCGCGGCCATCGCGCCTGGCAGGGCGAAACCCATCGAACAGAAACCATTGGAGATCAGACACGTGTTCGGCTCTTCACATTGATAATGCCGCGCGATCCACATCTTGTGGGCGCCGACGTCGCTCAACAGAATGTCTGACGGCCCGAGCGCTTCCCGGCAGTCGTACAGCACTTTCTGCGGGCGGATGGAACCCGACGTTTCATCGTCAGCATGCGCTTTGAACTCATCGAGCATGGCGTCGCGAACGCTCTTTCGCGTCGCAATGTCAAACATCGGTGTGCCTTCGCCGACGCATTCGTTGAGCTGCCAGAGGCTGTTGGCGATGTCGCCGATGACCTCTGCCTGGACCGGATAATGCGTATCGACTTCTGCCGGCACGAAATCGATATGCACGATGCGTGCGTTGCCATCAGCATTCCACAGTCGCGGGTGGTACTCCACGATGTCAAGGCCCACGGTAATGATGAGATCTGCGCGCTCGATCTCACACAGCACGATGTCTCGCGCCTGAAGACCAACCGTGAACAGGCAATGTTCATCCGTCCAGGGAATCGCGCCTTTGCCCATGAACGTGTTGACGACCGGTATGCCGGTGCGATGGGCGAACTGAATGAGCTGTTTGGACGCCCGCTTTCGGACCGCGCCGTTGCCGGCGAGGATGACCGGGCGTTTGGCCGCACGGATAATGTCCAGCGCCTGATTCACCGCCTTTTCATCTGGTGCGGGGCGACGCGTCTTCGTGAACGTCAGTGGCTCTGCATCCACCTGCCGATGCGCGATGTCCTCCGGCAGTTCGATGAAGCACGCGCCAGGTTTCTCGGCCTCGGCAAGTTTGAACGCCTTGCGAACGACCTCGGCGATGCTGTCCTCATGGATGATCTGACGCGCCCACTTCGTGATGGGACGAAACATCTCCACGGAATCCATCGCCTGATGCGATTCCTTGTGAATACGCGTGGTGTCGGCCTGCCCGGTGATGACCACCATCGGTGCCCGATCCATGTTGCCATCCGCGACGCCCGTGACGAGGTTGGTGGCCCCGGGACCAAGTGTGCCGAGACACACACCGGCTTTGCCGGTCAGACGACCGTAGACATCGGCCATGAACGCTGCCGCTTGTTCGTGCCGACAGAGCACGAACTCGATCGGCGAGTCGTTCAGGGAGATCATGACGTCGGCATTCTCTTCGCCGGGCAGCCCGAAGATGCGTTCTACGCCTTCATTTTCGAGACACTTGACGAAGAGATCTGAAGCCTTCATGTCTTCCTCACACCACGCCTTGCGCCAGCATGGCGTCGGCGACCTTAATGAAACCGGCGACGTTTGCACCCTGCACGTAGTTCACACCACTGCTGACGGTTCCGTGTTCGACACAGCGCTCGTGAATGCCTTGCATGATGCCTTTCAGTCGCTCATCGACTTCGTCGTGTGACCATCCGATGCGCAGTGAGTTTTGGCTCATCTCCAGACCGGAGACGGCAACACCACCTGCGTTCGCCGCCTTGCCCGGCGCGAATCGTACACCGTTCTCGATGAAGTGGTGCGCACCTTCCAGCGTGGTCGGCATGTTCGCACCCTCGGCGACGGCAATCACGCCGTTGCTGACAAGCGTTCGCGCATCGTTCTCATCGAGTTCGTTCTGCGTCGCGCACGGGAATGCGGCGTCACACGCGACACTCCAGGGTCGTTCACCCTTCATGAACTTCACGTTGAAGTGCTCCGCATATTCGTGGATGCGGCCGCGACGGTTTTCCTTGAGATCACGAAGCCATTCAAGCTTCTCGAGATCAATACCGTTCGGATCATGGATGGAGCCACTTGAATCCGAGGCGGTCACGACTTTGGCGCCGAGATGATTGAGCTTCTCGATGCAGTACAGCGCGACGTTGCCGGAACCGGACACTGAGGCCGTCTTGCCGCTGAGTGAGTCGCCGGCGTGCTTCATCATGTTCTCGGCGAAGTACACCGTGCCGTAGCCGGTCGCCTGCGTACGCATCTTGCTGCCACCGAAGTCCAGACCTTTGCCTGTCAGCACACCGGTGAAGTGATTCTTGATGCGCTTGTACTGGCCGAACATGTACGCGACTTCACGGCCGCCGACACCGATGTCACCTGCGGGCACATCAGTATCCGCCCCGATGTGGCGCGAGAGTTCGGTCATAAACGCCTGGCAGAACCGCATGACTTCGCTGTCACTTTTGCCCTTCGGGTTGAAGTCCGCGCCGCCCTTGCCGCCACCCATCGGGAGGCCAGTCAGGCTGTTCTTGAAGATCTGCTCGAAGCCGAGGAACTTCAGCACGCTCAGGTTCACGGTCGGGTGGAAGCGAAGACCGCCTTTGTACGGCCCGATCGCATTCGAGAACTGCACGCGATATCCGCGATTCACCTGCACACGATTCTGATCATCCTGCCACGTCACGCGGAAGCTCACCGCGCGATCAGGCTCCGTGATGCGCTCGAGAATTCGCGCATCGCGATAGACCTCGTTTTCGAGAACCACCGGCATGAGCGACTCGATGACTTCGCGCACCGCCTGCTGGAATTCCGGCTGATTCGGATTGCGTTCGAGAATGCCTTCCATGAATTCGTCAACAGCTTTGCTGACAGTTGAGGACGACGGTGCGGTCATGGTCTGCGGCATCAAATCTCTCCTGCACGGATTACCGGCAATCAGTTGGAAACAGCTTGACCTTCAATGGTCAGTTCACGCATAAGGACTGGCGAGGCCATCAATCGATCTGTTCGGATGACGTCGCCGGTCTTTCGATTCACTTCACCGAACTGGAGCACGCCTGTCGGGCAGCTCTGCACGCACGCAGAACAGCGAACGCACTCCGGGTCTTCCATGGGAATTCCCTTGTTCGCGAAGTTCATGATGTCGATGCCCTGGTGGCACACGCTCGTACAGACGTTGCACGATATGCACCGGGACTTCTCGGGGATGATACGGAATCGGCTGAACCGCGCATAGATGTGCATCAGGGCAGCCAGCGGACAGGCAAACCGGCACCACACGCGTCCTGAAAACCAGAAATACAGCGCCACGCCGAGAATCCCTGCAAACAGGAGATCGACGAACCACTCGTAGTTCAGGAATTCGAGCACGCCATTGCTCGTGCCCACGAAACCGATGGTGTAGATCTTCGTCGCCACGACATCCACACCCGATCCCGCCGGGGCGACCCAACTCACCAGCCGGGCGGCGAGCAGGATCAGTGCGAACAGGAGGAAGACCTGTCCAATCATGTTCACACGGTTCCATTTCGGGCCGTGCGGCATCTTGTGCCGATGCGTGTCGCCCATCGTTTCCGCGAGTGCTCCACACGAGCAGATCCAGCCGCAGTACGCGCCTTTTCCCCACTTCCAGACGATGAACGGGATGATCACAAACGTCTGGATCAGCGAGATGATCAACCACGCCATCAGCGGCTGCGAGGTGAAGACATTCCACACCATCAGCGGCCACGCGAGGATGAAACCGACTGATCGCCAATACTCACGCCCATGCTCGTTCCACGCTGTCTCGGGAAATAACTGATCGGCCACCGCACGCAGCGCGCCACTGTCGAACACACCGAGATGGCCAAGCCACGGCAGCAGGATGAACGGCATGAGAAACAGCGGCACGACCTGAATCGACATGAGCGTCATCGTTTGACGCGTGACGTACGGTGTGCGCCGACGCCGAATACGCTTGATGCCGAATATCACAATGCATGTCGAATACGCGAGTGTGTAATAAAAGCTCGAATCGCGCATCGAGATCATCAACGTGTCGATCAGACCCGTCGGCTCCGACACCTTTGACAGGTTGAACGGGAACCAGCCGTTGTCTTTGAACGCTGATTTCAACCCGAAACCCGCATCACTCTTCCAGTGGTACAAAAACGTGCAGAACAGGAAGAATGTGATCAGACCAACCCATGCCGGCCATCGCCATTCGCCGCGAATGTGAACGCCGCTGCGTCGGAAGAAATCGAGCGGGGCTTCGCGGCCGATCATCGAGAACACCGC
>JBCCFX010000117.1:0-12856 GCA_039029515.1 Planctomycetota bacterium
GAGATCAGCGGCAGTGCGATCGACATCAATGTCCCCGTCGCATTTGGGCAGCCAAATGTGGGCTTGATCAGTGCAGCATTTAATCCGGATGGTTGCGTCCTCGTCGATACCTGTTCGTTCAACGGAAACACCGCGCCCGACAACTCGGCCGTTATTGTCAGTCCGGATGGCAATGTGTTGTTTCGGGGAGTCAATACCGCGACGGGTACGCAGACCATCCGAAACAGTGGCCATTTGTCATCAGGCAACGAGAATACGCCGTTCGACGAGGCGATGATTCCATTTGAGTACATCCCGAATGGCGTTTCCACATTCTCAAGCATTGCCGGCACACTTCGAACCGGCGTGATTGGAAACCCCGACTTCAATATTCAGGATCGCCTTCGATTTGGTCGGCCGCTGACCTTCGGCGGCGGCCTCCTTGTCGATTTCGTCGGTGGCCAGATTCCACCTGGAGGTTCGAGCTATCGAATCATCGACATTTTGGACGGTGCGACGGGGCTGTTCGACACCACGTTCATCACCGGACTCCCACCGAATCGTCAAGCGGTTATTCAATACTCGCTGGACAGCGACGCTGGCGGAGGTGGGCTGCAAGAGCCCGGTGTCGATGTGCTGATCATTGACTTGGATGATCCGCTCGCGTTTCAGGACCCAACATCATTCGGGCTTCCGGGCGTTCCGTCAGATACCGCACTCCTTGATGCCAATCTAGACGGGTTCATCGACCTGGCGGCGATTGTCCCCGGCGTTCCCAGCGTGTTCGTGCTCCTCAACAATGGCACTGAGACCGACAACTGGCTCGGTTTCGAAGTCAATCCAGTGATTGAAGTCGCGTTGGGTTCAGTACCACTTGCAGTCAGTGCCGGCAATCTCGACAACGCACTGGGTGACGACATTGCGATATCCACGATGAACGATCGTATCCAAACGCTCCTGTCCATCGGTTCCGGCCAGTATCTGCTGGATCAATCGTTGCCGTTGGCGAGTGCTGCACTCGATCTGATCATCGATGAGTTCACGGGTGATGGCGAAGACGACATCGCAACCCTGAGCAACACGACAATCACAATTGTGAATGAAGACGAGGAACGTATTGAGGTCGCCGTCACTGCGATTCGTGTGTACCCAAATGATGGCACCGGAACGCTGGCGCCCGCAGTCTCATCGTTCATCTCCGAGACGCCGGGAACATCGCTTGCCGCTGCCGATTTCGATACTGACAACACCGTGGACATCGCCTTTGCATTTGATCGACCAGCAACAGACGAAGAAGACGGCATTGCCATTCTCACAAATAGCGGCGGAGGCCAGATGAGTCTTGTTGCGGTCCGGAACACCGGTGAGGATCCGGGCGATATCGAGCCGAGTGATCTCGATGAAGACAAGGATGTGGATATCGTCGCGCTCGATACGAATGGCATCGTCGTTATTGAGAACGAGTTCATTGACGCCACAACCGCGCTGAACGGCCCGCAGGGCGGGCAATTCTCACCGACGGTTTCGTTGACGCTGGAGAATTCGCCGACATCCATCGCAGCCGTTGATCTTGATAACGATGGTGACCGCGACCTTGCCGTCACGCTCGTGAACACCGTTGGCGATTCGGGCGTCCGAGTGTTTCGAAACGACCTGAACGCCGGGCAGCTCATCTTCGCTGAAGCCGGCGAATTAGCGGCGGGTTCGAATCCCGTTCTTGTCCTGTCGGCTGACGTCGACGGCGATGAATCTGCTGATCTCATCACCGTGAACAGCACCCTCCCAGCCGCCTCACCACCGTTGGTCCACGGCGGACGCGAAGGAAGTGGCTCCACGGTTCCACCAGCACTTGGCCCGTCTGAGTTCGGCTCGATTGACGTACTAATCAATATGAGCGAAGCAGTGCCACTTTCCTGTCCCGCTGACTGCGCGCCCCTCGGCGGCAACGGCACCGTCAACGTTGATGACCTCATCACCGTCATCAACAACTTCGGCCAGGCTGGCCAGTGCGATGTCACGCCAGCGAATCCCGATGGCACATTCGGCAACGGCATCATCAATGTCGATGACCTCATCGCCGTCATCAACGCGTTCGGTGACTGTGGATGAATCAGCTCTCAGCTCTCAGCTCTCAGCTCTCAGCTCTCAGCTCTGGGCGGTCGGCATGCATCTCCCATGACCCACAACCCATAGCCCATAACTCATAACTCATAACTCATAACTCATGGCTTCCACCTCCTGCCATCTGCCTCCTGCCTTTGCCGCTCTCCGGTACCATTCCCGCCATGTCGTCCGAAGATGCCCCGCAGTCACCTCGACTCGTCGCACATATCGGTCTCGTCCTCGGCCCGATCGCCGCACTCGGCGCGGTCATGCTCCTGCCGCACACCTTCACTGGCGCGGCAGGTGAAGCCGTCGAGTTCACGCACGCCGGCCGGCTGACACTCGCCGCAATGATCTGGATGGCGATCTGGTGGCTCACCGAACCCGTCGACATCGCGGGCACCGCCCTGCTGCCGGTCATCATCTTCCCGCTGCTTTCCATCGCGTCGATCAACGACGCCGCCGCGCCGTTTGCCTCGCCCGTCATCTTCCTCTTCGCCGGCAGCTTTCTGCTTGCACTCTCCATGCAGCGCTGGGGACTCGACCAACGCTACGCGCTGATGACGCTCACACTGTTCGGCACGCGCCCGCATCACATGATCGGCGGCTTCATGGTCGCCGCGGCGGTCATGTCGGCATTCGTCTCCAACACCGCCACCACCGCCATGATGCTTCCCATGGCGCTCGGCGTGATCGCGCTCGTCCGCACAGACCGTTTTGCGCGCATCAACACGCAATGCTTCCAACTCGCGCTGTTACTCGGACTCGCCTATGCCGCATCCATCGGCGGCATTGCCACGATCATCGGGACACCGCCCAATGCGCTGCTCGTTGGTTTCCTCGAAGACAACTACGAGATCTCCATCGGCTTCGCACAATGGTCCGCCGTCGCCGCACCGTTCTCACTGCTGTTCCTCGTGATCGCCTGGTTCGTCATCACGCGCATCCTGTTCAAAGTGGAAACCAGCGAGATGGAAGGTGGCCGCGCCACCATGCGCGAAAAGCTGGTCAACCTCGGACGCATGAACGCCGGCGAACGATGGACGCTCTTCACGTTCATCGTCATCGCGTTGCTCTGGATGACGCGACCATGGCTGACCGAACTGACATGGGATCATTGGAAACCGCTGGGCGGACTCTCCGATGCCGGCATTGCCATGTTCGGCGGTATGCTGTTGTTCTTCCTGCCATCGCGCGATCCGGAACGACCGCGCGTCATGGACTGGAGTGAAGTCGCCAAACTCCCGTGGCGCATCCTCATCCTGTTTGGCGGCGGCTTGTCACTCGCCAGCGCGGTGAAAGCAAACGGCGTCGCCGAGTTCATTGGAAGCTTCGCCGGTGATCTCGGCACCGTCCCGACCATCGTCCTCATCGTTGCGGTCACGACGATGGTGATCTTCCTCACCGAGTTGACTTCAAACACCGCGACGACCGCCGCATTGCTGCCCGTCCTCGCTGCCCTCGCGACGGGGTTCGGGATGGATCCGCTGCTGTTGCTCATCCCCGCCACCGTCGCGGCCAGTTGCGCGTTCATGATGCCGGTCGCGACGCCGCCGAACGCAATCGTCTTCGGGTCGGGCTATGTGACGATTCCCCAGATGTGCCGAGCCGGGATCTGGCTGAATGTGATCGGGGTGATCCTGATCACGCTCTTCGCCCAGATCGTCGTCGTCAGAGTCCTGAGCGCGGTCACGGTTTGAGCCGATAGGATGATTCCGCTATCGTCCCCTTCCCGGCAAAGAGCCGAGCGCATGGAGCCCATTCCCGATGGCCGACGACAACCTCCGATTGACGATCATCAATCAACCGTACTACGGCGATACCGCCCGCATCGTCGTCGATCAGGCGCTCTTCCCCACCGAAGAGTCCATGATGGAATGGCTCGACGATCGCTACGGTCGCGGCACCCTCGAACGCTCCGCCGACGGCACGATCATCTACACGCGCGACATTCCCGGCCCCAACCTGATGTGGCGGGCGTTGCGATTCGTCGCGAACAAGAGCTATTCCTGACGCATGCGAGCGGCGATCTTACTCGCCTGCAAGTGCTTCGACCATCGCAAGCACGAGATCTTCGGGCTCGGGTAGACGGCCTGCGCCATCCGTTCGGCATGCCTGCCATCCCGTTGCCGGCTCAATCACCGAAAACCCATCCGCATTGAGCTGCGCGATGTTGCGCTGCGTCGCCGGCTGCGCGAGCATGACCGCGTTCATCGACGGCGCGACCAGCACCGGCGTCGAATCACGATCGATCGCCGAGCAGACAAGCGTCACGATGTCATTCGCATGACCGTGGGCAAGCCGTGCAATCGTATCCATTGTGGCCGGCGCGATGAGCATCAGATCGGCATCACGAGCCAGCGAGATGTGCTGCGGATCATGCGCTGCCACCGGCGTCCAGATGTCGGTCAGGACAGGACGGCCGGAGAGTGCTTCGAAGGTCGCCGGCGTGATGAACTTCGTCGCGGACTCGGTCATCAGGACGGTCACCGTGGCCCCGACCTGCACGAGCGATGAGACGACGCTCGCCATCTTGTAGCACGCGATACCGCCCGTCACCCCGATGATCACGGTGCGGTTGGTCCAGTCGAAGTCGATTGTCGCAGCGGTCACGACGATCAGCCCACCGTGGTCAGGTCCGGCACGTAGCCGGTGACCGAGTAATCCGGGGCGATCTTCTCCTGCATGATCTCTTCGATCACGAGTTCCAGATCGGTGCGGCCATCACGATCGACAAGCGGGCGAGCGCCATCGACAATGAGTTCCTTGAGCCGACGCTGGATCAGCGCGGTGAGCTTGAAGCGGCCACCCATCTTCTTGACGATGTCGTCATCCTTGAGTGCTTCAATCATCGCGGGAGATTCTCCATGGAGTGGAACGTGGACGGGAGCAGAGTCGAATCGGAGAGTATAGACCGCCGGATCCGGACTGTCGAATCGATTCGGGCCGATCTGAGCGGCCTGCTCATCCGGGAGCCCCGCACATGAACCACGACCCCCACAAGACACCAGAACTTCGCCCGGCTCGTACGCGTCGCGGCCGACGCTGGCTGATCCGCTTGCTCATCGTCACCATGGCGATCGGCATGCTCTGGCTCACCGGCATCGCGGAACGCCTCTTCTATCACCCGGACCGGGCCGAGCTGGATCCACCCGCCGAGCATCGCGCTGAAGTGTTCCATGTGGAACTGGATGGCCGGTCGATTGAGGGCTGGTTCCTGCACGCCGCGGGAATCGACTCGCGCAACGCACCGACGATCTTTCATGTCCACGGGAACGCGGGCAACATCGACAGCCACCTGGGATTTGTCGACCATCTTCCCGCATACGGCTTCAACGTCGTCATGTTCGACTATCGCGGCTACGGCGGCAGCGACGGCCGAGCATGGTCGCGCAACGGCCTGATCGCGGACACGACGGCCGTGCTTGCTGCGATCCGACAACGTGACGACATCGATCCCGACCGCATCGGCATGTACGGCCAGTCACTCGGCGGCGCGATCGGTCTCAATGTGATGGCCGAGGATGGCGGCCTGCGCTGCGCCGTGATTGAATCGGCATTCACGAGTTGGCGTGAAATTGCGTCGAACGCGGTCGGCGGCGATCCGCCGGCGTGGTACGGGCGCGGACTCGCGCGAGTGCTCATCAAGGACCATGCACGACCGGTCGACGCCATCGGGTGGATCGAAGCGCCGATTCTCCTTCTGCACGGCACCGCAGATCGAGTGATCCCGATGTCGCACAGTGTTCGACTGCACAACGCCGCGCAGAACGCGGAACTGCTGACCGGCAATGGCGGTCGGCACAATACGCTGCGCGGATCGCACCCGGAATTGGACGATGCGATGATCGCGTTCTTCCGCGAACATCTTGGCGAGGTGGCGGAGACGGAGTAGCCTGATCTCGTGGCACGCAGGAAGACATCGCCGAAAACCTGGCTGATCGTTGGCGCCGTGATCGGCGTGGTATTGGTGCCTTCGTTCATCAACGCGATCGCGCCGTCAGAAGATCTCACGCTGTCGGCGGCATTGGTTGGCGGTCTGCTCGTCATTATCTATCTGCTGTGGTACGCGTTCCGGTCGAGCCACCAATCGAAGGTCCGCGTGAAGAATCGCTTGTGCCTGCATTGCGGCTTCGATCTGCGTTCCCACTGGCACAACGCACCGGCGGACCAGCGTCATATCTGCCCGGAGTGCGGGACGCGGGAGCCGGGCGGCGCGGAGTGAATCCGGTACACTTCGGGGCTGTGCGCCCGGTCGCGGGCGTCGGTCGGAAGGACAGGCATGCGGCGGCAGTTTCGGCAACGATTACGGCTTCTCGGGGCGAAGCTTGGCCTCGAGCGCGATTGGTATCTCATTCTCGTCGCCGCCATCATCGGCCTCGTCATGGGCAACGTCGCCATCGCCTTCATCTGGCCGCTGCACTGGATTGAAGACAACGCCACGCGATTGTCGCGCCAGCAACTGCTCTGGCTCATTCCCACCCTCCCGATCGCCGGCGCGCTGATCACCGGCGTGCTCGTGCATTGGATTCGCGGCATCGGCACCGGGCCGGGCGTCGCCGCGGTCATGTACAACATCCACCGCCGACAATCAAAGCTGCCGTTGAAACTTGGGGTGCGCAAATGGCTCGCCTCGACGGCCACGATTGGTTCGGGCGGCTCTGCCGGAGCGGAAGGCCCGATCGTCACGATCGGTGCGGTGATCGGTTCCAACGTCGCGCAACTGCTTCGCGTGAACCCCCAGAATACGGCGACGCTGCTCGGGTGCGGCGCTGCGGGCGGACTCGCGGCGGTGTTCAACGCGCCGATCGCCGGCATCTTCTTCGTGATGGAAATTCTCCTGCGCGACTTCTCGTTGCGCACATTCACGCCGATCGTCATCGCCGCGGTTATCGCGTCGGCCTGGGCGCGCGGCTTCCTCGGCGATGGCGCGATCTTCTCGATCAGTGAGAACTTCCGAGAGATGATGGAGACCAGCGCCGACCTGACGCTGCTCCAGATGCCGAACTTTGTGTTGCTCGGCGCGCTGTCGGGGATCGCCGCCGCCGTGTTCACGCGCGTCTTCTTCTACACCGAGAAGCTCTTCGCGGGCATTCGCGCGCATGCGATTCTCAAGCCTGCGATTGGCGGCGCGATTCTCGGTCTGCTCGGCCTCGGCTCCTTCCTGCTGATTCCAGGTCAGGATCATTCGATGCCGTGGTTTTTCGGGAATGGTTATCCAGTCATTCGTGACCTGCTCGATCCGGGCTGGTACATGAACGGCGATGGCGAGTTGAACGCCACGCGCGCACTGCTGGTCGCACTCGTCACGCTCGGCGTGCTGAAAGCGCTCGCAACGTGCCTGACATTGAGTTCAGGCGGCGCGGGCGGCATGTTCGCCCCGTCATTGCTGATCGGCGCGACCATCGGCGGCACGATGGGCACGGTCGTCAACAGCTTTGACTTCCTCCCCGCCGCGAGCCCGGCGGTGTATGCACTGGTCGGCATGGCGGCCATGGTGGCATCGACCACGCACGCGCCGTTGACAGCGATTCTGATCGTGTATGAGATCACGCAGAGTTACGAGATCATCCTGCCGCTCATGCTGACGGCGGTGATCTCCACCATCGTCAGCCGGCTGATGTACCGAGAGAGTGTCTACACAGTCAAGCTCTCCGCGCAAGGCGTTCGTCTCGGCGCGATGAGCGATCTCACAATTCTGCGCCGACTGCTGGTGCGCAACGTGCCGTTGATGCCGGCGATCACGGTGAACACCGATGATTCAGCACAGCGACTCCTCGATCTCAGTGAGCGTCACGCGGTGACCGACTTCGTCGTGACGGATGACCACGGCACGTACATCGGTCTCGTCACGCATACCGATCTGCAATCGGCGTTGGTCTTCCGCGAAGCGATACCGTTGCTTCAGGTGCATGAACTCCAGCGCAGCGATCTGCCGACAGTGTCTTCGGATGATCCGCTCGATCTCGTCCTCGACAAGTTTGCGAAGCTGGACGTCCAGAGTCTGCCGGTGCTGGATGACAACGATTCCGGCCGTGTCATCGGCCTGATCACACGCTCGCGCCTGATGACTGTGTATCAGCATGAATTGAGTCGTGACTGACGTGGATTCCGAACCGTCATTTCGACTCGATCAACACCTTCGAATTCGGCATACGCGAGATTTCGATGCCGCATATCGTACGCGCATCCGTCGCGCTGTCGGGCCGCTGCTTGTGTACGGTCGGCCGAACGGACGACCGCAGACTCGGCTTGGCATGTCGGTCCCGCGTCGCGCCGGCAACGCGGTCGTGCGGAACTTGATCAAGCGTCGACTCCGCGAGTCATTTCGGCTGCTGCAGCACGATCTGCCGGCAGGCTATGATGTCGTGGTCAACGTAAAGCCGCACGAGCCATTGTCGCTTGCGGCGTACCAGGATCTGCTGAGTCGCGCATGCCACGAACTGCACCGACATTGGACGCGCCGCCCGAACACACCGGCCGAGTGAGCATGCCGGCGCGATGCCTCATCGGCGTCGTTCGGTTGTACCAACGCACGCTCAGTCCGTTGATTGGACAGCAGTGTCGATTTCAGCCAACGTGTTCCAACTACGCGATTGAGAGCCTGCGCGCGCACGGCGCGTGGCGAGGTACGCGGTTGACCATTCGCAGACTCCTTCGCTGTCATCCATGGGGCGGATCAGGATTCGATCCACCACCCGAAACGAGGAATGATGCATGACGATTGTGCAACCGCCGGCCATCTTCGGGATCGGGCGCAATTACGCCGATCACGCGGCGGAACTGAATAACGAGCCGCCCGAGCGGCCGCTGGTGTTCATGAAGAATCCCGCATCGATCATCGGCCATGGCAAGCCGATCATCATCCCGCCGATATGCGAAGAGCACGGACCTCAGGTGGACTACGAGGGTGAACTCGCGGTCGTCCTCGGGCGTGATGCGCGCGACGTCGCGGAAGACGATGCACATGCGTACATCGGCGGCTATGCGGTGGCCAACGATATCTCCGCGCGATGGTGGCAGAAGAAGGGTTCGGGCGGTCAGTTCATTCGGGGCAAGAGTTTCGACACGTTCTGCCCGCTGAGCGATCCGGTTGCGGCCTCTGCGGTCGCCGACCCACAGGATCTGCATCTCGTGACTCGGTTGAACGACACGATTATGCAGGACGCATCAACGTCGCAGATGCTGTTCTCCGTGACGACGTTGATCGCCGAACTGTCGCGCGGCATGACGCTGCTCGAAGGGACGGTCATCCTCACCGGAACGCCGGCTGGTGTCGGCGCGGCGCAGTCACCGCCCCGCTTCCTTCAGGATGGTGACGTCATCTCCATTTCGATCGACGGTGTCGGCACGCTGACAAATACGGTCAAAGCCGGGTGACGTGTATCACCCTCCGCCGGGCGTCATACTCGATGAGCCGCGCCGTTCGGTCTGATCGGTCTCACGCGCCGCCTCGGCTGCTGCTTCGGCTTCCATGCGTTGCTGCGCAATGATCGCCCGATAGCCTTCCATGTTTGGTGGCTCGGGTACGAACTCACTGACGCTTTCGAATCGTGCCGAATACGCACTCTGCTGAAACTCTCGCGTCAGTTGCGGCATGATGTCATCATAGACGCGTTGCCGGACCGGTTGCCCGCGGAAGAACTCATCGATCTTGCTCCAGATCGTCGCTCGTTCTTCGAGTGGAATCGTGCTATCGATCATGATGCGTGCCAATGCGATCTCGGCGCTCTGTTCGAGTTCACCGACGAGGTCACCGATGCGTGCACTTTGGAATCGCGTCTTGTAGTTGTTCCACGAGTTGCCCTTGAACCACTTCGTCGTCTCGTTGGCGAAAAAGATTGCCTGCCGG
Organism: Planctomycetota bacterium; assembly: GCA_039029515.1. GTDB lineage: Bacteria > Planctomycetota > Phycisphaerae > Phycisphaerales > SM1A02 > JBCCFX01. Next base: position 9,935 of record JBCCFX010000117.1, read on the forward strand.
AGCACTTCCGGTCGATCCTGTCCAAGTCCGACGCGATAGCCGTAATACAACGAATCCTGGACCTCCCGCGGGGCCAGCGTTGGCTGCGCTTCATACTGGCCGCGGACTTCGGTGCGAACGTAAACATCCAGCGGGACGGCATACTTCGGGTTCGCATAGATGCCAGCGCCGGTGCCAAATCGATCGTCGAGCATCGCGAGCATCTTCTCGGCTTGTTCAAGCTCACCGCGCCGGAACGCACCACGGACTTCGGCCCCCATGAAGTTCTCGAGGAAGTCGATGAACGTGTCGGCACCGCCGCCGCGCGTGTCGTAATACCGGGAATAGAACAGGTCAAAGTGATCGGTCACCGGATCAACCCATCGCGGATCCGGTGCTCGCGATACGAACTCGTTGGAGAAGAGATCGAGATAGACGCGGCCATTGCGCGACAATTCCTGCATCGATTGAATCTGGATGCGAGCCGTGTTCAGCACTTCGTAGATTCGGTCATCGGAGAGGATCCGACGCTCGCCGAACTGCATCCCGCGGCGCGACCAATACAACGAATGCGCGCTGCTGTGTCGCCAATCAATGGGTCCGAGATCGCGCGTGTACTCGAACATGAGCTGCGGATCCATGTTGTATTCATCGAGCAACACGCGCTTGCGAACATGCTTCACCAGCGCATCCATGGCTTCCGCGTATTGCGGATCTGCCGCCACGCTGTCGAAGGCAGCGAAGTACGGTGGTGTGTTGTTTCGGAATTCTTCGAGTTCGCCGAGGATCTGCGCCGTCACGGATTCCGATGTGAATGCACGCCAGTTGGTGTAGTAGGCGAGGAAGTTCTGGTCGAACTCAAACGTCAGTTGCTGAGCCGCCGGGAATGCGCTGCGGAGCGTGGACTCGATCTCCTCCACTTCCGGATACTGATTCTTCAATTCAGCGATCGACTCCGCTGCGTCAGCGATCTCACGCATCCATGCGATGCGAGCTTCCCAATCATCCGGCGGCTCACCGAGCAGGAGATGCCATTCACGGGCAAGCATCGTCTTGTAGTAGAAATGACCGTCATCGGCGACGTTGCCGATCTTGTGCGAGAACCAGAACGCAAGCTCGCGATGCAGGATGATGTCATTGGGGTTGTGCCGAATGCCTTCGTTGCGTACGAGTCGAATGCCCTTCTGCACCCAGTCCCATCGTTCGGCAGGACTGTTGCATCGCACCGAGATGTTGTACGCCATGTTGTGACCCTGAAAGGCCCACACCGACGGGAAGCGCGGCTGCAGTTTCGTGATCAATTCGGCGTCAGCCATCACCTCGTAGAACAGTCCCTGCGACTTCATGTAGTCGACCTTGAGCCACAGCACGGTCACGATCAAGCCGCGCAGGGCGCCGATCGATTGGCCGGCGGCAACGAACATCGGCGCCCCTTCGACCGTGCTGTCGGTATATCGAAGCGCGTGACGATCGGACTGATCAACGACGCGCGGCAACAACATGCCTGACGCAACCGCGGACACGATCATGATGAACAGCGCGATGCTTTGTGTGATTCGATCTGTGCGCATGAATCGACCTCCCGAATCAACCGTGACCGCTGTACGTGGCGAGCTCCCGGCTGCGCATCACCATATAGCCGACGCCGAACGACACAATGGACCAGACGCCGCCAAGCTTGAGCACGCTCATGCCCACATCGGACCAGCCGATGTACCGGCCTTCGACGAGTGCCGCTTTGGGTCGAAGTTCGCCGAAACCACTCAACAGGAACACGACGACGTTGGCGATGGATCGCACGACCGTCTCGATAATCCACTGCAGGACCAGACCGATGTTCGTCCAATCCATCTGTGAAGTCGGTGGCGGGTAATACAACTCCAGCGAGCGTGACAGGAACGGCCCGAGGAGGCCACCGACAAAGATCGTCGCGGCCAGGAGCACGGCAACGGGAAAACTCAGGAACGTTGCGCACCCGATACCGATCGCGGCAAGCACCGCAAGGCGAAGCCAGGCGACCAGCATCGCGCGGACGAAATTTGATTCGAAACTCGACACCTTGTAGAGGATCTGAAGATCATCCGACTCCCAGTTCAGGGAGCCGATTTCCGGCGGCATGCCCGCCACACCACCGAAGTCATTGACGATCGTGATGGAGAGCGTGCCATCTTCCCTCACGAAGTCGGGGCCGATGGGCAGGTTATGCCACAACGTGGGAATGTACGTGCTCGATACCAGCGTGTCGGGGTCTTCGTTAACGTAGAAGCGCGCGGGATAGACTTCATGCTCGCTGTCTTCAAGCATGTGGAATCGATACCGCAATGTCATGACCGCATTGAGCTCACGAGCGCGTTCGAGGCCTTCAAAAGTCAATAGTCGAGCCATGCCGGGCGGGACGGATCGTTGCCGCGCGCCGAACTCAAGTCGAACGTCGTTGCGTTTGTTCCGGAGAATATGGAGCGGGATCTCTTCGAGCTGCCGAAGCTCCGGATCGTTCTCAACGAGACGATCGACACCGGCGGTGAGCTGCTCGCTGGTGAGATCAAGGTACTCAGGCATCGCAGGGACGCGCGCCGTGAGCACTTCGTCATTGACCGCGATGCGCTGAAGTACGCCTTCATCGCCGCCGACGACCGGCTGATTTCGCAGGTACTGGATATACGTGTAGACCGAGAGGCCTGAGACGCCGAGAATCACGACGTTGATCGCCATGATGCCGATCCACTTGCCGAAGAGGTAGTTCAATCGACTCACCGGCTTCGTCATGAGTTGCCAGATCTGCCGATCGCGAATCTCGAACGAGACGGTCGCACAGGCGAGAAACAACGACAAGCAGGCCGCGACGCCGAACGTGAAACCGAGGCTTCGGCTGATAAACGTCTGCACGCGGTACTGCAACGGATCGTTGACATCCATCGCGAACGGGAAGATCGGAAGCGCGAC
>JBCCFX010000118.1:0-12832 GCA_039029515.1 Planctomycetota bacterium
ATCGAGGTTTCGTTTCGAAGCCGATTCATTATGGAAGTTACCGAGCCGCTGTATCCACGCGTGTGACGTCGCACGGCTGGCCATTCGTGACGTCTCGGTACTTCGCGTGGCGTGATGGAATGAAAGTGAATCCACAATGGACAATGCAGGTTGCAGGTGGTTACATCTTTGAACAGCCGCCAGCACCGCCTGCGAAGCCGTGGCAGTTCCCGCCGCCCCGCGTCCTGCCGACTACGCCCATCTGGTCCGGCATCATCATCAACTCACTCTTCTACGCTGTCGTGGCGTTCATCATCGTGCGCACGCCGTTCTGGATTCGGCATCTCATTCGCGCTCGCCGAAACCGATGCACGCAGTGCGGCTACCCGCGCGGCGAATCATCCGTGTGTTCTGAATGCGGCCATGGGGCGGAGGTGGTGACGGCATGAAGCGGCTTGCTCGCAACACCATCCTGTTCCTGCTGCTCGGCGCGGTGATCAATGTCGCGGTGGCGTGGGGGATTGCGGCATGCTTGAAACCGCAAGTCGGCATGACGCTTCAGCAGTTGAAGGACCAGGACGGCAAACGAGTGTGGTATAGCGATATGAACGATGAGCGATACGTGGGCGGGCGCTATCACGAGTCGACACTTCAGACGATCGTTTCACTCTACTATTCGAAGCCATTCAATCCAAACTTTGATTCTAATAGCGACATCGTGCGTGCATCATGGAACGACCATGCGTATCGACATTGGATGTCAGATGAATTGCGTGACAGTGAGATCAAGGGATATGAGTATCACGTCGCGCGCGGTTGGCCACTGATTACATTGCGAGCACGGTATTGGCATGTCAGGCTAACGCGGTTCCTTCAGTCAGATGGCATCACCTTGCCAAAACCGTGGGTCGGCGTGATCTACCTTCGTATTCCGCGTGTCCTGCCGACCACGCCCATCTGGTCCGGCATCATCCTCAACTCACTCTTCTATGCCGTCGTCGGCTTTGTCATCGTGCGAATACTGCTTCTGATTCGGCACATCGTGCGCGCCCGACGGAATCGGTGCAGGCAGTGCGGCTACCCGCGCGGAACATCTTCCGTCTGTTCCGAGTGCGGGCATGGGGCGGAGGTGATGGCGGCGTGACCACGACGTCGGACAAGCCGGGAGTCAGACTGCGGATCGTGCGGTTCCTACCGCGGTGCATTCCGTACTTCGTGGCCGGTTGTCTGGTCACGGTGGTGCTCACTTGGCTGGATGCCTGGCAGGAACAGTCGTGGAGTTCCACGATGTTCAGGTCAACCGCTGCGGCGAATCCGAATGATGACACGCCGGGTCGGTGGATTGTCTTCCAAGGTGATCGAGATCGACATGCATACGGCTGTGTTCATCCGCCCGTCGATCCTGAGGAGGTCAGTTACCGCTCGGCAAGCGAATCGGGTCGCGGGAACCGGGCGCGTCGGACACAGGTTCCGGGGTGGGCGGTTCCAGTCGACCAGGCCAGCACAGGGACTCGCATCATGCGCGTGACCGAGGCGTACGGCTCGCCATTTCGAAGTGGCATCTGTGTCTACGACGTGCACTACAACAACGGAACACCAATCGCGATCGATGTGGTGTCGGGGCAGGTTCCGCCGTCTGCCACATTGTTTGCGGATCAGTTCGTACCACGTCCACGTGCGCTCCCCGTGCGCATTCTGTGGGTTGGCTTTCTGGTCAATGCGTTGAACTACGGTGCGTGGCTCCTGGCCGTGCGCTGGCTGCTCTGGTACATCCGGGTTGACTACCGGAAGTTCCGCCGGCGCTGTCCGAAGTGCGGACATACGCGCGGGACGTGGACGACTTGCCCGGAATGCGGGAAGGCTGTGAAACCGGCGGACTGGTAAGGCTGTTGGACAGCTATCAGCTTTCAGCTCTCAGTAGGTCGCCTTGAGTCATCGACTTCACGGCGGACTCGTAAGTCCGCCCTACGATTTCCTAGCCAACAGCGCAACGAAAAGGGCGGACTCTTGCGAGCCCGCCTCGTACATTCAATTCGGTAGACGGATGACGGTGAACGGTCAACCGCAGTCCGAAGGACTGCTACTGACTCAGGAACACCGGCACCGTCGAGTGCTCAAGCACTGCCAGCGCTGTGTCACCCCAGATCAACCGGCCGAGCTTCTTGCGTGACGTCGAACCCATCACGATGAGATCCGCGCCCCATTCATCGGCCGCCGGGAGCAGGACTCTCGCCGCATCACCAATGCGATGCTCGCTGTCGACGGTGTAGCCGTACTCTTCGAGATAGTCCACGGCATCGGCAAGCAGCTGGTCGGCATCATCGTTCTTGCCGATGCAGATCACGCGGATTTCCGCGTTCGGCCAGAGATGCAGCCGGGCGAAATGCTTCATCGTTTTCGCGGCTTCCATGCTGCCGTTGTAGGCAATGATGACCTTGTTGATCTCGCGCGGCTCTTCGGTCACTGCGAGCAGCGGGCGAAGCCCCTTCGAGATTGCCTTGAGGACGAGATCGCGTGAGTTATGCACGACGCCGTATTCAAAGAGCCCGCGCAGGCCGACCACAATCAGATCGTTGTAACGCGAGAGCTGCATGAACTGATCGAGGCTGTCGCCTTCTTCCATATGCAGGACAGACGCAGCGCCGGCTTCCGAACACTGGGCGTGGAAGTCATCGATGCTGACCTGCATCGACTCCTTCGCGGAGGCCATGCGGTGCTCGGTGAGATCGTGGGCAGCAGCGCCGCCACCGACCGGCACCGGGCCGATGTCTTCCAGGCGATTGATGTCCGTCACGGTGACGCCGCACACTTTGGCGTGGTGCGTGCGCGCCAATTCAACGGCGTGGTGAATCGCGGTGTGCGTGAAAGGCGTTCCGCTCAAAGCGACGAGGATGCGCTTGATCATGGCATGATCCTCAGGCGGTTGATTCATCAACGAAGTCGTGGTGTCAATACTTGTCATCTTACGATCCCATCAAGAAAATGAGGGTGATGAGGATGAAGATCGGGACGAGAATCGGGATCGCGTACTTGAACGCGTAACCGAAGAAGCTCGGCATGTTGACGCCCGACTGTTCCGCGATGGCTTTCACCATGAAGTTCGGGCCGTTGCCGATGTACGTCATCGCGCCCATGAACACCGCACCGAGGCTGATCGCCGTCAGCAGGGCGGCATTGATAACGCCGCCATTCTCGAGGGTCAGCATCTCGCCCTCTTCGACCGAGCCTGCAAGCTCGAAGAACACCAGATACGTCGGGGCGTTGTCGAGCACACTCGACAGCGTGCCGGTCGACCAGAAGTAATGCCACGGCTGGTTGACGACGGCGGTGATGTCGCCGCCACTTGCCTTCAGCACGGCCAGCGGCACCTGCATACAGATGAAGATGCCGATGAACAGGGCGGCGACTTCGAGGATCGCGACGTAATTGAACTTGTTGTACTCGCGCACACCCGACGGCGTGGACATCAGCGATACCGCCACGAAGCCCATCATGATCAACTCACGCATGAACGGGAAGACGGTGAAGCCCATGATCTCCTTGCCCGGGGCAAGGAATGCCACGGCGGCGACGACGCCGAGCAGCCATGCGATGTTGATCGTGCCACTCATGCGCAGCGGTTCGCGCTGTGTTTCATCGCGGAGAATGTCTTTCGGGTCTTCCTTCTTGTACGCGATCGAGTCCCAGACGAAGTACGTCACGAGCAGAATGATCGTCGCGATCAACCACGGTGCCCAGAGTCCCATCGTCCAGAAGAACGGCACGCCGCGCAGGTAGCCGAGGAACAGCGGCGGATCGCCAATCGGCAGCAGCGTGCCACCAATGTTGCTGACGAGGAAGATGAAGAAGACGACGGTATGCGTGACGTGCTTGCGTTCACGGTTCGTCTGGAGCAGCGGGCGAATGAGCAGCATGCTCGCGCCGGTCGTGCCGATGAAGCTCGCGATGCCGGCACCAATACCGAGGATGGCGGTGTTGGTCATCGGGTGTGCGGCGAGGTCACCCTTCACGCTGATTCCGCCGCTGATCACGTACAACGAGAACAGCAGCACGATGAATGGGACGTACTCAATGACCAGTGCATGGTCGAGAACGGTGAGGACGCTGCTTGCGCCTTCAACCGCGGCGTAATAAATGAGCGTCACCGTGGCGAGACCAAGCGAAACCGTGAGGCGGTTCAGATTGCTCTCCCACCAATGATGCGTCTTCGGCAGCAGCGGCAGAATCGCAATGCAGGCGAGGATGCCGATAAACGGCAGCACGCCAATCTGCCAGAGTGCTGGCATATGCGCTTCGTGGTGGCCGCCATGATCAGCACCATGGGTGAGCGAATGGAAGATGAGGAAGGCCATGGTCAGCGAGCCGACAATGATTGCCAGCCAGCCTGCGCCGGTGATACCGGGCTTTGGTCCATGAGCCATGGGAGTAAGACCTGCCGTCGGGTGCGAGCTCATTCAGGGAGCCTCCGTGGCCCCAATCGGACGGCATCAGCCGACGCGATATGGGCGTTAGCGTACACGAATCCGCGTCTTGGCGGTGCGCGAGCACCGGGACGTACACAGTGATCGATGTCGACGGATCGGCATCGGAATAATGGGTATCGGCGCATCGTCTTCTCAACTGAATCGTGACCTGACGGGACGTGTTGGTCCGACAAACTCTGCGTGTCTATCCTCTTTGCAATGCGAGACCTTTCTATGACGCTCCGATGCCCCTGGATTGCATTTCTCCTCGTTATCGGAATGTGTACGACCAATACACGTCCCGTTCACGCGCAGGTGGGAAGTGCAGAGACGCCGGCACTGCTCGGTCAGTACGAGATGACGGTCAGCAACCTCAAGCAGCCGGTCGGCATCGATGTCAACGATGCCGGCGAGATCGCGATCGCCGATGTCCGTGCGGGTGAAGTTCGCATCCTTCGCCCGGATGGAACCTGGATGACCAGCGTCACCGAGGTTGTCGGTAAGCCACTCGTCGCGCCCCATGGTGTGGCGTGGATTGGTGACGCTGACCTGCTGATCGCCGAAACGGGACGACATCGTGTCATTCGTGTTGCGCCGGCGGTCGACGCAAACTTTGACGAGCAATTCGACGATGCTCTGTTTGACATGGACTTCTACATGCCAATGGGTGTGGCGGCGAACGAAACGCACATCGCCATCGCCGACATGGGCAACGACCGCATCGTGGTGATCGGTCGTTTCGGTACGCAAATAAGCATCGGTTCTCGCGGCAGCGAAGATGGTCAGTTCAAGCGCCCGCAGGATGTTGTGTTCGACACGGATGGTTCGATCCTCGTCGCCGATACCGGCAACCATCGCGTGCAGCGCTTCTCGATCGACGGCGAACATCTCGCCACGTTCGGTGAGTGGGGCGCATTCCCGGGGCTCTTCGCGGAGCCGACGGCGATTGATGTCGATGACTCACGCATCTACGTCGCCGATGCGCTGAACCATCGCGTGCAGATTTTCGAGAAGGATGGCGAGTTCATCGATCTCTGGGGTATGCATGCACTCGTGCCGCGCGAAGGTGAAGGCAAGATCCACTATCCCGATGGTCTCGCGGTGATGCCGGATGGCTCGCGTGCGATCGTGACGGAGTCATTCGAGAACCGAATCCAGACGTTTACGGCATACGGGCCGGAAGGCAAAGTGTTCGTGCCGCCGCCATTGCAGAAAGGTCAGCAGTCGCACTTCGGCAAGCTGATCGCGCAGTCGGGTGAGCGGCTGGCGTTCTGGGAGCCGGAAACGCGTTCGATCCTGATCTTCTCCACGCGGTATGAAGTGCCGATTCACGTCACGCAGTTCGGGCGCGAGGGAACGAAGGTCGGTCAGTTCGGACGCATCACCGCGATGATGCTCGAAGATGGCGGCGCGACGTTCCACGTGGTCGACCCGGACAACGATCGCATTCAGACGTTCGACCTTTCCGGCGTCGGTGAGAAGAACCTGCGCTACGACCCGTTGATGGCGCGCTTCGCGGTGAGCCGACCGTTGTCATCGCTCTCGCCTGACGGTAAGCCGTTGGACATCACTTCAATGCAAGGCTTCTCAACCGGGCATCGCGCATTACTCGATGCGCGCGGCGGTCGGATCATTGTTGTAGATGCCAATTGGGAGTTTGCCGGAGCGCAGAATGTCTTCATGTCCAATGAAGGATTCCATTCGAGACCAGCTGACTTTATTGCGCGCGATGCGTGGCCAATGGTTGATCTGACCGTCGACCCTTGGATGGATCGATGGAGCAAGTGGATGGGGAACAGCGGGCGTCCGCGTCTCATTCGCGAGGCTGACGGTGCTCGACACTTTGGTGCGCAGAAGACGAGTGACCGATTCAACTACGCAGTCGTTTACCCGGATGATGGTCTCATTATTTTGAATTCTGGCTCGCTGGATGATCAGGTTGCGTATGGAACTCAGGCCAAATTCGGCTCCCTTGGCGGCGACGTCGGCCAGCTCTTCCAGCCCGGTGATGTCGCGTTCACGCAGGACGGCAACATCGTCGTCGTCGACTTTGGCAACCACCGCGCTCAGATCTTCGCCCCGGATGGGAAATGGCTCGTCAGTTTCGGCGTCGGACGAGCATATACCCACAGGAACCCGCCGCCACCGCCGGCGGATCCTGCGGACTCCACAGACACTTCAACGGACCCCGACAACAAGGATGGGAATTCGGATGATGACTAGACTCGCTGCTTCGTTGCTCCTTGCCACGACCTGCATCACGATCGGTGGATGCGAAACCGATGATGCGCTTGCCACTCAGGCGGCCACCCAGGCCGCGACCATGCCCACCACGCAAGCGGCGACGCAGGCGGCGCAGGACATGATGAACGTCGATCTCCCGGCGAACGTCCCGGCACAAGCCCGCGCGACCGCCAGTCGTGACGGCGATTACATCATCGCGTACCTCGCCGACCCGACGCCGATCCCCGTCAACGACCTGTTCGGGCTTCAGATCTGGCTGCTGGACATGGGCGGTCAACCGCTGAACGCCGACATGGTGGCACTCGCAGTCGATGCCGACATGCCTCATCACGGTCATGGCATGATCGTCGAGCCGGAACTGACGCGGCTCGCGGATGGCAGCTACCGCGTCGAGAACATGATGTTTCACATGGGAGGCTACTGGGAGTTGTACTTCGATATCACGAAGCACAACGTGACGGAGCGGACGATCTTCTCCGTCACCATCGAATAGCCCCGGATGGAGCCCGAATGCGCGCGCACGGACGACGAATTCTGATTGCGGCAATTGTTCTGCTGACGGGAATGACTGCGCTCGGATTGCGCGCGCAGCAGCATCCCGTTGAATTCACCGAGACCGATCGAAAACGCATCGCCCGGCACACGAACCTCGGCGAGCCGCCAGTCGATACCACGAATCGATTCGCCGCCGATGATCAGGCGGCGGCATTCGGGCATCGGTTGTTCTTCGACACGCGACTCTCAGGCAACGGTCAGATCTCATGCGTGACGTGCCACGATCCGATGGGCGGCTTTGCGGATGGCGCGAGCCGCGCGATGGGCATCGCGGAGGGTACGCGGAACTCGCCGTCGCTCTGGAACGTCGCGTACAACCGCTGGTACTTCTGGGATGGTCGATCGGACTCGCTGTGGAATCAGGCGATGCAGCCGATTGAGCGTGATGTCGAAATGGACAGTGATCGACTGTCGGTCGTTCATCTGCTCTCAGGCGATGCTGCATTGCGCGCGCAGTACGAGGCGATATTCGGTGCGCTGCCTGATGTGAGCGACGCATCACGGTTCCCGGCTGAGGCCAAGCCCGGGAATGGAGATGATCCTCGGTTCAATGCCTGGAACGCGATGGCTGATGTGGACCAGGACGCGGTGAATCGCGTCTTCGCCAACGTTGGCAAGGCGATGGCGGCATACCAGACGAAGCTCATCAGCAACGATGCGCCGTTCGACCGCTTTGCTCGCGCGCTGGCCTCGGGTGATCAGGCGGGCATGGATGCGATGTCGGTTTCAGCGCAGCGCGGGCTGAAGATGTTTATCGGGCGTGGAAACTGCCGGATTTGTCACAGTGGCCCGAACTTCAGTGACGGCGAATTCCACAACATTCTCGTGCCGCCACTGGAAGGTGGTCTGCCGCGAGATCGGGGGCGATATGACGCCCCGAAGATCCTGAAGAAGGACATCTTCAATGCGTCAGGCGCCTTCAGCGATGATCGATCGGGTGTGCGGTCGCGTCTGACACGCAGTCTCATCAGCACGCCGGAGCAGTGGGGACAATTCAAAACGCCGAGTCTGCGCAATGTGGCGCTCTCCGCACCATATATGCATGAGGGGCAGTATGCGGACCTTCGGGAGGTGTTCGAGCATTACTCGACACTGGAGGACGCGATCCAGTTCGGGCACCACGCAGAGCAGCTGCTGGTGCCGTTGAATCTGACGGATGAGGAAATGGGTGATCTGGAGGCCTTTCTCAACGCTCTGACAGACGAGTCAATCGAGGAACGCTGGCTGCGACCGCCGGGGGTCGAAGCCGGGAATTGATCGGGCATCGTTTCGGAATCGCCGAACCTCGTTCTGGTTCGGACCCGAAACCACCTGTAGACTCCTGTAGGGGCCGGGGATCGGCAGATCGCCGTCACGGAAGATCAAGCGAGGTAGGACAACGAATGCAGAGTCAAGCCCGGATGCAGGCGATCGCCGCAAGTGCGATCGGCGTGTTGATCACGACCACCGCCGTCTTCGGTCATGCGGATGACCCGAAGAACAAGAATCGCGAGAAGCGCGTTGAAGCGCCGGCGTATCGCGCGAGCGATGTGCTGGCGACGATGGGATCGACGTTCGATTCCAACGGCGTCACGCTGATGTCATGGCTGCCGATCTCGGAGTTCGGTCCGTACTCGTCCGCCAACGATTGCTGGGGCTACGTGAGTCCGAGTGGACGCGAATACGCGATCATCGGTTTCTCCGACGCGACGAGCTTTGTCGAGGTCACGGATCCGGGCAACCCGCAGATCATCGCAACGCTCGCGGGGCCCAACAGCCTCTGGCGCGATATCAAGACGTACCAGTCATACGCCTACGCGGTGAGTGAAGGCGGCGATGGCATACAGGTGTTCGACATGTCGGACATCGATAACGGCAACGTGGTCTGGCTCGGCAATGATCTCGATGGCCCCGGCACGAGCGCGACGCACAACGTCGCGATCGATGAAGTCAGTGGCTATCTCTACCGACTCGGCGGCACCGGCGAAGGCATGCGCATCTACAGCCTCACCGATCCGACGAATCCGCAGTACGTCGCATCATGGCCCGATCGCTATATCCACGATGCCCAGATCGTCACCATGAACACCGGCGAGCTTGGTCAGCAACAGCCGCGTCAAATCGCGTTCTGTGCATCAGGCTTCAACGGCGGGTTTGTCGAGACCGGTCTGGACATTCTCGATGTCACCGACAAGAACAACATCATCCAGCGTGCGCGATACACGTATCCGACGTCGCCCGCCTATTCGCATCAGTGCTGGCTTTCGGAAGATCGTCAGACGCTGTATCTCAACGATGAACTGAATGAGCAGGACTTCGGCATCAACTCGACCACGCACGTGATCGATGTGAGCGACCTCGACAATCCGTTCGAGGTTCGCGCGACGTCCAACGGCAATCCGGCCGTGACGCACAACCTGTACGTCAATAACGGCAAGCTCTTCGCCGCGAACTACCGCAGTGGTCTGCGTGTGTTCGACGTGACGACCGATCAGGAAGATCCGGTCGAGGTCGGGTACTTCGATACGTATCCCGCGAACGACAACGCAAGCTTCAACGGACTGTGGAGCAGCTATCCGTTCTTCCCGAGCGGCATCGTGATCGGCAGCGATCTCGAGCGTGGTCTATTCGTCTGGTTCGCCGGCGATCCGGAACTGACGTTTGAATTCCCGAGCGGCGTCCCGACGATGATAGATCCATCCGGCACGACAAAATTCGATGTGCGCATCGTGCAGCAGGGCGGCGGTTCACTGCAGCCGGGCACTGCCCAGTTGAATTACAACGATGGTTCCGGGTACGTCTCCGTGCCGTTGACGCCCATGGGCGGCGACATGTACGAAGCGTCGATCGGTGTGCTCGAGTGTCCGGGCAGTCTTGAATTCTTCATCTCCGCGGAGAGCCAGCTTGGTCTGGTCTGGCGCGGTCCGGCCGAAGGCGCGAGTGCGCCGTTTACGGCGTTGGTCGCGACGGGCTTTAATGGTCTGTTTGCCGATGACTTCGAAATCGATCGCGGTTGGAGCGCGACGAACCTCGGTGCATCATCTGGCGACTGGCAGCGCGGTGTGCCGGTCAACGATGCCGGTTGGGACTTCGATCCGGTCAGCGATGCTGACGGCAGTGGTTCGGCGTATCTCACGCAGAACGAAAATGGAAACACCGACGTCGACGATGGCGCGGTTGAGTTGCTGTCGCCGGTGCTTGATCTGTCGGGCGGCAACGCCACGATCCAGTTCAGTCATTACCTGCGCTTGACGGATGCGAACAACACCGACCAGTTGCTGATTGAAGCGAATGACTTCGTGGGCAGTGGCTGGCAGCCGATTCTGTCCCTCTCGAGTGATACAACGGACAGCTGGCAGCAGGTGATCATCGATTCACAGGCGCTGAGCGCTGCGGGCGTGGCGTTGAACTCGACGGTGCGACTGCGCTTCACCGCAAATGATGCGGATCCGCAGAGCATTGTGGAAGCCGGCGTCGACGCCGTCGACATCGTGCAGGTTGAGTGTGGTCCGGCGGGTCCGTTGCCGTGTGCAGCGGACTGTGCCCCGGACAACGGCGACGGCACGTTCGGCAACAACATGGTGAACATCGACGACCTGCTCGCGGTGATCAACAACTTCGGCCAGGCCGGCGGACCGTGCGATCTCGCGCCGGACAACGGTGACGGCACGTTCGGCAACGGCATCGTGAATATCGATGACGTGCTGGAAGTGATCAACTCGTTTGGCCCGTGCCCGTGAGGGAGCCGACAGCGATCAGCTGTCAGCTTTCAGCATTGTGATTTCAGCGGCAGTCCTTCGGGGCTGCCGTTTTTCTTATGGCTGTTGGCTGTTGGCTGTTGGCTGTTGGCTGTTGGCTGCTAGCTGATAGCTGACGTCTGACGGCTGATAGGTAGGGCGGGCATTCCTGCCCGTCGTGGCAGACGTTTCGATCGATGCAATTCGACATTTGTCGCAGGACTGCGGCATTCCTGGCATATCCTGCGGTAGCCGACCCTTGCCTTTCCGTGGGCCATTTCTTCTCTGGTCGGCGAGTTCGGTGTGTGCAGTCACGCCGGGAGGTGCTCTGTGGTGCGATCTCACCTGTGGTGTGTTTGTGTCAGTGCGCTCATGTTGTCAACGTCAGTCCACGCGGCGACCTGGTTCGTGGATGACGATGCCGTACCCGATGGCAATGGCCAGTCGTGGGCGACCGCGTTCGACGAACTTCAGGATGCGCTGGACGTTGCGGAGAGTGGAGACAAGATCTGGCTCGCGGCGGGAACGTACGTGCCGAGTGTGGCGATCTCGGTGCAGGGCGATGAGCCGGAGCGCGAGACGTTTCTCATCGATCGGACGCTTTCGATCTACGGCGGGTTCGCCGGCTTTGAGACGTCGCTCGATGAGCGTGACATCGACGCGAACCCGTCGATCCTGTCAGGCGATCTGAATGGCGATGATGAGCCGGAGTTCACGAATCGCGATGACAATGCGCTGCATGTCGTGACCCTTGAAACACCTCTAGGTCGCCCGCCCGGCCGGTTTGTGCTTGATGGGTTGACCATCAGAGGCGGGCATGCTCCTGATACATTTGGCGGCGGTCTCTACGCCGTCAGGGCGATCGTCACCATGCAATCTTGCGTGATATGCGACAACTTCTCGATTGCGGGCGGCGCGATATACGCTGAAGACTCAGCATTGAGTCTGAGCGAATCACAGATTCGACACAACCATGTATTTGCCGATGAGCAGGGAGGCGGCGGAGCCGGCGTCCTCACACTCAACTCATCGCTCACCATCAACGCCTGTGAATTCGAAGCAAATATTGTGGACGGAATTGACTTTGCGCCCGGTGGTGCGATTCTCGGCCTTGGCGGCCAACACTCGATTCATAACTCAGTCTTTGCCATGAATCAGTGCAAGAGTTCTGGTGGAGCGGTCCATATCCAGAACGGCGGTGCAGGCCTCTCATTTGATGCGTTCCTTCGGGGCTGTACTTTCACCGGCAACCAGACGACGGGAACTGATTCCTTCAGCAGTGGCGGTGCGGTGCATATTCAGCATCAGAATATTGACACACTCAGCAGTGCTGTCGTCTGCACATGTGTATTCGACGGCAATTCAGCGTGGTCATCGGGCGCGTTGATGATGTTCATCTTTGGTGGTGCTCCGTTCGAAGGATCTGTTGAGGCATGCACGTTCAGTCGGAACGAGTCAATCACAGGAAGCACATTTGGGACACAGGACTCGTTTCATTCACATCCGGACACATTTGTGCGGATCTCCAATTCGCTCTTTGTTGCCAATGCAGCTTCGGCGAGCACTGGTGGAGGGGATGCAGCGGTCAGTTTCTTTCGAACGCCCGGTGAGCTTCTCAACACGACAGTGGTGGCCAACGTTGCAGGTTCGTTTGGTGGCGTATACGCGAGTAGTGATGCCGAATTCGGTATACGGAGTTGCATCGTCGTTGATAACCGTGATTCCGCCGGTGTTCAGCCGCCGCTGCAATACAATCGTTCTGACGATGGTTCCGCCCGTTTCAACATCATTCAGAATGTTCCACCAAATCCGTTCGGCAACATCGATGCGGACCCGCTCTTTGTCGACCCCGATGGTCCGGATGGTCAGATCGGC
>JBCCFX010000119.1:0-12796 GCA_039029515.1 Planctomycetota bacterium
CGATTGCCATCTTGAAGACGTCCAGCGGCTCCTTGGGAGCGTTCGGATCGGTCTCCTTCTCCAGGCGCGTCCCGATTTCGTCGAGCGCGTCGTACATCACGCGCTGCGCGACGGACTTCTTGCCGTCCTGCATG
This sequence comes from Planctomycetota bacterium, assembly GCA_039029515.1. Classification (GTDB taxonomy): domain Bacteria; phylum Planctomycetota; class Phycisphaerae; order Phycisphaerales; family SM1A02; genus JBCCFX01. Next base: position 135 of record JBCCFX010000119.1, read on the forward strand.
ACGCAGTTGATGAACTTGGCGAGGACTTTGTCGTTGTAGACCGGGTCGGGGCGGAGTTGCTCAACCGACTTCGTAATGCGACCAGCCATGGCAGGCCTCCTGTCTTCGGGCGATCTTCACCGCAGCGGCCGCAATGGCGGGAGGTTCACGCTGCGATTACTGCCCATGATGTTGAAACGCCGACGAGCGTGCCCGTCGGCGGTGAGAACGAATCGTTTACTTGCCCTTCTTGGTGCCGTACTTCGACCGGCCCTGGCCACGGCCATCCACACCCAGCGTATCGAGGGCGCCGCGGACGACGTGGTAACGAACACCAGGAAGGTCGCGGACACGACCGCCACGCACGAGCACGATCGAGTGCTCCTGCAGGTTGTGGCCTTCGCCGCCGATGTAGGCGGTGACTTCCTTGCCGTTCGACAGACGAACACGAGCAACCTTGCGGAGCGCGGAGTTCGGCTTCTTCGGGGTCACAGTACGAACCTGCAAACACACGCCGCGCTTCTGCGGGCACTTATCGAGGTCACGGACCTTCGACTTCACCGGAGGCGTGCGGCGGGGCTTGCGGACAAGTTGGTTCAGCGTCGGCATGGGGACTTCTCTTCCACGAGAAATTCTCGCCCCACAATGAGGCGAGCCGGGAAAGGTATCAGAAAGCCCGTGGGGGAGCAAGAAGTAGGGATGAGGGAGGAGCGACTGGCGACTGGCGATTCGGGAATCGGGATTCTGGCCACGAGTCCTGTAGGGCGGGGGCTGTGCCCCCGCCGAGTATTGGTGCCAGAAACCCTGAACGGTTGGTGGTACAGCATCGCCGTCGGATATCGAGCACGACCGAAGTTCCGCAGTGTCCTCGTGACGGACGACCTTCACGGCGGGGGCACAGCCCCCGCCCTACGAGACCCGCCAACAGCCCGCCTCAGCGGAACTTCTCGAGGGCTCGGACGGCCAGGCGGTCCGCTCGCTCGTTCTCCGCATGGTCGTTGTGACCGCGAACCCAGTGGCAGGACAGCTGATGGCGGTCCTTCAGCCGATCAAGGTGCTGCCAGAGGTCGAGGTTCAGCACCGGCTTTTTGTCCGACTTCTTCCAGCCGCGCTTCTTCCACCCCGCCATCCACTCGGTCAGCCCCTTCACGACGTACTCGCTGTCGGAATACAAGTCGACAGCACAACGGTCGTCCAGCGCCTCAAGGCCCTCGATGACCGCGGTTAATTCCATCCGGTTGTTCGTCGTGTCCTTCGAGCCACCGGTGAGCTCTCGTTCCGTCCCGGTGTCGCCGTGGCGAAGAATGGCGGCCCAGCCGCCCGGCCCGGGATTCCCCGAGCAGGCGCCATCGGTGAACAGTTCGACATGAGGTAGCGATCCCGGCATACGTGACATCTTACGACGAACCTCGTGATGTCGTTGTCGAATCGTGGTCTGGCGGATCGTTCGGAAGTACCATCCCAGCGCCGGCGACGCGTTCACGCCAGCATGCCGTAGTCCCGATACCCAAACACCCATGCCTGATACCGCAGTGCATCGTATTGAAGTTCGACCGCAGCACGGTCATGTCGACCCCGTCGGCGCCGCCGCCTGCCGGTCTGCATGTGCTGTCGGCGCGGCGCAACCGCGCCGTGTGGACTCCGCGCACGTGTACCTCATTGAAGGAGCGCTCGATGACACGCTGGTTGAGCGCATTGCCAGCGAACTCCTCGCGGACCCGGTCCTTGAAGTCGCCGCCCGTGGCGCATCGACCGGTCGCGGCGATGCCGTCATCGAAGTCCATCCGCTGCCCGGCGTGATGGATCCCGATGCTGAAGCCATCGAGACCGCAATCAACGCCATGACCGACACGCCGGTTCGTGTCGTCACCGGCAAACGGTACGACTTTCATGGCATCGACACCGATGAAGCGGCCCATCTCGCAGGTCGCTGCCTGGCGAATCCGGTCGTGCACGCGATTTACACCGAGCCGTTTGTGCCGGATGCGTTCCCGCACGGTCATCCGACGGATACTGAAGTCCGATCGGTGTCACTCCTGAACCTCGATGCGAGTGCGCTGAAGACACTGTCGCGCGATGGTCACCTGTTTCTCAGCGTTGATGAGATGCTTGCGATTCAGGATGAGTACCGAGAGCTCGGACGCGAACCACGCGAGATCGAACTCGAGACCCTCGCGCAGACCTGGTCGGAACATTGCGTGCACAAGACACTGAAAGCGCGCGTGCGTTATCGCGCTGATGCGCCGGCGTCCGATCCGCTGTCCGCAGAAGTCCTTCGCGGTCGACCGGGCATCACCGTCAACGATGACGGCTCGGTCACCATCGACAACCTGCTTCGATCCACCGTCGCTGCGGCCACCCATGCGTTGATGCACGACGACATCGATTGGTGTCTGTCCGTCTTCAAGGACAATGCGGGCATCATTGCGTTCGATGATGACCATGCCGTGTGCTTCAAGGTCGAAACGCACAACCATCCCTCTGCGCTCGAACCGTACGGCGGCGCGGCCACCGGCATCGGCGGTTGCATTCGCGACATCATCGGAACCGGTCTGGCGGCGAAGCCAATCGCGGCGACCGATGTCTTCTGCGTCGCGCATCCCGATCAGTTTGCGTTTGGCGATGCCGATGACAGTCAACACGTCGTCCCGACTGGCTGCCTGCATCCGCGGCGCATTCTTCGCGATATCGTCGCCGGCGTGCGCGACTACGGCAATCGCATGGGCATACCGACCATCAACGGCGCGGTGTGGTTCCACAACGATTATGTCGGCAATCCGCTCGTGTACTGCGGCTGCGTCGGTGTGATGCCACGCGATGCCGTGGAAGGCGAAGCCAATCCCGGCGACCACATCATCGCGCTTGGCGGTCGAACCGGCCGTGATGGGATTCACGGCGCCACGTTCAGTAGCGCTGAGTTGACAGACTCACATGCTGACGAGTTCAGTCACGCGGTGCAGATCGGGAACCCGGTGACGGAGAAGAAGACGCTCGATGTCATTCTTGCCGCACGTGACCATGAGCAAGGCTGCCTGTACAGCGCGATTACGGATTGCGGTGCCGGCGGATTCTCCAGCGCGGTTGGCGAGATGGGCGAGCAACTCGGCGCCGAGGTTCATCTTGAACGAGCGCCACTCAAGTACGACGGTCTGACGCCGACGGAGATCTGGATTTCTGAAGCACAGGAACGCATGGTGCTCGCGGTGCCAAAAGATCGTGTCGATGCGCTCGCGGCAATCTGCGATGCCCACGACGTGGAATGGTGCGACCTCGGCACCTTCGGGACGGACGACAGTGAGCTCATTCTGCGCTATAACGGCGTCGAGTTTGGTCGCCTTCCGATGGAATTAATGCACAACGGTCTTCCGGATCGGCTCCGCGAGGCCGCGTGGACACCGACGGCGCGGTCATATGACGCGCACCGTTCGCCGGGCTCGTTGGAACAGGGACTTCGCGGCTTGCTCGCGCATCCGAATATTGCGTCGAAGCACTGGATCATCCGCCAGTACGATCATGAAGTGCAGGGTGGCGCGGTGATTAACCCGCTGGTCGGCGCGCACGCCGACGGCCCATCGGATGCCGCGGTGATTCTGCCGGTCGAAGGGTCATCGCGCGGGCTTGGCATGGCGAACGGCATCGCGACGGGATTCTGTGAAGATGCGTACACCATGACGCTGCTCGCCATTGATGAATGCGTGCGCAACCTTGTGTGTACCGGCATCGATCCAGCGCGCGTCGCAATCCTCGATAACTTCTGTTGGCCAGGCTGTGATGATGAACAGCGCATGGGCGAACTCGTTCGCGCCTCCGTCGCGTGCTACGACGGCGCGATGGCGTATCGCACACCATTCATTTCGGGTAAGGACTCGCTGAACAACCAGTTCACGACAGAAGATGGCACGACGATCCGGATTCCGCCCACGATGCTGATTTCGGGTTTCGGCATCGTGGATGATGTCGAACGCTGCATCACGATGGATCTCAAACACGCCGGCAACCGCGTGTTGCTGGTCAGTGGGAATGAACGAACGCGTCGCGGTTCGCACTATGAGATGTGCTTCGGTCGTGACGAAGCCACGATGCCCGCGACAGTGGATCTCGAACGCGGGCCGGCGGTTGCTCGCGTGCTGCATGCGTTGACCGACGAAGGCATGGTGCGCAGCGCGCACGACGTCAGTGATGGTGGCGTCCTGGTTGCCGTGGCCGAGATGGCGATGGCGGGACGACTTGGCGTGCATCTTGAACGGCCGGCGGACACGGAACCACTGGATTTCTGGTTCGGCGAAGGCGCATCGAACTATGTGATCGAATGCGAACCCGGTCATTACAGCGCGCTGTTGTCAGCGCTGCGCGAATTCGACGTAACGACGCTCGGCACCGTGACGGCAGACGGCCGACTGACCGAACCGAACGACAGCTTCGACTGTGACATCGATGAACTGCGACGCATCTGGCTTAAGCCTCTGGATTGGGGGGCGGGAAGCGACTAGCGACTAGCGATTAGCGATTCGGGATTCGGGATTCGGATCGGATCTCTTGTAGGGCGGACTTACCAGTCCGCCGTTGGTCAATCGCGAGGAAAAGATGGCGGACAAGTATGTCCGCCCTACACTTCCGCCCACAACCCACAACCCACAACCCACAACCCACAACCCACAACCCACAACCCATAACCCATAACCCAAACCCATGCCCACAGCATTGATCATCACGACGGCCGGCACGAACTGCGATCGCGAACTTGCGCGAGCGTTTGCGTTGGCAGGTGCAACGCCTGAGTTCGTGCATGTGAACGCATTGCGTCGTGATCTCTCGATCATGGATCGCGCGGCCCTGATTGGTCTGCCGGGCGGCTTTAGTTATGGCGATGCCATTGCCGCGGGTCGCGTGCAGGCGCAGTTGCTTCGCGCGGTGTATCCGGCGTTCCGTGCGGCGATCGAGCGCGGCGTGCCGATCATCGCGCCGTGCAATGGTTTTCAGGTTGCGGTGCAGTTGGGATTGCTGCCCGGACCCGACGCCGGCATGCCGTGGCCGGATGAACCACTGGAACCGGTCGCAGCGCTCGCCCAGAATGCGCAGGCGTCATTCGTGGATCGCTGGGCGCGCATCGAAGTCCCCGCCGACACACGCTGTGTCTGGACGCGCGGGCTTCGGTTTACCCACGACACGAATCTTCTTCCTGTCGCACATGGTGAAGGCAGATTCGTCGTGGCATCAGCGGAGCGACTTCGACAACTCCGCGATGGCGGCCAGGTCGCGGTGACGTACCACGCCGACGACAATCCGAACGGCTCGATGGATTCGATCGCGGGAATCTGCGATGCCTCCGGTCTGGTGTTCGGCCTCATGCCGCATCCGGAACGCTACACACGCTGGACGCAGCACCCATGGTGGACGCGACTCGAACCGTCATCGCGTGAGCATGAGCCGCCGGGCTTGCGGATGTTCCGTCAGGCGGTCGCCCATGCCGCAGGCGTTGAAGTCGCGACGTGAACTGACTTGTCAAACGGTCCGTCGAATCGGATGCTGCATGAGACGCTCCATCCGGCGAGATTCCATGACGCATCCCACCATCCAGATTGATCGCGCGTGTGTTCGTTGCAAGTACAACCTTCGCGGCGTGCGTATCGGCAGCAATTGTCCGGAGTGCGGTCTGTCATCGAAGGTGCTCCACAAGGAAGAGTTGCGCTACTACGGGAAGGGCGACACCGGCGCATCAGCACGGAACTGCGCCACGTGTGGGCACAATCTGTCCGGCGTCGATCCGCAGGGATCATGCCCCGAATGCGGTACGTCGATCAGCGCCACGAAGTATCGGGATGATCCGCTCTCCAGCATGCCGCTCGATGTCATTCGGGCATTCCGGCTTGGTGGCTGGATCGCCGCAGTGTGCATGATGATGTCGATCGGTTGGATCGCGGCCACGATGATCCGATCGTTCCCGCCGCTCGTGGAGTCGCTGCCGTGGATCGTGATTGCTGCGATTTGGGTGTGGTCGGCGTTCCTGCTCACGCCCACCATGGCGGTGCGCGAAGCCGTCAGCCGAGGGTTTGGTGCACGAAGTCAATGGCGGACGATCGCCAGGTGGTCGCAACTCGCATGGATCGGATCCACATCGATCGCCGTGATCGATGCCGCAATCACATCACCGACGAGTGCTTCCGCGCTCGTACTTCAGGTGTTGGGTATCGCGTCCATGGTGGTCGGCGTCATTGGTCTGGTCATGCTGCTTGTGCTCATGGAGCGCCTCGCGGAATGGGTACGCGATGATGTCGCCCAGCGGTCGTTCAACTGGGCGATCTGGGTCCTGCCGGTCTCGCTTGGCCTCGGTGTCGTGCAGCAGTCGTTTGGCATCTCTGGTCTCTTTGGACTGCTGACCGGCGGGATCGTACTCCTTCAACTGTCCGCGATTGCGGCGATTCCATGGGGATTTCTGAGCCTCGCCCGCTCGTTGACGTATGCGGTGCTGCACGCTCATGAGGCTCGAGATCTCGAAGATCAGCGACGACGCCGACGAGCTGAGTACACTGATGAGGTTGCGGACAGCGTTTCCCGGATGGACGTCCGCAAGCACGCATAGACCGCGAGGAGCGAAGATCGCCATGAGTTCGAGCAGCAAACTTCGGTGTGGTGTCATTGGTGTCGGTCGCATGGGTCGTCACCATGCACGGTTGTACGCCCAGAGCAACGACACGGAACTCGTGGGCATCGTTGATACGAACCCCGAAACCTGTCAGTCGATTCTTGAACAGTGGGGCGGCGCATCGTTCAGCAGTGTCGATGCGCTCATCGACGCCGGCGTCGATGCGGTGACCATCGCGACCCCGACGACGTACCACCGTTCCGCCGCCGAACAGCTCCTCGATGCCGGCGTGTCGTGTCTCGTCGAGAAGCCACTCGCGCCGGATATCGAGCAGGGTCGCGAAATGGTTGAAGCGGCCGCGCGGTCTTCGGCGATTCTCCAGGTCGGCCACGTCGTGCGCTACGATCCGGTGATGATGGCCATCCGTCGGCTCGACAACGTCGCTCCGCGTTTCATCGAGATGGTGCGCATCAGTCCGATGACATTCCGCAGCGTCGATGTCGGCGTGGTGCTCGACATGATGATTCATGACCTCGATCTGCTGCTGATGCTCGTTGGAAGCGAGCCGGAAGACATTCAGGCCAACGCGGTCAGCGTGATGGGTGAAGCGGAAGATGTCTGTAATGTTCGTCTGACCTTCCCGCCCGGACCAGATGGTGTGCGGTGCGTGGCCAACGTGACGGCAAGTCGATTGGCGCTGAAGACCGAACGCAAGATTCGACTCATCAGTGAAGACACGTATGTCTCTGCTGACTTCGTTGCCGGCACCGGCACGGTGGTGCGCAAGACGGCGAACGAAGATCAGCTTGCCGATGTGCGCGAACGCCTGAAGGCCGGCGATGACCTTTCGAACATCGATTACCTCGATCTCGTCAACGTCGATGAATTGGATGTCCAGCCGGGCGAGCCGCTGAAACTGCAGTTGCAGTCGTTCGTGGATGCGATCCGCGCCAAGGAACAACCGCACGTCGATGCCCGCGCCGGCTTCGCTGCGGTTCGAACCGCCGAACGCATCATGGAAACCGCCCGCGCTGCCGGCGCGAGGATGGTGTAGACCGTTGATCGTTGTCCGTTTGTCGTTCTCCGTGCTTTGGAAAGCGGCGGCTAACGACTCCGACGGACAACGGAAAACGGTTAACGGTCAACTTCATACGACAACGCTCCCGGGACGGACCCGAGAGCGTTGCATCAACGATGGCTGGTTGTGCATGGCCGGTTCGGTGATCAGCCTCGCAGGTTGATACCGAGACCAGCGGGATACTGCTTCGACAGGGCATCGAGCACGCGGCTCTTCTCACCTGCGTTGTCGGTCAGCTTGCTCACGATGTCCTGAATGTTCACCGGCGGACGCTTCCCGTATCCAACGTCTTCAAGACGGCTATGAATATTGCCGGCAAGCTGCTCGGCCCGCTTCGCCTGAATCGAGCTGTCCTGGCGTGCGAACAAATCCTCCAGGCGACCAATCGCAGCACGTGCGCTGGGATTGCCTGATGTGTTCTCGCTGATGAAGTCGTTGATCTGTGTCGGCACTGACGTGAAGCCGGCCAATGAGAGTCGTTCGAACATCATGTCGGCGATCTTCGTGGCGAGTTCACCTGGTGCGAGCGATGTGTCGTCAACAAGCGTGCTTGCAAACGATGGCTGTGCAGCACCATCCGCTCGCAGCGGGGCTTCGGCGGTCGGTTCGTTGTTGCCGTTCAGAACGTCGACGACGTTGGTTGCGACATCAACGCCGCCGGCACGCGTCGGGTTGGTCACGACATCATTGCTCGGCGTCTCACTGAGAACGTCCACGATGGTCGTGGCGACGCTCGGCGTATCCGCTCGGGTCGGGACCGCCGTCACGTCGCTTGTCGGCGTGGAGTCGATCACGTCCGCCGCGAGGTCCGCGGCTGAAGTGTCAGTGAGCGCTGTCCGGGCAACGGTGTTGATCGTGGGCTCATCCGCCGGGTTGTCGGCGTCCGCATCGCGTTCGGCCATACGGTTGAGCAGTTCGAGCATGTCGTCGATGTTGACCACGCCGTTGCCGTTGAGGTCATACTCGAGGTTCTGCTCGGCGATCGCCGCTCGCATACCTTCCGGCGTGTAGAACGAATCCGGATCCAGCGGACGATCCAGCTCGACTTTCGTCAGCTCGTCGCTGCGCATGACCGGCGGCAGCGTGCCGGGCGCTTCGGTGGTCGCCGCATTGGGCTCACCCGAAGGCAGCGAGTTGGCCGGTAGAGAACGAGTCCCCTTGGGATTCGTGGTGAAGTTGTAGTCCTGAAGCGACTGTACGCCGTTGATGTTCATCGTGGAATCTCCTGATCGACTATTCGATCGTGTCACGGCCGACGCTGTGGTGATCCGGTCCGGACACACCGCGCCTGCTGACTCCTTCGACGTTGCAATGGGTGTGCCATCACGCAAAGGTCGCACAAACGGAACTGAATCCGTGCGGACCGGTGGCCATCGCGATCGCTGCGCGACTTTCGCGCGGCATCCGCAGCGCATGCGGCATCAATTGCGCAAGAGTTGCGCCTACGACCCCCAGCCGGTCGATGGCTTCCGTTTCGGCAGTTCGAACGGCATGTCGTCCTGCTCGTCGCCCGATTCCCCGGCATCGCCTCGATACCCCGTCGCCACGATGTACATCTCGTTGGAGATCGATCGGGAGGCTTTTGGCTTCGCGCCGCGAACGCGATCGAAGCTCGCCTGTACTCGACTCATCAGTGTGGGATACGCTTCGCCTTCGAAGACTTTCATCACAAGCGGGCCGCCGACTTTGAGCCATGTCGGCGCAAGGTCGAGCAGCGCTTCGCACAACCGAATCGATCCGTGATGATCGACGATCCTGTCGCCGGTGGTGTTTGGTGCCATGTCCGACATGATGGCGTCGAAGCGTTGTGCAGGTCTGATCGCCTCGAGGATGACATCCACATCCATGGCGCGCATGTCCATCTCGAACGTCCGCACGTTATCGTGCCGAAACTGGTGCTGAATCGCCTTGAGATCAACACCAATGACCGTGCCCTTCGGGCCGACACGATCGCTGATGACCTGAAGCCACGAACCTGGCGCAGCGCCGGCATCAAGCACGGTCATGCCGCGCTTGAGCATGCCGCGCTTGTCATCGATCTCGATGAGCTTGTACGCCGCGCGCGACAGATAGCCATCGCGCTTCGCTTGCTTGAAGTAATGGTCGTGGAGTTCACGCTGCATCGATGCAGTGTGAGCGATGAATCACGAATCGTAAAGCAGCCGGCTGTAGACCATCTCAGGCTGGGCCACGACTTCGATGCGAATCGGGCCATCCACGGTCCGCAGAATGACGCTGTTGGCGCCATTATTCAGCTGGGCCTGGAAGCTCTCATCATTGGTATCCGAGAAGATTCGCAGGTCGCCGCGATTCACATGGTGATAGATCGAGCCGTTCACGACCTTCGCATCAAAGCGAGCGGTCGATTCCGATCGAGTCAGGTATGCGATGCCGCCACCGTTGTTGATGATCGTCACCGGCTTGGTCATCGGGACGCGCGTCTTGACCTGCACGTTTCCGTTTGACGTCTGAATGTCAACTTCGCCCTCTGCTCGAATCGCAACCACATCGCCGTCATCGGTCAGGATGCGCACGCCATCGATCTCCGGCACATCGATGTGAATATCAACGCTCTGGAAGTTCGGCTCGACGTGGGTCGTGTTCGTGCGGATCTGAAGCCTCTGTCCGAGTTCGCCCGGCACCAGAGAGACCGACGTATCGATCGATGCGAGTGATGCCCGCGCTTCGTCGCCGCGGTCGAAGCCGTGCTCGCCTCGACGAACCATCTTGACCTCGGCGATGTCGCGTCGCGGATCGGCCTTGAGGATGACATCGCCGCGGAAGTTCTGCACATCGATCTCGAGCGGGCCACCGACCTCCATCTGGTAGACCTCACTGGCCGACGGACCCATACTGCAACCGACGAGTCCGCACGCGGTCAGTACACACAGCAACATCATGAGTCGACGCATGGTGATCTCCGTCCAATCGAAGGGCGTGCCCCGTGCACGTGGCGAATCGCCGCCAATCCCGCCGGGTTTCGCCGGTCTGAACCCCGGTAAGAACCCCGGTAAGAACCCAGATACTATCGGCCGCCCCGCGCGGCTCCATGCGGAGAATTCGCGGGCTCCCTACGATTGTTCCGCGTGAATCTCCTCCTTTGAAGACCTGAGCCCCCGGAAACCGCCCTGATGCCGAACCGAACCCTCGCTGCCGCCGCCCTCCTGACCCTCGCCCTTGCCCCGGCGACCGTTCAGGCGGATACCTACACCGTTCGGCTTGATCCGTCCGTCGCCACCGCGAACCAGAGCGGCCGGCTGATTCTCTTCTTCGCGACCGAGTCCCTGCCGCAACAACGCCGTGTGCAGCCGATCCAGGCGCCGTTCTTCAGCAAGCCGCAGCCGATCGCATCAATGGATGTCGAGGACTGGAAACCGGGCACGACGATCACGATTGAGAACCCGACGATCGTCTGGCCGGGACCGCTCGAGGACATCGAAGGCGAAGTCCGCGTGCAGGCACTGCTTGACGTCGACAACACCGAGCGCTCACACCGCGCGGGTCCCGGCAACCTGGTGTCCGACATGATGACCATCAAGCTGACGCGCGAGCTTGATGAGTCGATCTCGTTGAATCTCACCGAGCGACTTGAACCGGAAGAACTGCCAGAGAACACCGATCGCCTGCACTGGCTCACGATGAAGAGCCCGACGTTGTCCTCGTTCGCCGGCCACGATGTCTACCACCGCGCGGGGTTGATTCTCCCGGCGGATTTCGAAGAAGACCCGAAGCGCACGTGGCCCGCGGTGTATCACATTCCCGGCTACGGCGGTCGTCACACGATGGCATCGTATTACGTCCGCGCCGCTGATAATCTTCCGCCGGCCGTGCACATCTTCCTCGATGCAGAAGCGCCGCTCGGGCATCACGGCTTCGTGGACTCTGCGAACAACGGTCCGCGCGCGACCGCGTTCATCGAGGAGTTCATTCCGTACCTCGAACGCTCGTATCGCCTGCGCGCAGAAGCAAAGGCACGCATCGTCACCGGTCATTCCTCCGGTGGTTGGTCGAGTCTCTGGTTGCAGTTGAAGTATCCCGACACGTTCGGTGCCTGCTGGTCGAGTGCGCCGGATCCTGTGTGTTTCACGGAATTCGGCGTGGTCAACATCTATGACGATGCAAACATGTTCGCCAACGGCGATGGTGAAAAGCATCCGAGCATGCGCCGCACGTATCGCGATGGCCGATCACTTGTGCGCATGACGATTGAAGAAGAGAACGGCATGGAATGGGCGATCCAGCCGGATGGCGCATCGGGCCAGCAGTGGGATGCGTGGGAAGCCATGTTTTCGCCGCGTAATCCGAAGACGAATCTCCCCAAGCCGTTGTACGACCCGCGCACCGGGGTGATCGACAAAGATGTTGCGAACGCATGGAAGCCGTTCGACATTCACCTGCTGGTGCGCGAGAACTGGGATCAGTACGGACCGATCATGGCGAAGCGTGTGCGCCTGGTGTGCGGCGACGTCGATTCGTTCTATCTCGAACGCGCGGTGAAGGAACTCAAGGCGACGTTCGATGCCAGGCGCGGCGACATGGCCGGCGATGGGTACATCGAATTGATCCCCGGCGCTGATCACGGCGGCGCGGCCGCGCAGTCACGACAACGCTTCCGCGATGAGATGACGGCGTATCTGGAAGGGATTGACGAGTAGGGATTGGGGATTGGGGATTCGGGATTCGGGGTTCGGTTGACAATCATACCATCCAAAACAGCCCGACATGCAAAACAATGCTAAAACGCAATATCTCTGCATTAAAATCCGTTTAAAACGACCAACAATGCTAAAACTTCCATGTTTAACCTATAATTGACCAATAATTCCATATACTTGCAATATGTATGATGATCAAATCTAACATTTCAGATAGCTGTTCTCCTGAACTGGAATTGTTGGTGACAATCATGACATCCAAACCAGTTAAACATGCATACATAGGCTAAAACGCTATATCTCCGCATTAACACCCGTTTAAAACGTTTAACAATGCTTAAACGTCCATGTTTAATTTAGAATTCAC
>JBCCFX010000120.1:0-12719 GCA_039029515.1 Planctomycetota bacterium
CGCGGACGACAATGACCAACGTCGATGTCGATATTCGTATGGCGAAGGCAGGCGACACCACGACGCCACTGGGCACGGTGACGTTGCGCAACATTGATGTGCCGACGACCGAGCGTGTGCTTGGTCTTGAAGCGGGAACGATCGCGAACTGGACGGGCGCATCGGGCACGCTAGGCGTGGAAATGCGGCCGCCGGGTTCGAAACTGTATGACATTCTCGTCACGCCAGACATGGCGCAACTCGCTGGCGCATTCACCGTGCGCGTCGACGAAACGATGATCGATGCCACCGGCGAAGCGACGCGATTCGAGTTGTCCGAAGCCGCGGCGACGAATCTGTTCGGCAGTGCAGGCGATGAGCCGGGCGAACCGCCGGCGCTTCGTGTTGCCGGCAGCGTGCCGATGACGTTCTCGCTCGCACAGGGACAGTTCCCGCGGAAGATGGCCGAAGATGAACCCTTCGACCCGACGAAGGTCGCACTGTCGGCAACGCTGGATGGCGGACCGTTGCGTCTCATCGATCGCGAAGGCCTCGAGACGATGATCAACACGATCGGCATGGAAATTGGTGCCAACGCATTTGGTACCGAAGGTCTGACCTACGAACTGACCGGGCGCGGCGTTGATGCCAGTGCAGAGCCGATTGTCTTTGTCGATGGGACGATTTCGAATTTGCTTGATGCGGAATCGAAGCTTTCCCTTGGAACGGCGACCTCCAACCTGACCGCCAAAGTCAACGCGTTGCCAACGCCGCTGGTGGATAACATCATCGGGCTTGACGGACTGCTGACCTCTGCGGTGGGTCCGAACCTGAACGCAACCTTTGTCGCGAACGATTTCTCCAGTACAACCGGCGATCTCACGGGCGACATCAAGACTGCATCCGCAGCCCTGCACGCATACGTGCGCGGTGAAGATCGTGCCATTGTGATTACGGAGCAGGATCCGTTGAGCGCGCAGCTTGCGATTACTCCGGAGTTCAGCCGGCAGATCCTTGGCAAACTACAGCCGATTCTGGCGGAGATTCGTTCGACCGAAAAGCCGATGGGACTTGTCGTGTCGAACGGTTACTTTCCGCTTGATAAGGATCTGTCGCGCATGAACGCAGATATCGACATCACGCTTGGCGCGGTCGAGATTGATGCGGGCTCCGCGGCGTTTGCACTCCTGACGATTTTTGACACGCCGAAGAAGACCGTGCCGGGGTACTTCGAGCCGTTGCAGATTCGCATTCGTGACGGTGTTGTTCGGTATGACCAATGTCGTGTCACGATCGGTGCGGTGAGTCTCGATTACGCCGGGGAAATCAACCTTGCGACGAAGGCTGTCAACCTCAGCACGGAAGTGCCGTTGGGCGCGTTGTCATCGAGCATCAAGGAACTTCGCAACCTACCGGTCGGCACGAAATTGCCGATGAAAACGACCGGCTCGTTCGGTTCCTTGAAGACGGAGCTGGATCTGCAGAATCTCGCCGGTTCCTTGCTTGAGGGCGCCGTTGAAAGCACGCTTGGCAACGTCCTTGATGACGCACTTGGTGGCGGTAACAAGGATGGCGAAGAGGACGGTGATATCGGTGGTCAGATCCTCGATGGTCTCTTCGGCGGCGGCAGGAAGAAGGACAAGCCGAAAGATGATGACAACGGCGGTGGGTGATTCACGGCAGTGTCGTCAGCGGATATTGATCAGCCGATGCAATCTCGATGATGCATGAGTCGCCTGCGCGCTGCGCGATCGCCTCTCGATAGCGCGGGAGATATCCACGCTCCGTGTTACTGTGTCCCGCGAGCATGACCGTACACCCGCGCGCCTGCGCATCGAGCACATCGTGATATCGCATTTCGCCCGTGAGGAACAGGTCACATCCGCGCGCAATCGCGGCATCAAGGAGCGATCCGCCTGCGCCGGCGCACACGCCGACCGTCGTGGCGGGAGCATCAGATGCCGATGCGCTGACGCGCAACGATGTCACGCCAAGATGCGATGCTACGGTCGGGGCAAGTGCTGTCACGGTCCTGGGCGATGCAAGCCGGCAAAGTCGACCCATGCCGGCGTGGGAGTCCGGCGGTGACGTCAACGCATAGATATCAAACGCCGGCTCTTCGTATGGATGCGCATTGCGAAGCGCGCGGACGACCTGCGCAAGCGTTGTATCGCTGCACACCATTTCAAGTCGCGATTCCGGCTGTCGTTCAAATTGGCCGGCGGTGCCGGCCGCCGGTGATGTTGAATCATCGCCTCGAAACGATCCGTAACCGGTGAGTTCAAAAGAGCATTCGGCATACGCGCCGATCTCGCCCGCGCCAGCGTGTGCCATGGCATTGCGAATCGTTGCGACGGCGTCAGCCGGGCAGAACGTCACGATCTTCCGGTTGGCCCGGCCGTTCGGAGTCGTCGCATGCTCGAGTGATTCGACGTCGCCAGGGCCGAATGGTTCGAGCAGCCAGTCGTTGACGCCGCCCGGCACGGCATCAAGAGCTGTGTGTGGGCTGTAGATCGCGATGCGATGCGCCAGCGCGTCGAGGATGATCTTTGAACGCCAGGACGAATCGGTGATCGTTTTGAGCGGCGTGAAGATCGGCGGGTGATACGCGACGATGCACTCGATGCGTTGATCGATGGCTTCCGCGATGACCGCGGGTGTCAGGTCGATCGTCAGCAGGACGCGGTGCGCCGGCCAGTCCTTCGCGCCGGCAAGCAAACCGACGTTGTCCCATGATGCAGCTCGGTCCAGCGGTGCAATGGCGTGCAGATGTGCGGTCAGGTCTCGGACGAACATGCGCGCATCATACGTCGACGCGGCGTCGAATGAGACGCGGGCCGAGATCAATCGCGAGGGCCAGGTAGACCGGCACGTACGCACACCACAGTACCCACGGCGGTGTCGTCCACTCCACCACATCGCCAAGCTGGACATAGCCCCAGGAAATCGTGAGCGATGCGATCCACACGGCGGGGCTCATCGCGACCGGCGCGAGCGCAAGTGCCCACAGCAGATACCACGGGTGCGCGGTCGAACTGAACAGGACCATGGCGAGCAATATGACCCGCGCGCCATCGAACGGCGTCAGCCGGCTTCGCCAGACAATGAGAATCACCAGCGCGATCAGGCCGAGGCAGATGATCCGCGCGAGTTGCTCCTGACGGTCGTTCGACCAGAGCGATGCAGGATCATCCGCAGCCCAGTATTCCTCTGGCGTGTTCGTTGCCTTCTCAATCATCCAGAGCGTTGGTTCATACACACTGCCGAAGTGTGCCCACTTCAGACTGAAACGCGTGCTCGTGTCGCGAAGCGCATTGAGCGGTTCGCCACCCTGCGTGAACCAGAGCGGGGCCGCGACGATGAGGCATGTCAGCGCACCGGTGATGCCGCTGGTCATCCACGCACGCCAGCCGCGTCCTTTCAGCAGCAGCAGCGCCATTGGTAATGCAACAGGTTTGACCAGAACCGCGAGCGCGAGCGGAATTGTCCATCGGATGATGAGTCGTGCGTTCTCGTGCCATGCGAGAAGCGCAACAAGCAGCAAGGCAATGCCGATCACATCCTGATGTCCCGATCCTGCGATTTCCGCAATTGGCAACGGATGCCAGGCATAGAGCACAGACCACCACAGCGAACGTCCGTTGCGCGCAAGCAGCACGATCAGCAAGCCGATGATGACCAGATCGATGACCACGAACGCCGCACGAAACAGTCGTTCTTCACGCACGAGGTTCCATTGCGCATCACGCGTGGTCATCGCAATGCCGCCAAATGTCCACTGGGACATTGGCAGGTAGATCGTGGTGAGCTCTGCGTTGTTGATGTGGCGTGCAGTATCGCGCTCGCCGGGCCAGGCCTGCTCGCGCACGACGAAGGGATTTGACGGATCAAACGTCTGCATCGACGTCGCGGGAACGGGCAGATACGGGTTGACGCCGTGCGCGAGGTTCTCGCCGTCATAGATGTAGCGGTAGAGATCATCGCTGAGCGCGGGTCGATGCGTCACGATGGTGACGAGGCGTGCGCTCGCGGCAATCAGGAGGATCGTCAGTGCACTGGTGCGCAGTTGCCGGGCTGACGCGGACGGTGTGTCGTCATCGTGGTCGAGCCGCTGATCGGTTCGGCGCAAGTGGAACCACACGCCAGTGAGCGCGATCCAGGCAATGCCGGATGCGATCCAGTAAGGCCACAGTGCATCGAGGTTCGCCTGACCGCTTTCGACCGTGGCGTCGCGCGCGATCTCAAGCTGGCTCAGTGTCCAGACCACCGGCACCAGCGCGCATGCCGATGCTGTGAGCCAGGCGATTCGAGATGCACTCCGGTTCAGCACGCCGCAGATGGTATGGAGATCAATTGTCGATCAGGCCGCGCTGACGGTATTTCTCGCGGTACTTCTCGTACATCTCCGTCTGTCGACTGGAGAGATCGATCTTGCGACCGTCGATGAACGCATGCTTGACCTGCATCGTCATCTCCAGTGGGTCACCATCTGTGACAATGAGCGTGGCACTCTTGCCGGCGGCGAGACTGCCGTACATCTCGTCAATGCCAAGCACCGTTGCGGCGTCGATCGTGATCGCTTTGATGGCATCTTCGCGAGACAGACCGTACTGGACTGCGGTCGCGGCATGATGATTGAGGTTGCGTTCGCTTCCCGCGCCGGAGCCCGGAGCGATGCAGTACCGAATGCCGGCTTCTTCCAGCACGGACGGCAGCGTGAACGGTCGATCGTACGCATCGTCGCGCCGTGCCGGGAGGCGGTGTGTTCCGTTGATGATCACCGGGACGTCGTGCGTCTTGAGCGAGGCAATGGCTTCATCCGCGCCATAGCCGCCAACAATGACGATCTGGTAGCCGCGCTTGATGGACCATGAAATCGCCGACTCGATCTGCGCTGCGGTTGCAGCCCAGACAAATAAAGGTTGCTCTCCCGCGAGGATAGGACGCATCGCTTCAAAGCGAAGGTCGGTCTTCATCGACGGATCATGCTCGTGCGCGGCGACGTAGGCTTCCGCGACATCAAACAGCTTGTCGATGCGATCGAGGTTCTTCGCAATGTCCTTGCGCTGTTCATCCGCGGACTTTGTAATCCAGCGTGCGGTGCGCGGCTGCACGCTCGGCCAGTTCATCACCAGGCCGGCTTCAGCCGCAATGCACATGTCTTCCCACGTCCAGCCGTCCATACGAATGATCGCGGATCGTCCGATGACGGTTCCGCCGGTCGGCAGCGTCATCGCCACGAGGATGCCATTCGCGCGGGCGACGGGAATCAGATCGGTATCCGGATTGATCGCGACCGCAGCTCGAACTTCCGGCGTGACGTCGCCGAGCTCGTTGTGATCGTTCGTGACATCAACCGCGCTCGTCTCGACGAGGCCAAGCCGCGTCTGCGCCGCGATCAGGCCTGGATAGACGTGCATGCCTTCGAGGTCGATTTCCGTTGTTCCCGGCGCCACCGACGCGGGACGTCCTGAACCCATGCCAGTGATGCGCCCGTTGTCGAACGCGATGTAACCGTTGTCGATCGACGCTGTAGTGACAGGATGGATCGATGCGTTGTAGAGGATGACCGGCGACTGCTGTTCGGGTGCCGGCACCTGACGCGATTGTGCGAACGCGGATGCGGATGGAAGCAGCAGGGCGACGAGCACAATGAGGCGGTGGCATGAACGCATGTCAGGGTCTCCTCAAGTCGGGAAGCGGCGATTGTACGTCGACTCGGTCCGGGAACGTACTGTCCCACGCTCAGATCCGTTGATTGAACCTCCATGCGGGCATTTTGGACGCACGCCGGCCGCCACCCATCGGTAGGATGGACCGGCATCGATTGCGATCGATCCTCTGGAGGAGAAACCCATGCCTCGTATCACGACTCTGGTGTCCGTCATGTCGGTGTCGGCTGCACTGACCGCAGCACATGCCGGACCGCCCGTACCGCCGGGTCTTGAAGCGGATCTCAATACGCCATTCGGCGCGCAGGTCATTGTGACCGCCGACCTGTCGGTGACGTCAGATTTGCTGGGGACGAGCTCCGATACCGATGTGCAGACGGTTTCCGTCGCCGCCAATAGGTTCCTTGGTGTCACGCCCGATGTCACGCCCGGGGCTGGTACATCGCTTGAGAACCTCGTCGTGTCGTTCGGCAACGTTCCTTTCACGTTCGAGTTGTTCTGCCTTCCGTTCATTGGATGTCAGACCCTGACGGTTGACGTAGAGAACCTCGTGCTGACGCAGGTTGGCGCTTCGTGCGCATCGCTCGATGCATCACAGGATGTGACCTATGCAATCGACATCAGCGCGATCGGCACGACCGTGATCGGCGGCATTGTCATGGATACCGTGCCGATCGATTTCGTGGAACCGAGTGCGATCTCTGCGAACGTCACGGAGTCCGCATTCGAAGTCACATTGTCGAACCTCGGCGTTGCGCCGCTCAATGCGGACATTCCGCCGGCCGATCTGCCGGCTGGATTCAGCGCTGTGTCATTGACCATCACCATCGACTTCCTGACGACCACGCTTGAAGGAACCGGGTTTGCGCCGCCGTTCAATCTCGATATGGATGAAGACGGTGTTCTGAACGTCTGCGATAACTGCCCGGATGTGATGAACGCCGATCAGGCCGATGGCGACATGAACGGCATCGGCGATGCCTGCGAAGTGCTGATCCTGCCTTGTCCCGCCGACTGCGCACCGGACAATGGTGATGGCACATTCGGCAACGGACTCGTCAACATCGATGATCTGCTTGCGGTCATCAACGCATTCGGCAGTGCCGGCGGGCCGTGTGACAACGCGCCGGACAACGGCGATGGCACGTTCGGCAATGATCTGATCAACATTGATGATCTGCTTGGCGTCATCAACGCGTTTGGTGCGTGCCCGTGAACCACGGATTTCAGTGGATTGAAGTCGCCGCAATCGTTGGTGCGCTTTCGTGCGCTGCGCACGCCGGTACGGTTGAACTTGACCTTCCGGTGGTGCGGGACGCCACGGTGTACTCGGAGAACATCGACGGCGCGAACGGTGTTGGTACAGCGTTCGTCGCGGGGCGGACGAACATGGGCGCGATTCGTCGCGGTCTGATCCAGTTCGACACATCGGTCATTCCTGAACATGCCGTGGTGCTATCGGTGGAATTCTCGTTGACGCTCGCACAAACGAATGCCGGCGATCAGCCGATGACGTTGCATCGCGTGCTCGAAGATTGGTCAACCGGCACATCGGCGTCTGGCGGCGGTCAGCCTGCGACGGCAACGCAGGATGATGTGACATGGCGATATCGCTCGTATGTCGCGTCCGATCCGACCATGAGCCCCGCATGGTCAGTCGATGGCGGTGCGTTTGTGAAGCAACCGAGCGCAACATCGATCGTCGGTTCGGATCAGGTGGAGTACACGTGGGCCTCCACGCCCGCACTTGTCGCGGATGTGCAATCCTGGCGTGAGGATGCAAGCGGCAATCGCGGCTGGATTCTCGTGGCGGACAAAGGCGGTACGAAGCGGTTCTTTTCCAGTGATGATGCCAATGCCATGCGTCGGCCGCGGTTGACGGTGATGTATGACATTCCCTGCCCAGCCGACTGTTCGCCGTTCATCGGTGATCAGGTCATCGGCGACGGTGCGGTCAACATTGATGATCTCGTTGGTGTCATCAACGCGTTTGGTGCCGAGGGCCCATGCGATGTCGCGCCAGACAACGGTGATGGCACATACGGCAACGGCGTGATCAACATCGATGACCTGATGGCCGTGCTGAACGCGGTGGGTGCGTGCCCGTGATGGGAAGCCATGAGGGATAAGCGATAAGGCATGAGCCCGTAGGTCGGGTTCTGCTGAACCCGGCAACAGTATGGCGCGAGCACCGGGCGTGAGTCCTGTCTCTTGGTCTCGCGAGCCTCGCGAACCGGCGGACTCGTACGCCCGTTCTCCGATTCAACCCACAACCCACGGCCCACAGCCCACAGCCCAATCACATCCCCATGCGTTCAAGCATGCCGTGAATACCGCAGCCGCAATCGCCGGGATGGATCATGTCAACGGTGTAGCCCTGTCGGATCTGGTCGACGAAGAACGATGACACGCCGGGGGGAAGCTCATCGCCCCAGGCGAACGTCGCGCTGCTGCCGGGTTCGGCGTCGTCGGGTTGCGATGTTGCATCATCATCAGCAGATGTCGGATCACCGTGCGCATCCATCAGGATCTTCTGCACAAGGCGCTGCCGTTCGGCGAGCACTTCATCGCGCATCCTGCGATCGTCTTCGATGTCAAAGTACTTCGCACCTTCGATCCACGTTTGCTCGCACTTGGCATACACGCTGAGCGGATCCGCTGACCAGACAACGAAGTCGCCGTCCTTGCCAACCTCCAGTGAACCCATGCGATGATCCACACGCAACTGCGCCGCGGCGTTGTACGACACGAGCCTCAATGCCTCGTGCGGATCCATGCCGCCGTACCGCACACCCTTGGCGGCTTCAATGTTCATGCGCCGCGCCAGCTCATTGCTATCGCTATTGAACGTGGTGAGCACGCCAACCTCGGTCATGAGCGCGCCGTTGTGCGGAATTGCATCCATCACTTCGACTTTGTACATCCACCAATCGCTGAATGAGCTTCCGCCCGCGCCGTGGCGCGCAATGTCATCGGCGACCTTGTAGCCTTCCAGCACGTGCTGGAACGTGCCGATCGTGAAGCCGAAGTCGTCGGCGATTCGGATCAGCGCGAGGATTTCATCCTGTCGGTAACTGTGACAGTGAATGATGCGCTCGCCGTTGAGAATCTCGACGAGCGTCTCGAGTTCGAGATCGCGTTGCGGCGGCATCGTTCGTGCGCGAGCGCCGGCAGCAAGCCTGTTGTAGCGATTCCATTCGCTCTCGTAATCGCGCGCTGCGGTGAACGCATCGCGGATAAACGATTCCACACCCATGCGCGTGTCGGGATACCGGTTCTCCGACCGCTTGACGTTCTCGCCGAGAGCAAACTTGATCCCTGGCAGGGCGTCATCGACGCGGAAGCCATCGGCAGTCTGACCCCAGCGCAATTTGACGACAGAATTCTGCCCGCCAATCGGATTCGCGGAACCGTGCAATTGATTTGCTGCGGTCAGGCCGCCAGCAAGTTGCCGGTACCAGTTGATGTCATCGGGATTGATGCAATCGCCGATGCGCACCTCAGCAGAGTTGGCTTGCGTCCATTCGTTCACGCCGCCGGTGATGCCGGTATGGCTGTGACAGTCGATCAGCCCGGGTGTGATGTGCTTGCCGTCGGCATCGATGACGACATCGGCGCTGGTCGGACCGCCGAGGCCTGACCCAATGCCTTGCACGGTGCCATCGTCGATGTACAGCCATGCATCCTCGAGAATGCCATTGTCCCCGCCGGTCCAGATGGTGGCGTTGCGTACCAACACGCTCACCGGCGCAGGCACGTGCGCGACGCCATACGCGCCGAGCGGATAGCGAATCTCATCCGCGGGCATCTCAAAGTCATCATCGGCTGCATCGTCGTCGCCTGCCTCGGCATCAGCGTCTTCGTCATCGGCCGGTGCGGCGACGGTCATCGCGAGCGCGATGCGTTGTCCGCCCGGCAGGACCGCTTTGCCATCGACGCCGTCCGCGGTAATCGTGCCCGACAGCACGATGTAGCCTTCGATGTCAGCCACGGTGCCGTCGATGACGGCGCTGAGTCGGTCGGACATGACCGAGACGTTGGATGCCTTGATCGTGGTCTCATCGTCGATCGTGACCGCGAGTTTCTTCTTTCTGGTATCGAGCGTGGCTTCATGAACAATACCGAGCGCGGGCAATGTGAATCCGACAACGCTCTCGATGTGCGTCTCGCCGCGCGGTTCCTTTTCATACCGACGACCGTTGATCCAGGTCTCGATGATCTTGGTGTCTTTCCCGAAGAGTGAGCCGTCGCAGACGACGAGGTTGGCGACCTTGCCGGTCTCGATCGTACCCATCGTCTGGTTGAGGCCAAGCATGCGAGCCGGCGTGGTCGTGAGTGCGGCAAGCGCTTCCGCTTCGGTCAGACCATGTTGGATCGCGGTGCGAAGCCGAGCATGGAAATCAGTTCGCTTCTTGAGCTTCTCGGTGGTGAGCGCGACATCAATGCCCGCGCGAATGAGCCGGCGAGGATTCGTGGGTGCCTGCTCCCAGTGCTGCATTGTTCGCAGCGAAACCTGGTCCGCCGTAGAAGGATCGGTAATCTCAGGACGCTTGGGGAAGTTCAGCGGCAGGACGATCGGATACGCCGCGCCCGCGATTTCGGGCAGGCGACGATACTCGCTGCCGCTGCCAATGAATTCCGGCGAGAGATCGAACTCCCGGAACACCGCGATCGCGCGAAGGAGTTCATGTTCATCGCGCGTCGGTGTGACAATCCGCTGGCGGTGCTCGACGACATCCACAAGAGCGGCCAGTGCATCGGCACGAATCGGCGGTTCGTTTCCGGCCGGGAATGTCTCATACACGCGCTGGCAATTGACATGCCACTGGGCGTCGTACAGCGTCTGACGAATAAGCGCGACGGCGCCCATGGCGGACGCGGGATACGTTCGATCGCTCCAGCCGCCGGAATAGTCAAGCGCAATGGCCATCGCGCTGTCTTCATCGTACGCGAGCAAGTGTTGAGGTTCGTCGCTCAGTGCAAGCACGGCGCCGGTGCCGCGGAATGCGCCGTTCGACGGGTAGACCGCGGCAGCGGTGAACCCCAGGTCGCGCATCGTCTTCCGCAGCGACTCCTCGGGGCCATCGGTGTCAGCAATGCGCCATGCGGGATGCACGCGCGTGTTCCAGTGACTCGCGACGGTGCGCTCCGGGCCTTTCATCTCAATCTGCAGCGCTGCGTCGATGAGGCCGGCGTAGACCATCATGCCTTCGCCATCCCACACGCGAGCGCCCGGCGGCGGCGTCATGTCGCTGCCGACAGCCGTGATCACGCCGTCCTTCATGACGATCGTTGCGTTCTCAATCGTCCGGCCTGGCTCCGTCATCACGGTCGCGTTGGTGATGGCGTGATGACGCAGGTCGGCAGGACGCATGCCATTCACGGGCCCGGACTGTCCCGCGGCCGACAGCGTGATGAGGCTCGCGAACGCACTGGCAAGAGTCGATGTGATGAGGCGTGGCATACAAGTCTCCGGGCGATGAATAGGCCCCAATATTACCGGCCCATCGCATGTCCGCAGCATGCTTCTCAACCTCGGTTGAATATGTCGCGCCTTGATGACGATGAGACCGATACGACGGCCCGCATCGTGCATCGGCACGCCAGGCGGGAACATGACCTCGAAGTCCTGAAGATGAGCGTTCGCCATGGTGCCCGAATACGCCCTTGATCTCCGTTCCGCCTTGCTGGAAGCCGACCGTTGGCGCGACGCTGACTCGGTCAGTCGTCTCCGGCGCTTCGTTCGATTCCCCGTGCGTGCTGAAGGTCGGCTCGTGCCGGGTCAGACGACCGATCTTCCAAGCAACTCGATGACCGTGCATGTGCGCGATGTGAGTCGAGGCGGCGTCGGCGCGCTATCGAACACGACGTTGACTGCCGGCACGGTCTGGCAGTTCGAGCTTCGATCAGAGAACGTGGTCATCGCGACCATGCCGTCGTTCGTGCGCTACAGTCGACGCATCATCAACGGTGCGTACCTGATTGGTTTTCAGTTCGGGCTTGATGCATCGCTCTTGATGTCACTCGGTGTGCCGTCGAAGGACATCTGCGTGAATGATGCGGATGAAGAGTTCGAATTGATCGGCGATGGCTTCTCAACGCCGGAAGAGATCGTCTGACGCAGACTACGAATCAGCTTGAGTGTTCTCGCGCACGGCGCGATCGAATCGCGAGCGCAAGGCCACGATCGGCTCACCGTCGAGTTCGAGATCGAATGAGCCGTATTCGGTGTCTTCTGCGTTCGTGGTAAACGTCAGCTTCCAGCGTTTGTTGTCGGTTTCGAGTTTGTACTTGGTGATGTCAGTCCACGGGATCCGCAACTCAGACGCTTCGACGCCGAACAGCATGATCTCATCCCGGCCGAAGGCGAAACTCACTTCTGTATCGCCCTGATGTTTCCGCACCATGTTGCGGATGATCGCGTAGAGCGCCCACGCGGTCAGGCCGAGAAACACAAAGCCGATCGCTGTACCCCAGCCAAGCGCGCGTGATTGCCACGCGCGTCGACCGAAGACCACGGCAAGCACGGTGGTGAAGCACAGTGTCCAGATGAGGTTGGAGCGCGTCGGCCGCGTTTCGCTATCCCATCCCTGCGCGACGAGCATGTCTTCGTCATAGACGAAACCGCATTCCGGGCATGTGTGGGACGCCGGCAGGCCAGCGAGGTCATACGAGCAGCGCGGGCATGGTCGATGCTCATCGCTGGTGCGATCGGTCTGTGGTTCCACTGACATGCGTAGGGAGTAGAAGATTCACCGGAGCAGAATGCAAGAAATAGGGGATTCGGGATACGGCGAAGCGGCTCGATACACGGCCCCGGACCGCATGCCCTCAACCCGCCGCATGAGGCGTTCTTTTTTTCCGACCGCGCGGGGGGTGATTGGCCAGCAAGAAAAAGGAGAGGCAGAAGTCAATGTGGCGAGATTCGCCGCGTCTCTCTCAATGACAGCCGGGACCCTCTGGCCCCGACTCACGAGTGACGGCCAACCGTCAGAAGGAGCATTCCGACAACACTACATCCGAATTAACAACAAACAACATGTCAATTCTTGAAACTAAGTCCCACCG
>JBCCFX010000121.1:0-12716 GCA_039029515.1 Planctomycetota bacterium
GCCAACAGCCAACAGCCAACAGCCAACAGCCAACAGCCAACAGCCAACAGCCAAGAAGGGTAGCGTGCAAGCCGACAACGAACAACGAACAACGAACACCGATCAACGAGAGTCAACAGGCAATTGTTGCGAGACGATTTTGCCGCATTCCGGGCAAGCGCGTGAATTGCTCTGATCAATGCGATAGTCGCAGTGGTCGCAGTAGATGATGCCCTGACGCGCATCCAATCGCTTGCGATCCAGTCTTTGTCGCGAGCGTCGAGATCTGCAGCAGCTCACGATGCCCCAGACGAAGGAGCCGGCCAGAACCATGAAGAACCATGACGACCATTGCACGAGGAAGCACAAACCGACGAGACAAACCACGTTGATCACGATCCCGATTTCAGGCTCGTATCGGCCGTAGTGCTTGCCAAGTACCGGCTCACGGAAACGACGTCCAAGACGCCCTGCCAGACTTGATTCACGTCGGTGCTGCACGCAGCAATTCTACAACTCGTGTCACCGGATCAAGCTGAAAGCAAACGGCAGCGCCTTACGGACATGCTCCGAAGTTGTTGATCACCGTGAGCAGGTCATCGATGTTCACGACGCCGTTGCCATGCCCGCCGGCAGACGTCGCGGGCGCCATATCACACGGATCTCCGCTCGCGGCGGGGCCGAACGTGTTGATGACGTTGAGCAGGTCATCGATGTTCACGACACCGTTGCCGTACGTACCGTCACCGTTGTCCGGCGTGCAGTCAGCCGCACATGTGTTGGCGACGTCTGATGCGTTCGCGAACATGAGCATCGGCGATCCGGTTCCGCCACCGCCCGATGCGATGGCGCCGAAGACCGCAAGGTCCGGCAGCAGATCGCCGTCGAACATGCCGGTCACGATCACACGCACGTCCGACCCAACGCCGAGTGATTGCACATTGGATGCGAACGTCAACTGCGTGCCGATGTTCGTGTCGTTTCGATAGACCTGCGCGACGCCGAGCGCGAAGTCATCTTCGGCAAGCAGCAACAGATCTCGATCGCCGTCGTTGTCGAAGTCGCCCGACGTCAACGCCCCCGCGGGATCAGGCGTGGTTGCGGTCGCGGGAAGACTGAAGTCACCGTCATCGTTCTCGATCAGGCCGATCGACATGCCGTCACGGCTGAGCAGATATGCGTCAATGTCCTTGTCTTCATCAACGTCCGTCGGCTCAATGTCAGTTGGGATATCGTCAACGCCGATCAACTCATCGACGTCAAAGACGAGGCCACCCATGTTGCCGTACACCGCGAGTTCACTGAGATCTTCGAGCACGACAAGGATGTCGGGGTTGAAGTCGTTGTCAATGTCAACGGTCGCCATCGCAGCCGGCGCGCTTCCGATGCCGGTCGCGATGTTTGTGATCGTTGTGAACGACGTGCCGGCGTAGTCGACATAGAGTTGAATCTGATCGAGATCAGGCACGGTCACGAGAACATCGTCGCCGGTACTCACATCGAGATTATCGATCGCGATGTCGACCGGTGTTCCACCCAGTGCAATTGCGGTGTCAGCGGCGAACACGCCAGCGCCGTCATTGAAGGCGACTTGCAGAAGCCCTGTGCCATCGATGACCGCAACATCGATGCCGTTCATGTTGTCGATATCGCCCGCCGCGATGGCGAGTGGTTCGGTGCCGGTGAGCACGACCGGCGACTGCTCAACCAACGTTCCAGTGCCATCGTTCAAGAGCAGTACGATTGCTGAACCCGAGCCAACAGATGCGCTGGTCAGGACCACGATGTCGTCGCCGTTCACGCCATCCACATCGGCGGCGACAGCATCGACGGGAATGTCTATCAGCGTCGTAAAACTGGATGGATCAAATTCGAGCACGGTCGTCAGCGTGTCCACGATGTACTCGACCGTCGACGAGGTCGTTGTCGCCTGGTAATAGTTCAACCCTTCGATGTTCGGAACGATGGCAATGTCAAATCGGGCAACGACCGTCACGCCGCTGACCAGCGCATACGTCGTCCCTTCAGATGGCACGAAACCATCCGGCCCTTCAATGGAGTTGCCACCCTCGATGGTTGCGGTTCCGGTGACATCGATCGTCGGCAAGCCCGGCGGGCCATCGAAATCGGTGATGACTTCCGCCGTGCGCGTCAGCGTCAGGTTGCCGTCAATTGCAAACGACCCGTCGAAGAACGTCACGATGAAGAAGAAGCCGTTGCAGATCACATCGCCGACGATGGTGCCTTCGCCGAGAATGCCGGCGGTCGAATCCACGACCACCACCAATTCTGTCGTCAGTACGCCAACCGTCGTGATGCTGAGTGATCCGTTCCCGACGAGATAGACTTCTTGTGCGACTGCAAACGGATTGTCGATTTCAACGTCCGGCACGCCGATGACCACGATGGTCGATGCATCGGGCACCGCGTTGTTTTCCCAGTTCGCAGGGTTGAACCACGAACCCGCGGCCGGCCCGATGTAGTTCACTTCGCACACATCAAGCACGCCATTGCCGTTGAGATCGAGCGAAGGATCGTCGCAGATCTCGCAGTCATCGGGAATGCCGTTGTTGTCACAGTCGCGTGCCATGCCGCTGGTGATGTCACACATATCGGGAATACCGTTCCCACCCGGTGCGCAGTCGGTTCCAGTCGGCCAGCAGTCGTCGGCAATACCCGCGGCAATCTCTGCATCATCGCAAAGGCCGTTGCCATCGCAGTCAATTCCCGTGAGATCAAAGATGGTGACGCCGCCACCTTGATCGCCCATCCCTGCATCAAAGCCCGCAAACATGATGATGCCATCGCTGTCGATCGCGAGCGCGAGACCGAGGTTCAGGTTGATGCCGCCGGGCTTGGTGAAATCGGTCACGGTCATGCCGCCGACGGTACTCAGCACGCGCACGATGCCCGCATCCGGCGCTTCGGTATCGTCTGCTGGCGCGGTATTCGCGACGATGTATTGCGCACCAAAGGGACTCGCAACACCAACCGCGTGGCCGCTATTCGTTCCCGCCATGATCGGCGGAATGACGAGCGTCTCAATGCCGATATCAAGCAACGAAAATTCGAGGAATGATGACACTTCCGTCTGTTCGTCTGCGACAACGCCAAACGTAACGTCCGTTGCACTCGCGCTGCCGTATCGCGTGCCGGCCATCGAACGCTTGTTGATTTCACCGTAGTTGTTCGCGCCGCCGAAGTTCTGACGAAACGTGTAGTGCGCCGCATCTTCCTCACAAGGTACGCATGTGAGTTGATCAGGACTCTGTGTGACGAGTACATAGAGTTCTGCGGTCGCGTTCGATTCATAGAACTGCACCGTCTGGCCGAACCCTTTGTGCGGCGCGGTATCGCTTGCGGCGATCTCCTTGATCTGCGAATACGTTGCGGTCTCGTAAATGTACGCACGTCCGCGTTGATTCAAGCGGCGCGGCGCGCCGACGACGAGCAACATGCCATCCGGGCTGAAGTCGAGATCCTGCCCGAAGCGCTGGTCCTGCATGCTGCCCGGCCCGTTAATGTGTTGGATGAACGACAAACTCGTTCCGGTGCGCTGGTAGATGGAGACACGCCCGCGCATGTTGAACGAAGGATCGCCGACCGCGACAAGACCGGTGGTGTCGTTGTACGCGACGGACCAACCGAACTCGCTCGTCGTCATCGGCGACGTGGTATCGACGACCTGCCAGAGCGAATCCGGTTGCTGCTGCGCGAGGTAGACCATGCTCTCACCGGACGCACCGATCAGTGCCCAGCCGTTGTCGACGGCGATGGGACGTCCAGCCCAGTCATCGGTCGGCGTGATGCCGAATCGCGCGCCGGGCATCTCGGGTCCGAGCAGGTCCATGACTTCGCACTGACCATGGGCAGTCGAGCGCACACCAGTCAGCACGAGCAGCAAGACAAGAATCCGCGCTGTGGTTCGTCGCATTGTTCGCCCTCCGGCAGGCTCTATCTGGACACAAGACTCCGGGAATCGCAACTATGAACTGGCAAAAACGAAAACGCCCGGCCGGAACTTTGTGAGAAGTCCGGGCCGGGCAGTGATTTGTCGTCAATGAATTCTGACGTGTCTTACACCGTGGCGGGAACGCCCAGCATGCGGGCGGCTGCGCGAACGATGTCCGAGTGGTGCAGTTTGCACTGCTTGAGGATGTCCTCTTCGGAACGAGCGGACTTCGGAATTCGCTTCACGAAAAGCTGTGTCATTTCGAAGGCATCGCCGGAGTCAACGATCGCATCCGCGACCGCACTCCCGAGACCGCCGCCGTAGTTGTCTTCCACCGTCAGGATCTTGCCATTGTTCTGATTGGCCAGATCGAGCAGTTCCTCAGCGTCGAACGGAATCGAATAGAGATCGACCAGCGTGGCATCAATGCCCATGCGATCAAGCTTGTCGAGCGCTGCGTTGCATTCATGGACCATGTAGCCCGCAGTGCAGATCAGCAGGTCACGACCTTCCGTCAACACTTCGTGCCCACCAAGTTCGAACTCGACGCCATCGTCGTAGATGAACTCGACGTCCGGACGATGCGTTCGCATGTAACACGCGCCATGGTGCTCGGCCATCTTCAACGTCAGGCCGTACGCCGCATACGCATCCGCCGGCTGCAGCACGTAACACCCCGGACCACCAAAGTGACTCTGCATCGTTGAGAGGCTGCGGAACCAGGCAACGTCCGGCAGCGACATCTGGCTCGGACCGTCGGCGGCGAGCGAAATACCCGCGTGACTGCCAACGATCTTGATGTTCGCACCGGAGTTGATCGCCATCTCAATCTGGTCGTAACCACGCGTCACGAACTTGGCGAAGGTGGAACAGAACGGAATCTTCCCTGCCGCGGACAAACCGACGGCGGCGGAGTACATGTTCTGCTCGGCGATCTTGCAATCGACGAAACGGGATTCGAGTTCGCGGTCTGTGGCGAACCAATCCGCGAATGTCGAGTTGCGCACGTCCGCATCGAGTGCCCAGATGCGCTCGTCGACGTGGCCCAGCGCTCGCAGTGCAACGCCGTACGCCTTGCGGGTCGCAAACCGACCCGATTTCACGACGAGGTCCATGTCGTAGGCCTTCATGGCTTCTTCGAAGACCATCGGCTCGGCCGGTGCTGCGGGAGCCGCCGGCGGATCGCTCGGCGGATAGATGCGAAGGTCATCTGACTGCGCCAGCGTCGACGTCAGCGCGACGCCCGTGGCGCGGAGTTCTTCAAGTGCGACTTCCAGCTTGTCACCGTCGGCGGGCTTCCCGTGCCAGCCACCGCCCTGAAGCGATGCGGCACCCCAACCCTTGACGGTCTTCGCCACGATGGCGATCGGTGCATCGTCCGGCCCGAGCGCCGTGAACGCATCGAGCGATTCCTTGATCTGTGATGGGTCGTGGCCATCAATCGAACGAACGGTAAAACCGCTCGCTTCGAGCTTCGCCGCCATGCGTTCGGCGGACTGCTGCTGACTGACCTGGCCAGCCTGGCCGTATTCGTTGCAATTGAAGATCGGCAGCACGTTGTTCAGGTTGTGATCGATGATGAAGTCGATCGCTTCGGCGACCTGACCTTCGCGTGCTTCGCCGTCGCCGATGATGCAGTAGATTCGACGATCAACTTCTTCGCGCTTCGCGACCACGCCGATGCCGCCCGCGACGGACAGTCCCTGACCGAGTGAGCCGGTCGCGGCATCGAAGAACGGGAACCCTTCCATCGGGTTCGGGTGACCGTCGAGTACCGAATCGTTCTCGCGCAGCGACGAGAGATCATCGACCGTCAGCGACCGTCGATCTTCGCCGCGCCCAACGGCAACGCCGAGGTCAGCCAGTGCGGCGTAGACGATCGGCACCGCATGGCCTTCCGACAGCACGAGGCGGTCCGATGATGGATGACCCGGCGCGTCCGGCGACCATCGCATCGTGTTGTACAGAAGGACGGTCACGATGTGACCGAGGCTCATCGCGCTCGTCGGATGCCCGCTGCCGGCGGCGGCAGTCATCTGGAGCGAGAGCTGATCGAGCTGAATCGCCTTGGCGTGGATCGCGGCTTCGAAGGACATCGATTTCCTTTCCCGCAAGGGATGAACGCACCCGATTTGGTGCGGAATTGAACCACTGTGTGTAACCCCGGAGTATAGCGAAGCCTGCGAAACGCCATGCATCGCCGCGGGCGGGGTAATGTACGGACTAACTCCCTTGTCGGCAAATGGTTGCGGTGCTTTTCGAACCGATCCGACGACACAATCACCTGCATCGGTTTGTGATTTTGTCCGGTATATGCGACAGAGAAACGTGACGGACTCGTTTCCTACATGACCGCACGCGGAGTTCTCACCATGTCCAGACGATCGACGCTCGTCGCCCACTTCATTCCGGCGTGCCTGTTCACCCTCCTCGCCGTCGGTTCCGCACACGCGGTCGAAGACGATGCCGCCACGCTGAGCGACCGCGGTCGAGACAACCTCCTCGCCTTCGCTCGTCTTGTCGGCGATATCCGTCATTTCCATCCATCCGATGAAGCCGCCAGACTCGATTGGGATCGATTCGTCACGGCGGCCGTTTCTGAGGTCGAATCGGCCGCCGATGCACAGGAGCTCGCAGCCGTCCTGCGGACATGGTTCGAACCCATTGCACCGTCCATACGAATCGAGTTGACCGCCCAGTTCCAACCCACGCCGCATTCAAGCCTGGACGATCATGCTGACAACCGCGTTGCCGTCTGGACTCACGCCGGCTTCGGACAGGCATCGCAGGACGGTCAACGGATGAACATCTACAGTTCGAAGCGGCGCTTCATGCGCCCGGGAACCACCGCTGACGAGGGCTTCCCAAGTTACGGCGAGACTATTCGTCGAGACCTGCCCGGCGGGATCACGACCGATGTTCCGATCGCGGTGCTGCGGCGCGACCGCAAGACTATCCCCGCAGGCGGTGTGTTGCCGGTGGACCTCGACACGATCGAGACGGATGGCACCGTTCGCACGGTGCGCTTTGCGTCAGTGATCCTGCTGTGGAATGTGATGCAGCACTTCTATCCGTACTTCGACGTCGTCGATACGGATTGGGACGCGATCCTTCCCGCCGCACTCGATCAGGCCGCGATGGCATCGGCTGATCAGGAACACCTGCACGTGTTGCAACGCATGGTCGCCGCCCTTCACGACGGCCACGGCAGCGTATGGAGCATGCGCCGCAATACGAGCATGCAATTGCCCTTCGACTGGACGTGGGCAGGCGAGGAACTCGTTATTACGCACGCACCGACTGCCGCATCGCGGCCGTTGTCCGCGGGGGATGTGGTGATGTCGATCGATGGCCAGCCAACCGCGGATGTGTACGCTCAGGCCTGCACACGGATCTCCGGCGCCACCGAAGGCTGGAAACGGCACACATCACTCGCGTTGTTGCGCTTCGAAGGCACGGCCGCAGTCGTGCTTGAATTGCGCCGCCCGGATGGCTCTGAGTACACAGCGCAGATCCAACGTGTCGGATTCCAGCGTCGGTACGAGAAACCGCGCGGCGACGTGGTGCGCACGCTTGACGATGGCGTGATGTACGTGGATCTCGATCAGATCAAACCGGAAGAGTTTAAAGAAACGATTGCACGACTCGTCGATGCGCCCGGCGTCGTCTTCGACATGCGCGGCTATCCCACCGTCAGTCCGGAGTTCCTGTATCACGTTGCCGATGAACCCGTGCGCAGCGCCAACTGGAATGTCCCGCTCATCCGCTACCCCGATCAGCGCGATGTGACGTGGAGCACCACATACTGGCCGCCACAACAGCGTGAACCCCGAATCGAATCTCCGGTCGTCTGGCTGACCGATGGCCGTGCAATCAGCTACGCCGAATCCTGCATGGCGATCGTCGAGCACTACGAACTCGGCCCGATCGTCGGCGCGACGACAGCGGGCACGAACGGCAACGTCAATCCGCTCAAACTGCCCGGCGGCTACCAGGTCGCATGGACGGGCATGAAGGTCACCACGCATGACGATGGTCAGTACCACGGCGTTGGGGTCAAACCCACGCATCCGTGCGAGCCGACCGTCGAAGGCATCGCCGCCGGCCGCGATGACGTCCTCGAGCGCGGGCTCGAGGTGCTCCGGGCCATGATCCGCGGGGAGTGAACGGCCGCAGATCGCATTACAACGGGACATGGCAGAACACGGCTCAGAACACACTGAGGCGGTTTTGCCTTGACTGGTATACCTTGTTGTGGTATTTATTGGTATATCAGTCAGGGAGTGAAATCATGGCCCGGAACACAAGCATGACACTTGGCGATCACTTTGAAACGTTCATCAGCCGTCAGGTTCAGGCGGGGCGATACGGCAACGCCAGCGAGGTCATGCGGGCCGGCCTTCGACTCCTTGAAGAACACGAAGCGCGGACCGCAGCATTGCGCCAGGCATTGATGGACGGCGACGCCAGCGGCGATGCCGGCGAACTCGATTTCGATGCCATCAAGCAGGCTGCACGAACGAGAACTCGCGCATAGGAAGCACATGCCGCGACGGCTCACCCACGACCGCGCTGCCGCGTCAGACCTGATACAGGTGTGGATTTACTCGTTCGAGACGTGGGGTGAGGCCCAGGCTGACCGGTATCTCCGCGTCATTGAGACCGGCATTCGCGACATTGCTCGAGACCCGACCACTGGGAGAAACCGCGACGCCATCCGTCCCGGCTACTGGTCCGTGAGGATCGCGCACCACGTCGTGTTCTACACCGTCAACAACGACGAGCTTCGCGTTCGCCGCGTGCTGCATGAGGCGATGGATTTCGAATCGCACCTGTAGGGCATCGCCGCCGGCCGCGATGACGTCCTCGAGCGCGGGCTCGAGGTGCTCAGGGCCATGATCAACGAGTGAGCCATCACCCCCGGATCCGGTCCGCCCGCTATCCTGCCTCGTCCTTCCCGCACCACAGACGGGACCGACGAGAACGCGATGCGCATCCTTCTGATCAATCAGGTGTTCTACCCCGACCCGGCGGCAACCGCGCAGCACGCGCATGATCTCGGCCGACACCTTGTCGACGCCGGCCACGAGGTGCACATTATCGCCTCGCGCTCGATCTACGGCGAAACCGGTGCCACACTCAAGAAAAATGAACTCGTGGATGGCATTCACGTGCATCGTGTCGCGCGGAGCCTGTTTGGGAAGTCAAGCATCATCGCCCGCGCGTTTGACTTCTTCCTGTTCTATCTCGCCGCGTTCTGGAAAGCGCATCGCACACCGCGCGCTGATGTCGTCATCACGTTTACGACACCGCCGTTCATCAGCCTCCTCGGCTGGTGGCTGCGAGCGACCCGACGAAGCAAGTACGTCTACTGGCTGATGGATCTCTATCCCGATGTCGCCGTCGCATGCGGCGTCATGAAGCCGCGATCACTGCTGACGCGACTGCTCGATCGCATCAATCGGTTCTGCCTGCGCAAGGCTGATGCGGTTGTCGTGCTCGGCCGCTGCATGCGCGATCGCGTGCTCGACAAGGGCATTCCCGAAGCGCGCGTGGAACACATCGGCGTGTGGTCGGATCAGGATGAGGTCAAGCCAATCCCGCGCGAAGACAATCCGTATCGCGCGGAGTGGAATCTGGGCGATCGTTTCGTCGTCATGTACTCCGGCAACTTCGGTCTCGGACACGATGTTGACACCATGCTGCAGGCCGCGAAGCAGCTTCGCGACGATGACCGCATTCGTTTCCTCTTCGTCGGAGGCGGCAAGAAGAAGCCCGTCGTCGAGGCGTTCGTCAAAGAACACGAACTGAACAATTGCGTCACCGCACCGTATCAACCACGTGAGAAGCTGGATCAGTCGCTGAGCTGCGCTGATGTCCATCTCGCGAGCATGCTCGACGGGTTGGAAGGCATGATGGTGCCTTGCAAGCTGTTCGGCATCATGGCCGCCGCCCGACCGACGATTTTTATCGGCCATCCTTCGAGTGAATTGGCGCGCGTGCTGGAGGAGCATTCTGCCGGTCGCGTGATTCCGCCGGGCGATGTCGAGGGACTCGTGGAGATCATCCGCGAGATGGAAGCGAACCGTGACGATACCTTCGCGATGGGGGATCGGGCACGGCTTGCATTGAGTGCGGCGTATTCACGGAACATCGCCTGCGAAGCCTGGCGCGAACTACTGGTCTCGCTGGTAGACGGATCGAGGAAGGACTGACCACGTGATCGATGTGATGATGATCACGAAGAACGAAGCACTCAATGTGCCGTACAGCCTGAAGGCACTTCAAGGCTGGACGAACAAGGTGTTCGTCGTCGATTCCGGCTCGACCGACGGGACGCAGGACATCGCGCGCAGCCTTGGCGCCGAAGTCGTGCATCATGACTGGCCCGGCTACGCCAAGCAGAAGAACTGGGGACTCGACAACCTACCCTTCGAAAGCGACTGGATCTTCATCCTCGATGCGGATGAAGTCATCCTGCCTGAACTGCGCGATGAATTGCTTGCGGTCGCGAAGCGAAAACCGGACGACGTCGAGCACGCCGGCTTCCACATCAACCGCTACTTCATCTTCCTCGGCAAGCGCATTCGACACTGCGGGTATTACCCATCGTGGAACCTGCGTTACTTCCGTCGCGGAAAGGCGCGCTACGAAGAACGCGAAGTCCACGAGCACATGGTTGTCGATGGTTCCATTGGCTTTCTCAAGGGCCACATGGAGCACAACGATCGACGCGGCCTCGAAGACTACATCGCCAAGCACAACCACTATTCGACGCTGGAAGCGCGCGAAACCGTGCGCCAGTTGAAGGATGGTGATTCCGGCGACATTGATGCGAAGTTCTTCGGTGATCCGCTGCAACGTCGCCGGTGGATCAAGCACAAGGTCTATCCGAAGCTGCCGATGAAGTGGTTGTTCCGGTTCGGCTTCATGTACATCCTGAAGCTGGGCATCCTCGATGGCATCAATGGCTTCCGATTCTGCCTGTTGATGAGTGCATACGAACAACAAATCCAGCTGAAGATCCTGGAGATCCTGCAAAACGAGCAGGAAGCAGCTGAAGCGAATGTGCCCGCCGCGCCGATGGCGTCCGATGAGGCATCGTCATGACGCAGGCACCGCAGACAACCTCGACGGAAGAGCCGGTAGTTGATGCTGCGCCCGAAGCGGAAGCGCGACATGACAGTCCGTACACGACGAAGGAAAAGATCGGCCGGCTGCTCTGGGCCATCGTGCAGGCCACGATCTTCCAGTATTCGTTCCACAACTGGTACGGCTGGCGCAGCATGCTGCTTCGCATGTTCGGCGCGACGATCGCGAACGATGTTGTCATTCGCCGCACGGTGAAGGTTGAGTGTCCATGGAATCTCACCATGGGGAAGAACTCATGTCTTGGTGATCACGTGATTGCGTACTGCCTCGGACCGATCACCATCGGCGAGCGTGTGTCGGTCAGTCAGCATGCGCATCTCTGTGCGGGCACGCACGATTACAAGGATCCAGCGCTGCCGTTGCTGCGTCCGCCGATCGTGATTGAAGATGATGTCTGGATTGCCACGCAGGCGTTCGTCGGCCCGAACGTGACCGTCGGCCGCGGCGCGATTCTGGGCGCTCGTGCGTGTGCGTACAAGAACTGCAAGCCGTGGATGATCTACGGCGGCAACCCGGCCCGGGCGATCATCGCCCGTGAATACCACGGCGATCGAGACTGAGCGAGAACGCCGGGCGTTCGTGCACCCCACGCGTGATTGGCGTCATTTCTCGCCGTTCAACTCGCAATTTTCTTCTCTCAGTTCTCCCACCCCGCTGGTAACATGCCGCCATCGCGGGGGTTGCGAGGGCTGCCTGAGTCCCTCCTTCCCGGAGGAGAAGACCATGCTGCAATTGACGTGTCGTCGCGTTCTTGTGTTCTCGATCGTCTCACTCCTGTCGCTCGCCCCGATGTCGTTCGGGCAGAGCGCGGACACGATGACGTCTGATCTCAAGCAGAAGAAGCTGCAGGAGAAGCCGATTCTCCTCGGTCCGCCACCGGCCGCATGCGGCGCGGGCGCGGGTGACTGCGCAATCGCCAATGGCACGCCAGGTTGTGATGACCTCATGTGCTGCGAACTGATCTGTGGCATGGACGCGTTCTGTTGCGATACGACATGGGATGATGTCTGTGCAGCTGCCGCCATCGCGGAGTGCGGCGTTGTGGTCCCGCCGCCGGCAGACTGCGGCGCGGGGGCCGGCGGTTGCTTTACGAATAACGGCACACCGGGTTGCGACGATGTAACGTGCTGTGACTTGATCTGCACCGCTGACGAGTTCTGCTGCAGTACCGGTTGGGATCAGATCTGTGCGGATTCGGCTCTTGCAAACTGCGACATGGGCGATGTCCCCGGCGGGTGCTGTCTGCCGGATATGTCCTGCACCGACGTAACCGACGACAGCGAGTGCGACATCCTTGGCGGCGTCTTCCAGGGCGACAACTCCATATGCGTACCCAACATCTGCTTCATTGCCACGGCAAATGACGAGTGCGACAGTCGCGTTTCAGTTCCGCTCGGAACGACGAACTTTGACTTGGTCGACGCCACGAGCAGCGGGCCCGAAGAAGCCGGCTGTGCATTCCCGTTCGGCAACAACGACATCAATCAGGACCTGTGGTTCAACTACACCGCAGAAGCGTCTGGCACTCTGTTTGTCGACACATGCGGCGCTCTCGAACTTGACACACGACTCGCCATTTATGAGGGATGCGAGTGCGCACCGCTCGGCACGTTGCTTGAATGCAACGACGACC
>JBCCFX010000122.1:0-12558 GCA_039029515.1 Planctomycetota bacterium
ACATCATCTCCAGCGATCGCATCAGTGCGAAGCGTCCGGATGAAATGGTCGATGGTCGCATCATCGACACCGGCGGCGCCAATGACACCGTCTTCATCGATCGCGGCTCGCAGGATCGTATCGTGCTCGGCATGACGTTCGAAGTCTACGACTCACCCGCGAGCATCGGCCTCGCCCCGGACGGTAGCCTGTCCCGCGGCAAGGCCAGTCTCCAGGTGATTCGCGTCGGTGAATCCACCTCGACCTGCAAGGTCGTCCGTGCCGCCGTCAACAAGCCGATCATTCGCAACGACATCATTGCGAACGCGGTGTACGATCCAACCTATCGATTCAAGTTCCTCGTGCACGGCAAGTATGACGTGGACAAGGATGGCATCCCGTCCGAAGCCGAAGCTGACTTCATCCGTGGCCAGATCATCAATTGGGGTGGTGACGTGGTGATCGCTGAGAACCTGCCGGGCGATCTGGACTTCCTCGTCCTCGGCGTGGAACCACCGATGCCGCCGGATCTCGCTCCGGGCGCAACGGAAAAGCAGATCGACGACTGGCTGCGCAAGCGTCAGGCTCACGAGGATTATCGACGCCTGTTCGACCAGGCGCGCGATGCGCAGATCCCTGTGCTGAACGCAAACCGGTTCCTCGTGCTCACTGGCTACACGAATCGGTAACAGCCAAATTCAGGACAACGACCGGCAACGGACTTCGCTTCGGCGGAGTCCGTTGTTCTTTGGTCAACCTGCACGACTTCCCTCCCTCGACCCACCACTCGTACAATCGTGTGCATGGCCCGCGACAAATCACCATTGATGATCTGGGGCGAATACCTCGGCGTGCGCGCGGCCACCGGGTTGATGACCTGCTTCCCCACCGACCAGAACCTGAGCACCGCCGGCGCGATCGGTTCGATGTTCGCAAAGTTCAATGCACGCCGAACAGCGCGGGCCGCACACAACATCGCCTTGAGCTTTCCGGAGATGGCCGACGCCGAAGTCGTCGACCTCGCGGAACGATCCATGCGCTACATGTTTCAGATGTTCCTCGTCGATCCGTTCGTCATGCCCCGATTGATCACGCCGAACAACTGGGCGAATCATCTGGTCATCGGTGATCTGGGTGAGGCGGTCGAGAAGTTGATTCGACGCGAACCGGCGCTGTTTATCACCGGTCATTGCGGCAACTGGGAATTACTGGGGTATTCGCTTGCCGTCCTCGGCTATCCCATCGCGGCCGTGGCGCGACCACTGGACAATCCCAAGCTCAACGATTGGTTGATGGGCGTGCGCGAAGCCACCGGCTTGCGCATCATCACGAAATTCGGCGCGACGACCGAACTCGAAGAGACACTTGATCGCGGCGGGCAGATCGGGTTCATCGCGGATCAGAATGCGGGCGATCAGGGCATGTTCGTTCCATTCTTCGGCCGACTCGCGTCGAGCTACAAGTCGATCGGATTGCTCGCGATGCGCTACGAGGTGCCGGTGATCGCAGGTTTCGCACGTCGGGTCGACCAGACGTTCCGGTACGAACTCTCGTGCCATGATGTCATCACGCCAGAGGATTGGGCGGATCAGCCTGATCCGTTGTATTACATCACCGCGCGATACAACCGAGCGATCGAGAGCATGATTCGTTCTGCACCCGAGCAGTACCTCTGGCTGCATCGTCGCTGGAAGAGCCGCCCGAAGCACGAACGTCAGGGCAAGGTCATGCCGAAGCGACTCCGTGAGAAACTGGAATCGCTGCCGTGGATGACGGACGACGAGATGACGCGGATCGTGCATCACTCCGAGGTGTCTTCGAAGCGGTATGCGGCCGAGGCACTGGCTTAAGGGACGCGCGGGCGCGATCCAGCGTCTATGATGACGCTATGTCGACGTCACGACTCGAAGGCCGCCTGATTCTTATCGTGGATGACGATGAAGACGTGCTGTCCAGCATTGATCTCGCGATGCGCTCCGAGGGCGCCCGCACCATCAAGGTGACGGACGGCAGCGCTGCACTGCACGAGATTCAGCACGGCGACCCGGACGCGATCGTGCTCGACATGATGCTGCCCAAGGCCTCGGGCTTTCTCGTGCTCGAAAAGATGATTGAACTCGAGGTGCCGCCACCTGTGGTGATGGTGACCGCGAATCAGGGACGACGACATATGGCGTACGCGGAATCGCTCGGCGTGAGCGCATACCTCAGCAAGCCAGTGTCGCTTACCCATCTTGTCGACACGGTATGTGACATCATCGATCGAGCCGAGCGCTTCGCCGACGATGACGCCACGGGCGATGAGGACTGAGGATCCGCGTTTTTGTGTCCGTGACGCATCCATGCACACCATTGGGTGACCAATCGAGCCGTGTCCGCTACCATGATCCTCTTCGCCACGATGCGGGAAGGACTTCAGTGAGCAGCCCCCAACAGTTCGTCATCCTGTCGCCCGAAACAGCTTCGCAGGGCATGGCATCGCTCGGCACACGCGAGCAACTGCTCCGTGACCTGGCGCGATTCAATTGCGCTCCCGAATCCGAAGGCAAGGACACACTGTGGGGTCCGGGCATCACCATCGAACTGCCGCCGGGACAGACCGACATCAGTCAGATGCTGTTGACGCTCACCGAAGAAGAGATCTCCTGGCTGACCATCGTGCGCCTCGCGAAGACGTTCGGCTGGAAGCTGC
The DNA here is from genome assembly GCA_039029515.1 of Planctomycetota bacterium. Classification (GTDB taxonomy): domain Bacteria; phylum Planctomycetota; class Phycisphaerae; order Phycisphaerales; family SM1A02; genus JBCCFX01. The sequence goes on from JBCCFX010000122.1 coordinate 2,672, forward strand.
TTGATCCCGCGACCGGTCGCGAACTCGTGCTTCCCGCTGACCGCGAACCTGCTTCGCCCTGAACCAACCCACACACGACGCTGAGACGCTTCACCCATGGCGAAGGAAACGTCATTCACACACGACGCCGATGCGATCACCGCGCATCAAGGTCTCGTTGCCGATTCGGCTGACCCGATCCGACTCGACGCCATCATCGATCATGCGGTGAACTATCGCGGCGATGTGCAGATCACCGTGCACTCCACCGGCGACATCATCGAAGGTTTCGCGTTTGATCGTGCACCCGCACGCGATGGCCAACCATCCATGCTTCGTGTCATGCCGAAGAACGATGACGCGAAGATTGCCATCTCGTGCGACGACATCGCCCGGCTTGAACTGACGGGCAAAGACACCGCCGCGGGCAAGTCTTTCGAAACATGGGTGAAGAAGTACGTCGAGAAGAAACTCGCGGGGCAAACCGCGAGCATCGAGTCTGAATCACTGGACGACGACTGAGTGCTTTCGACGCGTTCGCCGGTACACTTCTCACATGGTGGTCGTCGGTTTGATTGGTGTCGCGAGCATTTTCGCCATATTTCTCTGCGCAATTGCGCTGTGTGTCTATTCGTTTCTGCGGTGGCGACGACTGGAACGCGCGTGCGGCGACATGGGGCTTCGCATCGTCTGCCCCGGGTGCGAATACACGCTGGAAGGCATTCGCGATCACACCGAGACCTGCCCTGAGTGCGGCAGCGCCCTCTTCGATCGCAAACTGACGCGTCACCAGAACCGACACGAGGCACGAGCCATTTTCTGGCTCTTCATCGCCATCATCACGTTGTCCATTGCCGGCATCGTCGGAATGGTGATCCTCCTCTATGTCTCAAGCGTCTTGCTCGGCGGGGCCAACGGGACTTCGCCTACACTTCCCTGAGCATTCTCGGGGTCGTGTCATGAGGCGATTCGTGAAGTACATCGTGGTGTCTTTGCTTCGCGTTCCTCGTGATATGCGCGCAATGAGCTTCGCCCGCCTGACCGCGTGTACGTCCTGTCGGGCCGATCTCCACAACGTTGATCCCGATGAACCAATCTGCCCGACATGTGGTGTCGATCAGCGTTGGCCGACGCATTGTGCGACCTGTCGGTATGACCTCCGCCGTCATCCGGATCTTCTCGCGGATTGTCCGGAGTGCGGCACCATTCGCCTCCCGCAACGGCCTGACGACGCCAGCGATCGCATGATTCGTCGGACCATCGTTCAGATGGTGACGCTGCTGGTGTCGTCCGCGGTGCTGATCATCATCATTGCGGTCATCATCCTGCAGATCCAGCGCGCCATGGTGACGCGATGACATTGGCCGCACTGACTGTTGCAGGGATTCTCGGCGTGATCGGGACCACCGTACTCTTCGCGCTGGCCTGTGGATGCATGCACTACGCTGCTCGGCTCCTCGAAGTCGATCCGCCTGGCGTGCGATGTCCAACGTGCCGGTATGCACTGCGTGGACTGCCCGATGATGCAGCGCTGTGTCCGGAATGCGGCATGACACTCGCGTTTCAACGCGGACACAGGATCAAACGGGACGCAACGACCGAGCTGACATCAGTCGCGCTGACGTTTGCATCGTTTTTCCTGTTCGTCGGGTCGGCTGTCAGTGCAATCGTCTTCGTGACATCCATCCTGTAGTGAGATGGACGCTATGCACTCGCGTGCAGCGCTTTCGTCGCCTCCAACACCGCTTCGACGTGGCCCGGCACCTTGACCTTGTCCCATCGCTTCGCCACCGTGCCATCCGCGTTGATCAGATACGTCGTGCGCACCACACCCATGTAGGTCTTGCCGTACATGGACTTCTCCTGCCATACGCCGAACGCATTGCACGTGGTCGGCGTCCCTTTCTCATTCTTCTCCGCGTCTTCCGGTTTCACCGGAACGTCTGCGAGCAGGGTGAAGTTCAAGTCGTGCTTGTCGACGAATTTCGTGTGACTGCGTTCATCGTCGGGGCTCACGCCGAGCACCGGCACATCGAGCGATTCGAAGTCCGGCATCGAGTCCCGAAATCCACACGCCTGTTTCGTACAGCCGGACGTGTCATCCTTCGGATAGAAGTACAACACGAACGGACGACCGGCGTACTCGGCGAGCGTGTGCATTGTGCCCGACTGGTCGGGCAGCGAAAACGATGGTGCGGACGCACCTTCATCGATCAAAGGCATGGACAGAGTCCTCCGTGCGAAGCGTTTCGATTGATCGTCCGCGATGGATTCAACTCGTCGCGGAAGTCGCGCCAGTTGATCGCCGGACCTTCAGATCCGGCCGGCCTGACAGATGGGCCGCGACGTACGGGGTGCGCCAGCAGTTCACCCAGTGGCCAGGTTCAATCTCATGCAGCACCGATCGGTGTCCCTGCTCGTCGGGCACCACCCCGTCAGGCTCGTCACGACGCGGCCACCACGGTTCGACGCCGAGATTCGCCGTCGGCAATCGGGTGAATTCTTCCGGATTGCGGACCAGTTCGGACACTGTTCGGAGCCGACGACGACGTTCACCCAGTCGCGGAATGCTGTTGAGCAAGCCGCGCGTGTACGGATGCATTGGACGCTCGAAGAGATCGGTGACCGATGCGTACTCCACTGCTCGACCGGCGTACATGACGCACGCAACATCGGCGGCTTCCGAGACCACGCCGAGATCGTGCGTAATCAACAGAATCGCCATACCGCGTTCCTGCTGTAGTTCCCGGAGCAGACGAAGAATCTGTTTCTGAATCGTGACATCCAACGCAGTCGTCGGTTCATCCGCGAGCAGGACGCGCGGCTGACAGACCAGCGCCATGGCAATCATGGCGCGCTGGCGCATCCCACCTGAGTACTCGTGCGGATACGTGCGCAACGCCGTATGCGCATCAGGCAGTCCGACATCCTGCATCGTTTCAATGGCCAGTTCGCGCGCTTCAGCTCGCGACACATGGCGATGCCGTCGAATCGTCTCGATGATCTGATCGCCGACTGTGAACACAGGATTCAGCGAGGTCATCGGCTCCTGGAAGATCATGGCGATCTCGCGGCCGCGCACCTTCAACATCTCGCGCGGCGAACAGAGCAACAGATTGCGGCCATCCAGCGCGATCGATCCACGATCGATGTAACCCGGCGGGCTGGGAATCAACTGCAGTGTCGACAACGCGGTCACGGATTTTCCGCAGCCGGACTCGCCGACCAACGCCAACGTCTGTCGGGGATGAATCGTCAGCGAAAGTCCATCGACCGCCTGCACGCGTTCGGGCTGACCGATGTCGAACGAGACGGCAAGGTCTTCGATCGTGAACAACGAGCGATCGTCTGCATCATCGGTCGGCAGTATGTTTTCGGATGGCGTGTCGGTCATGCGAGCGAGCCAATCATACTCGCCGGACCGTGAAGATCAGTTGGCGAGCGACCCAAAATGCGAGGCCAATTCGTCGTTCACGGTGGTGAACCAATCTGAGCGATCGAGATGCTCGGGTCCGAGCAGCGTCTGCAATCGCGTTAGCACAAGGGCATGGACCGGTGAACCGGGATGATGGTCCCCGAGCCAGGCACGATCCGCGTCGAGCTGCTCTGCCGTGCCCAGGGCTGAGACCTCATCAGTCCCGGCGATCACTCGATTCGCATCGACCGCATGATCAACACACTCCAGAACGCGCAACCACGGATCATCCGCGTCGAGCCGCTCGGCCCATCGTGCCCGATTCTCAGTGATCAGTGTGGTCGCACGATCCGTATCGTTTTCGAACGCATACCAGAGCGCCAGCTGTGACTCACGAATCAACGTGAAGAGCGCATCGCCATCGCCGTTCTCACGGGCTTCGGCGATGCCCTGCTCGAACATCTCGAGGCGCTGCGTTCGCAGTTCCTTGTAGGCCGGCACCGATTCGAGCAGGTCCACACCGATGGACTCCTCGAGCAGCCACACGCCCGACATGATTTCCGTATCGACACGCTGTCCTTCGCGGATATTTGCCACGATGACACCAAGCGTCTGCGACAATCGCTGCTTAACTGCAGCCTGAATCGCTTCGTTCTTCTCGAGTTCCATCTGCGCCAGCTTGCGCTGTTGCTCTTCCGCATCGCGTTCCTGTTGCGCGATACGCTCCTTCTGTTCCGCCACAGTGCGCCGGTTCTCTTCTCGCTGGGCCTCTCGGAACGTGACCTCGAGGGCGACGAGCGCGACACCAAGCAGAATGCCGAGTGCAGCCAGCGCCGGCTTGCGCCGGACCCAGAGCGATACCACACGCGGGAGCGACGGTCGCATCCAGGCGATCGGTTCGTGACGAATCCACGCTTCGAGATCGTCGGCCAGTGCGCCGGCCGATGCATGTCGATCTTCCGGACGCGACGACATCGCGCGCTGGAGGATCGCATCAAGATCCTGATCGACGCCGTCCACGCCGGCCATCGATGGCGGCGTCGTGCGACCGGTCTCCGGATCGTGCGTGCGGGTAATCTCCTTGATACTCGCACCGTTCGGCAGCTTCCGCGTCACGAGCAGATACAGCAGCCCGCCCAGGGCGTAGATGTCCGCCGCCACACTCAGCGCACCGGGTTCTTTGCGGAACTGTTCTGGCGCGATGAACGCCAGATTGCCGAGCGGTCGAGAATCATCAATGAGATCCGAATACAGCGCGTGATCGATGCCTTCACCCAGTCGCGCGGCAATCCCGAAATCGGCGATCTTAGGTTCGCCATCGCCTGTGAGCATGATGTTGCCGGGCTTCAGATCGCAATGAACGACGCCAGCGTAGTGCGCTGCCTGCGCCCCGCGCGCAATCTTGGCGACCAGCGCCGCGGCTTCCGCTGGCGCGATGACACTTGTGTGGTCATCGAGCCACTGCGCCAGGTCACCGCCATCAACGTATTCGTAGACGATGTAGTCTTCATCGTCCCGGCTTACACCTCGGTCGACCACACGAACGACGTTCGTGTGGTCAATGCGCCGCGCTTTCGTCGCTTCCTCGATCATGCGCTGGCGCGCCCAAGGTTCGCGAATGCGCGTCGACAGAATCTTGATCGCAACCAGCGCCTGATGATCATCATCCGACAAGTGTCGATCGACCGCGAGATAGACCTGCCCGAACGCACCGACGCCGAGCAGCGACTCCATCTCGTAGCGCGGGCGACCGTCAACAAGTTCCGGTCCGAACGCACACGGGAGATCGCGCGGATCGTGGTGTAATTGCTGCTGGAGACCCGCCGTCGAGACCAATGCCTGACCGAGCACGGCTGCTTCCCGGATCGGACCTTCGAGGTGTGGATAGGCTCGGAGAAGCGTGTCTAATGCGGCAGGGTCCGGACGACTCCCGCCGGACATGGCGCGCAACGTCACGCTGATCGCCGTATCGAGCGGGTCGGGTCGTCGTTCGAGGTTGGCGATGGCCTCGGTGTATCGGTCGAGGGAGACGGATTTCCGCATCGCGATGCGAGCGCGCCCATCGACTTCGATGAGTTCGCACAGCAGGCCATCATCATCGACGTCATGCACGGTCACAAAATGACTGAGATCGACTTCATCGTGTGGACGCTCGTACAGCGCTTCAAGTTCTGCCCGGAGAGTACCCGCGTCCATGGTCATGCGCTGCGGCTTGCCCCAAAGCGTTCGGACAGTCGCTTCTTGAGTTTCGACCAGCGCTGCCGCACATTGTCAGAACTCAGGCCGACGGTCTGCGCGATCTCATCGTGCGCCATCCCGCGCGAACGCATGCGGAAGATCGTGTGATCGATGCCATCATCGATTGCGTTGGCAATCAGGTCGACCTGTTCACGTGCATCGCGTGCGCGCTCGTCATCATCGCGACCTTCAAGCGGCTTTCGGATCTCGCCGGCAAACACGCCCTGCGTTTCCACCCGCTGGACGCGTCGGAACTGACGTGCTTTATCGAGCAGCGCGCTTTCGGCGATCGTGAAGATGTAGTTGTGGAGTTCGCCGGCGTTGGTCGCGCGGAGCTTGCCTTCGCGAACGTACAGGTCGAGTCGACGCCCCACCGTGGACAGGATTTCCTGCGAATCGAAGATTCGGCGCATATCCGGAGCGAGCTTCCAGCGGATGCGGTGCTCGATTCGGGAACGATAGCGATCGAGGAAATGGGCCGCGGCATCGCGGTCACCAGCACGCATGCGGGCGAGCAACTGTTCCGCATCGCACTCGTCCAGCGGACGGACGATCGGCGCGTCGTCAGCCGGCGTCCGATAACCGGGCGTTGACGCGGACTCAGGTGCAGAACCCATATAGCTCAACAACGTGCCTTACTTTTTGCCCGGAATTCCCTGATTTGCGTTCACACGCCCGCTCTGACGGTCGCCCTCTTGAGGGTTGGTGCTTTTCGCACCGTCCTATTCGAGGTCTGATCCAGGAGCGTTCGGGTGAAGAACAACGACCATACTACCGCATCCAATCGTCGAAATCGATGGAATCTCGCCGCCGGCGGACTCCTCTCTGTGCTGCTGCTGACGGGCATGGCCCGCCTTGGCGCGGCCGTAAACGGCGTTTCCGCCGTCGAGAACCCCGACACCATTCAATCGGCGAACATCGTCGATGATATTGAGGACATGCTGGAAGACATCATCCGCATCCTCAATGGTGGCAGCGAGAAGCCCGGTTCCGGCGACAACGACGGTGAAGACGAGCCTGCCGCAGGCTCCTGATACCGCATTCCTGACGTCATTGTTTGCCGTATCCATGCCCTTGTCGGACGGGACCTGCCATGCCCCGACATACGCGACGCCCCGACTGTCGTCCCAAATTGATACGACGCAAACCCAGCACCCTCGATGGTGCTTCGCCTGCCTTCAGGCGAACAATGTCACTGACGCTTGCCTGAGCGTTGGTGGCATGGTGTGGCACGTGCCTCGCACGTGACGCCCGACAATCCCGCGCCAGCACTGGATCCCTGAGGCTGATCCGCCGAACGCTCCGTGCTGGACGCGGGTTTTTCGTGGCCATGCCGACTCGAATGACCCGCATGTCCAGCATTCGGCGCGCACGAAAAAGCCCGGTGCCATCATGATGACGACACCGGGCCCTTCTCCATGCACAATTCAGTGCGGTGTTACTTGAGCGTCACACCGCTGTTGTTTCCGCCCTTGCCCGTCGCCGGCGGCGCCATTCGGCCATCGATGTAATCCGACAGGCTGAACGGATCAGCCGGGCACACGCGACCGATCGCTTCGAAGACGATCATCGCATCGGCCGGATCAACATCGCCGTTCCCATCGACGTCTGCATCGAAGTCGCAGCCGTTCGGATCTAGGCATTCTTCGAACGCCAGAATCACGTCGATGAAGTCTGCGTATTCGACCACGCCGTTGCCATCGACATCTTCGATGCATTCCTGCATGTCAGGCGTCCCGTTGTTGTTCAGGTCGCCGGCGTCCGGCGCACAGTCCGGACCCAGGAAGCTCAAGCGATAGTTGCCGCGTTCGAAGTTGTTGCGCGCCACGCGGAAGTAGTACACCTCGCCACGCTCTGCTTCGAAGAACGCAGCCGTGTGCACCAGTTCGTTGCACGCGATCTGTTCGGTCTCATCCGTCTTGCAGTCCGGATACACGCCGAACGTCCACTTGAACGTCGGGTTATCAACGCCTTCGACGATGAGCGTGACCATGCCATCCCATGCCGCACGGTACGCGTACCACTCGTCATAGATGCCGAAGTACAGGCCGCAGTGGATGACGTCGAGCTGGAAGTCGCCACCGTTCTCGAGGAAGTCGCTGGTCGCATCGAACGTGTCATCTTCGTACACAATCTCAGGGCAGATGAACTCCGCATCTTCACAGAAGTCCGCGCCCGGACCGCTGCAATCGACAGCGGACTCGCACGGATTGCCCGTATCGAATGCGACGAGTCGGAATTGACTCGGGCCGCCGAGTTGTGAAATTCCGTCGAGGCACTTCTCATCGACCTCAACTGGTGTTGCGGTCAGCAGGATGTAATACGTCACGCCTTCTGCTGCGCACCACGCAACAGATGTCGGGCCATATTCGCTGCCATTCAACGTCAGGCAACCGGCTTGAATTTCGTTGAATTCGTCATCGCAGACATCGTCGCCGAAGGCGACGCAACGCAAATTCGTACAGGTGCCACAGAAGACCGTCAGGCGATAGTCGGTCGATTCGCCTCCGAGCTCGCCGGCAGCGACGGAATCCGCATCGGTGTCGCACATTGTGACTTCGAGCACGTTGCCCGTGCCTTCCACCGTGAACCAGACGCCGACGGACTCTTCATTCGGAGTTTCACCAATCGCCGTCGCGGTCGCTTCCGGCTCGATGGTGTCCAGACAAAGCCAGAGCTCGTCATCGGGCGTGGCGTTGTTCAGGGTTCCGAACCGCGGAACGTTGAATTCCAACGGCAGCGCGCCTTCACAATCATCATTGACAACCGGGCACATCGCCTCATCGCAGAATGCATCGAGGACAAACTCGCCGCCCTCTTCATTGCAGTCCTGCACACTCGGGGCTGTCACGCAGAGGCCATTTTCAAGACAGCAGGCGCCACCGATACCCGGACAGAAGAACACCGGCGTCTGTCCGTCAGCGTCGCCGAGTGCGGATGCGGTTGTCGCATCGCCTGTCAGCGACGATGCACAGAATGTGCCAACGCCTTGCGACTCGCCGCCGGCAGCCTGGCACGAATCGACATCAGCTTCGATGCAGTCGCCGGTCACCGGGAGGCAACAGGCAACGAGTGGAAGCGGGCATACGACCTCAAAATCGCCGAGCAGACCGGCGACCGGCGCGCAGTATGATCCCGCGCCCTGCGACGTGCCGCCCATGGCGACGCAATCAAACGTGATGATGTCGAGACACGTCCCATCCTCAAGGCAGCACGCGTTTGCAGTGCATTCGCTTGTTGCGCATGCGGAACCAAAGCCCTGGAATGCGCCGCCAAGTCCTTCCTCACACGCATCCAACGTGGATGCGAATAAGCCCACCCCGACGACATCAACGCAAGATCCGTCCGGGAGGCAGCATGCGCCCGGCGTATCATCACAACTCACAATCGCCTCGTCCGCGCAAATCTGATCCCATTCGACTTCGCAGCAGAAGGGATCGGCATTGCAGTTCAGCTCGCAGCACGCAGCAATATCGCAGCCGGGCGTCCCATTCGGCGCAAAGCAGTCACCTAAACCCGGGCACGGCGGTTGCGGACACATGATGCCGGCATTGGCCGGCGTACCACAGACCGTGCCGTTGCCCTGTGGCGTACCGCCATCGTCCATGCATTCCATGGGTGAGAGTTGCATACACATGCCATCCGTGAAGCAACACGCCTCCGTCATGCAGATGCCCGGACCACAATTCGTCCCGTCGCCAAGGTAGACGCCGCCAAACTCGCTTTCGCAGTACTCAGCGTTCGGATTCCCGAAGCTCGGAATCTGGTCATCAATGAACTCGCATGTCCCGTCAGGCAGACAGCACGCGCCGCCAATGCCCGGCGTCATCGCAGACGCGGCGTAAGACAACAGACAGATCAAGCCGGCAACAATGCCGATGGTCGATGTTCGCGATTGCATCATGTTTCTCCACATTCCCCTGGGCGTTCGCGAGCCCTCACACACGAAGGGTCGAACGCACCTCTCATGATCTCAAGCGAGACCCACGTGACAAGCGATTTCCGGCGGATTCGGATCATCTCCGCCACCACTACCGACGAAAAAGCCCGGTGCCATCAAGTTGACGACACCGGGCCCTTCTCCATGCAATTCAATTCGCCGCGACCATCACTTCAGTGATGCGGCGCTGCCACTGCCACCCTTTGGTGACGGCGGCGCCATTCGGCCATCGATGTAATCCGACAGGCTGAACGGATCAGCCGGGCACACGCGACCGATCGCTTCGAAGACGATCATCGCATCGGCCGGATCAAC
>JBCCFX010000123.1:0-12444 GCA_039029515.1 Planctomycetota bacterium
GGCGATGAGATCATCATCGATGGGAAGACCGGCACGGTCATCATTCATCCCGCGGATGACATTCGTGTGCAATACGAGCGTGAGCGCGAACGTCTTGCGGGATCACGCGCCAACCTGATTCGCCTGTCTGAACTCGAATCGGTTACGCAGGACGGCACGCGCATCGAGCTGCTTGGCAACATTGAATTTGCAGAAGAAATCGATCCGCTGTTGTCGGTCGGCGGCAATGGTGTCGGCTTGTTCCGAACAGAGTTCCTGTACCTCACCGGTCGCACGGAACCTTCGGAAGAGGATCATTACGAGTCGTATCGTCGTTGCCTGGAGAAGCTGGATGGCCGCGTCCTGACGATTCGCACGATGGACCTCGGCGCCGACAAGCAGACGCAAGAGCGTTCGGAGGAACCGGAGCGCAATCCATTCCTCGGACTCCGAAGCATTCGGTACGCGCTGCAGAATCTCCCGATGTTCCGGACGCAGTTGCGCGCGATCCTGCGCGCTTCGGTGCACGGCAAGATCAAGGTCATGTTCCCATTGATCTCGACGCTGAATGAGTTGCGTCAAACGAAGATGATCCTCAATGACGTGATGGAGGAGTGTCAGGAGGAAGGCATCGAGTTTGATCGCGACCTCGAGGTCGGCGTCATGATCGAGGTGCCCAGTGCGGCGCTGATGGCGAGCCAGTTTGCCCGCGAAGTGGACTTCTTCAGCATCGGGACAAACGACCTGATTCAGTACACGCTGGCGGTCGATCGTGGGAACGAGCGGGTGGCGAATCTGTACACCGCGGCTCATCCGGCCGTGATCCAGCTGGTCAAGCAGGTCATCCGGGCGGGCAAGCGTTTTGATATCAAGACCAGCCTTTGCGGGGAAATCGCGGGTGAGGTCACGTACACCATGTTGCTGATTGGACTTGGGCTGCGTACGCTGTCTCTGGTGCCCGCTCAGATTCCTCGAGTCAAGCAGGTGATCCGAGCGGCCGATATAGAACAGTGCGAGCGTCTTGCCCGAAAGGTTGGGTCGTTCGATTCCGAGCGTCAGGTCCTCAACTGCCTGCGCGACGAAATGGCGAAGATTCTGCCCGAATCCGTCGGTGGATGGTCCACCGATTGACCGGTTCAACCGGTTCGGGCGTGCAGATAACAGAGCCCGCGGCGGTGCTGGCGGTGAGTTCCATGTCCTTCCGGATGTGAGGTGCGAGACGTAGGTCACGCATGAACCCCGCTGCCCCTCGGCCGGCTCGATCGGCGAGATTTCCGTGGACGACATTTTCGTCCCATCCAGTGTGCGTGCAGGGTCTCGATGCTCGCGGACCCCATGGCCTGATCACAGGCGATGGTGTGGTTGCGATGATCGACTGGACCTGCCGCCCCCGCGAAATCACGCCGGTCATCCCTGGAAGGAGACCGAACAGCGTGCCCCGCACCTCAACGAAGAAGTCGTCGGCGAAGGCTGAGTCAGCCGCGCCAGACGAACTCATGATCGTCAACGACACGCCCGGCGAGGGCTGTCGTATCGCCGTCCTGCAGGACGGACATCTTGATGAACTCTACGAAGAGAACATCGCCACCGCGACCAACGTCGGCAACATCTACAAAGGCCGCGTCACCAACGTCGAATCCGCCATTCAGGCCGCGTTTGTCGATTACGGCGAAGGCCAGAACGGCTTTCTCCATATTCAGGATCTTCACCCGCGGTACTTCCCGGGTGACGAGCAGGTCGAGCGCGTCGGCAAGAAGACGCCGCGCCGTGATCGTCCGCTGATTCAGAACGCATTGAAGCGTGGTGACGAAGTCATGGTGCAGGTCATGCGCGAAGGCATCGGCACCAAGGGGCCGACGCTGACGAGCTACATCTCCATCGCCGGCCGATTGCTGGTCTGTATGCCGTACCTCGATCGCGTCGGAGTCTCACGGAAGCTCGAAGACGACCTTCGACGCGAAGCGAAGAAGACACTCGATCAGATCGAGTTGCCGGATGGATTCGGGTTCATCCTGCGGACCGCCGGCATTGGTAAGTCCAAGACTGATCTGAAGCGCGATGTCGCGTATCTGATGCGCCTTTGGAAGGTGATGGAGAAGCGGATCGAAACGGTCGGAGCGCCGTGTGCGCTGTACCAGGAGTCGGATCTGTTGATCCGGACGATTCGAGACATCCTCCGGCCGTCGATCAAGGCGGTCATCGTGGACAGCGAATCGGCATACGAACGAATCAACATGTTCCTCCAGGTCATCGCCCCGCGGTCCGCACCGGAGGTCATCCGATTCCACGGCAACGCACCGATCTTTCATGCGTATGACATCGAACGCCAGATCGAATTGATTCATAGTCGTGAAGTGCCGCTGCCTTCGGGTGGCAGCATCGTCATCGAGCAGACCGAAGCGCTGGTGGCGATCGACGTGAACTCAGGCAAGAGCCGTTCATCCACGAACAGTGAGGCGAATGCGGTCAAGACGAACACCGAGGCCGTGGACGAGATCTGCCGGCAGCTTCGCCTCCGCGATATGGGCGGTCTGATCGTCAACGATCTCATCGATATGCGGATGCACCGCAATCGGCGTGCGATTGAGGAGCGCATCGAGCGCAACCTGAAGCTCGATCGTGCGAAGACCACCGCATTGCAGATCAGTGAATTCGGCCTTGTCCAGATGACGCGCCAGCGCATGCGACCAAGCGTTCGCAAAGCACACTTCATGGAATGTCCGAACTGTGCGGGGCATGGCGAGATCAAGTCGCCCGAATCTGTCGCCGCTGCGGCCGTCCGTCACATTCGATTCCTGTTGAACTACGACCGTGTTCATCGCGTCGAAGTGCTGGTGTCGTCGCGCGTCGCGTCGCTGATGCTGAGTCGACGCCGCCGCGAACTGGTTGAGATCGAAGAGGACACCGGCAAGACCGTTGATGTCCGTGTGAATGACCGCATTGCGGTTGATCGTGTCGACTTCTACGCATACGACGAGCGCAATGCGGATATCAGCGTTGATCGATTGCCCGCCATGAAGATCGCATCGCTCGACGAGCTGCGCAAGATGGCCGCGTCGGCGGAAGCAGGCGATGACGCTGACGAGGAAGTCTCAGGTGGCAAGCGACGTCGTCGTCGACGACGTCGGCGTCCCGGCCCAGCAGATGCGACGGCGATTGCACTCGCAGGCGGTTTCGAACCGGACGAAGAGGAGATCATCGCAGAGAGCGAAGAATCTTCGGAGGGCGCACCCAAGAAAAAACGCCGACGTCGTCGGCGACGCCGTGGTCGTGGCGACGATGCTTCGACGCCGAAGGACACCGCAACGGTCACGCCGAATCCCGATGCGCCGGCCGAGCGAATTTACGTGCTTGCCAAGCGCCTTGGTGTGACGTCGAAGGAGATTCTGGAGCGTGCTGCCAGCGAAGATGGATTCGAACTGAAGAATCACATGTCATCCGCCGCCGGCGTGCAGATTGGCATGATCGAATCGTGGTTCGCACCGGAACCGACCGGCGAGGTGGCTACGAGCAATGAAGCTGCGGTCGCTGACGAGGCTGCGAAGAGTGAATCGGGGAACGAAGCCGAATCGACGGACGGAGAAGGCGCACCACGGAAGAAGCGACGCCGTCGCGGACGACGCGGCGGTCGTGGACGACGACGCTCCGGCGCCAGCGCTGCAAACACGGACGCCGATACCGCATCCGCCGAAGGCACGACCGAGTCTTCCGAGGCGACGCCGGAGACCGACACTGAGTCATCGGCCGCCGAAACGTCTAGTCCGCGACGATCGCGTTCCCGTAAACGGCCATCCAAGGTGAAAGCACCAGACAACGGCACGGTCGCGGCCGGCAGTGGTACCGAAATCAAATCGGCGTCGGACGACTCCGTGAGTGACGCAGCAAAGACGTCCTCGAAGAAGAAGACTTCACGGAAGAAGTCCGGCAGCAAGAAGACGACGAAGAAGAGTTCCCGTACGTCGCGGAAGAAGACGACGACCAAAGCCGCTGCGGACGACAAGTCCTCTGGTTCAGATGATGCTGGTACGGTGGAAGTTCCCGCAACGCCCAAGCCGCGGCGATCGTTGTATCGCTCACGTCGACCAGCAACGGCCGCATCACGCGAGACGGTTGAACAGACGCAGGGTGATAGTGCATGACGAGTCAGGCGCGGACGCGACGTGTCATTGTGCTCGGTTCGACCGGTTCCATCGGGACGAACACGCTGGATGTCATTCGCCATCTTCAGCGTATCGGCTGGACACTCGAGATCGTGGGTCTCGCCGCAGGACAGCGCGGCGATGTCCTGATCGAGCAGGCCAAGGCATTTGATGTCTCCCACGTCGGCATCGTTGATGCCGCACAGGCACACACAATTGAGTCTCACGGCATGACCGCGCATGTCGGTGAAGACTGTGCGTTACATCTTGTCAATGCAGTTGCGCAATCGGGTGATGTTGTCATTGGTGCCATGGTGGGCGCGGCCGGTATTCCGGCAATCATGCGTGCCATTGATCTCGGTTGTACCGTCGCATTGGCCAATAAGGAAACACTGGTCGCCGCTGGCGGACTCGTCGTTCCGCACGCACGGGCGAACGGTGTACCGCTGTTGCCGATCGACAGCGAGCACAGTGCGATCTTCCAATGCCTGCAGGCAGGCCGCGAGCCGAGCGAAGTCGAGCGCGTCATCCTGACCGCGTCCGGCGGACCGTTCCGAACGTGGACCGCCGATGCGATTGCCAGTGCAACGGTCGAACAGGCGTTGAACCATCCAACCTGGTCCATGGGGCAGAAGAACACGATTGACTCTGCCTCGCTCATGAACAAAGCGCTTGAAGTGATCGAAGCCCATTGGTTGTTCGATCTGCCTTCCTCGCGAATCGATGTGCTGGTCCATCCGGCGTCGCTCGTGCACGGCGTCGTCGAGTTCGTTGATGGTTCGGTGGTGGCGCAGATGAGCCCGCCGGATATGCGCATGCCAATTCAATACGCGATGACGTGGCCTGAACGCGTCGATGGTCGCGCGGACCGGATGGACTGGTCGACCTTCCGCGAACTCGTTTTCGAGCCGGTGGATCACGAACGATTCGGCGCGATTCGCCTCGCATCGCAGGTGATCGATGCAGGCGGCACCGCAGGCGCGATCTTCAACGCGGCGAACGAGGTCGCGGTCAACGAGTTCCTGGCTGGCCGGATCAGCTTTGGTGATATCACACGGATCGTCGCGGCGGTGCTGGCCGATGTGTCCGTCACGCCGGTGACGTCGCTGGACGATGTTCTGGCGGCCGATGCCGAGTCGCGCGCACGGGCGACGTCTACGATATCTGCATCTTCACAATCGTCCTCGTCGATGAAGTCCAAGTCTTCGATCTCGGGTGCCTCGCGTGGCACCGGCATCACTTCGTCCTGAATCTCCGGGAGCGGCACGATGGCCTTTCT
The DNA here is from genome assembly GCA_039029515.1 of Planctomycetota bacterium. Lineage (GTDB taxonomy): Bacteria > Planctomycetota > Phycisphaerae > Phycisphaerales > SM1A02 > JBCCFX01. Next base: position 5,398 of record JBCCFX010000123.1, read on the forward strand.
CCAGACCGGTTTTGAAATCCTCCTCATGCTTGTGGGCTTCGGCTCGCTGATCTTTGTGCATGAGTTGGGACACTTCCTCGCTGCCAAGTGGGCAGGCATTCGCACCGAAGGCTTTGCCGTCGGGATGGGGCCGCACGTGTTCAGCTGGCGCAAGGGACTTGGCTTCTGTCTGGGATCATCGGAGAAGCGTCGTCGCGAAGCGATGGTGAAGTTTCTCGAGGATAGCGACGATGAGTTCGTCAAATTCCGCGAGACGCCGATGAAGAAACTTCGCCTCGAGGACTACGGCCGCATCTCTGATGCTGCGGGTCTCGGCGAAACGGAATACTCGTTGCGATGGCTGCCGATCGGCGGCTTCGTCAAGATGCTCGGCCAGGATGATTCTGATCCCACCGCGACATCGAGCGATCCACGCAGCTACAACATGCGCCCGATTGGGAAACGCATGGTTGTTGTCTCGGCCGGCGTGATCATGAACGTGATTTTCGCGGCGATCCTGTTCGTCATTGCCTTCATGATCGGCGTGAAGTTCCCCGCGCCGGTCGTCGGTGATCTTGTGTCCACCATGCCTGCTTCAGATGCAATAGCCACCAATGCAGACTCGCTTGGCGTGGATAGCGCGGCAGCGCGCATTCATCCGGGCGATCGCGTGGTCATGCTGAACGGGAAACCGGTCGATACGTTTGCCGATGTCAACATTGCCGGCGCTATGGCGCGACCTGGCCGCGCGGTGTCGATGCAGGTCGAACGCGATGGTCTTGATGAACCATTGCACTTCAATATCACGCCTGCGAAGGATCCTGCGACAGGTCTGCTCGGCTTCGGAATCACATCCGCAGCGTCTACAACGATCTTCGAGCATCCGAAAGACGATGTTCGTACCGCAATCTCGCAGGTTGTCGATGTCGACATGACCGGCATCGAGCCCGGCATGCGCATGCTCACCGCCAATGATCAATCGATCAGCACATATAACGAACTCAATCAGATCATCCGTGAAGGCGATGGCACGCCGGTGCAGACGCGCTGGTCCGCCATCGACAAGGATGGCGAGGCAATCGGTCAGGGCATCGATGTCGAGCTGAATCCGTTGCCGGCATTCGAACGCATGCTTGCGGCCGATGCACCGGAAGAACCGACGGCGGAAGAATCGGGGCTGATCGGTCTCGTGCCGCGTCTTATGGTTGCTGCGATCGATGACAGTTCGCGCAATGCGGATGTGTTGGAGAATGGCGATGTCTTCATCAGCATTGGACGGATCGATTACCCGACGCAGCGCGAGTTTCGTGAGTTTGTCGGCAATGCCGCAGGACGCGATGTGCCTGCCACCATCGAACGCGATGGTGAGCGTATGGATGTCACGCTGAGCGTATCGCGCGAAGGTCGCGTGGACCTGTTTCCGGGATACGACTGGGATTCGCCGACCATTGCAGGCGTGCTTCACTCGATGAAGCGAGTTACAACAACTGGTGCGGTCAGCACTGATGCTGAACCTCGCGCAACGCCGTTTGCGGATGCCGAGTTGTTCGCCGGGACGCGGATTGTGTCCATTGCGGGCACTGCAATCGCGGACTGGGCCGATATCCGCGCGGCGGTCCGGGCAGCAACGGCAGATGCACATGCCGAGCAAGGTGAAGCGCAGCTCAGCGTGACGGTTCAGCCACCGACGGCAGATGCGGATGCGCAGACGATGCAGGTCACACTGGCTTCAGATGACGTTGCAGCGCTCCATGCGCTGGGCTGGTCGAATCCGCTTCCGGGTGGGCTCTTCGATTCCGTGACGACGCGCCGACACGCCGGGGGCAACCCGGTCCTGGCGCTGCGCATGGGCGTCGAAGAAACGCACAACATGATCATGTCGACGTACCTCACGATTGATCGACTCTTCCGGCGATCCGTCGGGATCGAACAGTTGCATGGACCGGTCGGCATCATCCATCTTGGAACACGCGTGCTCGATCGCGGTTTCCCGTGGTTGATTTTCTTCCTTGCCGCGATCAGCGTGAACCTGGCGGTCATCAACTTCCTGCCACTTCCGATCGTCGATGGTGGATTGTTCCTCTTCCTCATCTACGAGAAGTTCAAAGGCAAGCCACCATCAGTGGCGTTCCAGAACGCGGCGATGATAGTGGGCCTGGTGATGATCGGTGCGTTGTTCGTCATCACGTTCTACAACGATGTGATGCGAATCCTCGGAAGCTGACAATCGTCTCCGCCGCTTTCGTTCCAGCATACAATCGTTCACCATGGGAAACGAAGTCACTCCTCGTGTTGCAATTGTCACAGGTGCTGGTGGCGGCATTGGACGGGAAATCTGTCACGGCCTGCGCCGCGAAGGCTATCGAATCGTTGCGTGCGGCCGCACTGCATCGACGCTTGATGAAGCCATCGCTGGCGAGGGAACGGGTGCCGATGATCTGGCGATCCGCGCTGATCTGACGCGTGAAGACGAAGCGCGCATGGTCATCGACCGCACCATTGATCATTTTGGTCGCGTCGATGTGCTCGTTAACAACGCCGCACGGGCTGATTTGCGCCCGTTGCCGACGAGCGAACCGAGCTTTGTTGACGATCATCTACGCATTAACTTCATCGCGCCGTTGATTATGATCCAGCGCGTGTGGGAGACGTTCGTTGCGCAGGGTGGCGGACGCATCGTCAACCTGTCGTCGATGGCAACGGTTGATCCATTCCCGGGACTCGGGGTGTACGCGGCGACGAAGTGCGCGCTCGACAGCCTGACACGCTCAATTCGAAACGAGGGGTCGGAGTTCGGGATTGAAGCATGGTCCGTCGCGCCGGGCGCGGTCGAAACGAGCATGCTTCGATCCATCGTGACCGAAGATGATCTTCCCGCGGCCCAGACGCTGGATCCGACGACCGTCGCGGACATCATCGTGGCATGCGCCACGGGACGTCGCCCCGATGATGCAGGAACGGTGATTCTGGTTCCATCGCCGGGTTGATTCTCGGACTGACCGGCTGTGCGGATTGGTTCGATTATGCGGCCGAAGTCAGCGTTATCGGTGGTCCTGCGTCGGTGGTATTTGAAACCGCCTGGTCTGTATCTGATGCTCTGAATGCGGATCAGTCATGCCGTGATGCCTCCGGGGAGGTGCGCGGCCATGATGCAACCACTTGGAGACCCGGTCATCCCAGGGCAACGCGATCATTCTGCGGACGTGGGATTGCTGCTTGTCGAAGCCGACGAGCGCATGGCCCGCGACATCTGTGCGGCGATCGAAGCCGGTGCGACGCTGAGCATCCCGGCAGGCGAGACCGCTTCGAGTCATGCCACACGATCGGCAACTGAGCCGGTTCGTTTCGCCATTCAGCACGTCGTGCCGTCTATCACATCGCTGCAGAACGCAGTGCTCGACAACGTCGACATGGTGATCTGTTCGATGGCGCTGCCGGACGGCAGCGGCCTCGATGCGCTTGCGGTCCTGCGGCGTATGCGTCGGGAGTTACCCGTCGTACTCACCGGTTTGCCGTGTGATGCGCCGCTTGCGGTCGAAGCCATTCGAAGCGGCGCGCGCGACTTTGTGGTGATCAACTCGAACACGATTATGTCGCTGCCGATGGTGCTCGAGAAATCGCTGGCGCACCATCGGATTCGTCAGGAGAACGAACGGTTGCACACGGACTTGAGTCGTTCGCTGTCTGAACTCGCGATCAAGAACCAGCAGTTGCAGATGATGATCACGCAACTTGAGAGCATGGCGCGCACGGATGAACTGACCGGCATGTCAAATCGGCGATGGCTCAACCTGATGCTGGAAGGGCATTGGGCAGATGCCACGCGGCACGATCTCCCGCTGGCGTTTGTGATGATGGATCTTGATGGCTTCAAGATTCTCAACGATCAGATGGGGCATCAGGTCGGTGACGACATTCTTCGACTCGCCGGGCGCATGATTGCGGCGAATTGTCGCGACGTTGATATCGCAGCGCGGTACGGCGGTGATGAGTTCTGTCTGCTTATGCCGCACACATCAATCGATGATGCGATTCTCGTGTCGCAGCGCGTCCACAATGCGTTCATGCTCGCGGCGGCAGCACGACCGCAGGACGAGCCGCGCGTGGCCATGTCGGCCGGTGTGGCTCATATCGACCTCAGCCGGCCGGTCAACGTTGCCGAATTCGTTCGTCACGCCGATGAGGCGTTGTACGCAGCGAAGGCGGCGGGGAAGCAACAGATCATGATCCGGCATGAAACCGGGCTGGTGCCCTGTCCGCCGTTTGGCCTTCGCGACTCTGCCTGATCACATGCGCCGTGACATGGCGCGATCCATTTCACGTTTGGCATCGCGTTTGGCCATGTCCTGGCGCTTGTCGGATTTCCGCTTGCCCACGGCAATACCGATGAGGATCTTGATGCGGCCGTCCTTGAAGTAGATTTTGAGCGGCACGATCGTCCGTCCGGGCTGCCGAGCTTTGTCCGCGAGCTTGCGAATCTCTCGCTTGTGGGCGAGGAGCTCGCGGGTTCGGGTTGCCTCGTGTTGTCGCGGGCCGGCGGGGGGATACTCGGCGACGTGGACGCTGTGCAGGCGAAGCGCGAGCGGCTGTTCGGTTGCGCGGACGTAGCCTTCGGCGAGGCTGGCCTGGCCGGCACGGATGGACTTCACTTCGGTCCCGAGCAAACGGATGCCGCACTCGAGCGTCTCTTCGATCGCGTATTGATGTCGTGCCTTCCGATTCTCGATGGAAGGTTCATTGGTGGTCCCGGCTTTCTTCTTGCCTTTGGAGGCCATGGCAGGGCTCATGCGGCCGTGCTTGCGGATTCGCAACCACCAGCGATGGCGGTTGTTGGGCAACAAACGGCGTTCACCAATAAAAAAGGGCGGCTCTCGCCGCCTCGAATGCCCAGAAGAGGACTCGAACCTCCACGGGATTTTACTCCCACCAGCACCTCAAGCTGGCGCGTCTGCCAATTCCGCCACCTGGGCCAAGGGGACGGAAAGTATAGCAATCGCTGATCCGTTGTCGAGGCACGCGAGCAAGGCGGATGCCCGGGCTATCATCCCGCCATGGCCGCGACCACGCTCCGCATCAACGAGATCTTCTATTCGATCCAGGGTGAATCAACCTGGGCGGGGCAGCGTTGCGTCTTCGTTCGTCTTGCGGGCTGCCATCTCAGATGCCACTACTGCGACACCGAATACGCATTCAAGGAGGGGCAGTCGCGGGAGATCGACAGCATTCTCGCCGAGGTGCTCGGCCATGATTGCAACCTCGTGGAGATCACCGGCGGCGAGCCGCTGCTCCAGCCACGCGTACATGACCTGATTACGGCTCTCTGCGATGCAGGGCGAACGGTACTCATCGAGACGTCGGGTGCCTGCGATATCAGTGCATGTGACCCTCGGTCGATCCGCATTCTTGATCTCAAGACACCGGGCAGTGGTGAGGTCGAGCGGAACATGCTGGAAAACCTCGATGCGCTCACCGAGCGTGACGAGGTGAAGTTCGTGCTGACCGACCGTGCGGACTATGAATGGGCGCGCGACATGATTCGCGAATACAGCCTCGAAACTCGATGCCACGCTGTGCTTGTCTCACCGGTCCACGAGCAGCCATCGGGGCTTGAGATCCTGGGTTGCGCTGGATTATCGCCTCGCGATCTCGCGGAGTGGATGATTGCTGACGACCTGCCGGCCCGGATGCAGACGCAGTTGCACAAGCACATCTGGGATCCGCAGACGCGCGGTGTCTGACGGTCGATCAGTCGTCCGAAAACACTGCGCACATTTCCTTCTCTTTTGATGAAACCGTTCTCGCCTTTGGTGCGTTCAGGTCTATCGTTATGCCTTTTGCGGAGCTTGCGGTTCGATGGTGACCATCCTCGATCATCCCATGGCCAAACGACCGTTTCCCGATGCGCTCGGGGCCGGTGAATCGCGCGAATCCGTGGCGTTTCTGCTGCGGATCGGGCGGGCGTTGCATCGTTATGGTTCACCGGCGCATCGGCTGGAAGCATGCCTGACCGAGCTCGCGCAGCGGATGAACCTGGTCGGTCAGTTCTTCGCGACGCCGACCTCGTTGTTCATCGCGCTGGGCAAGGATGATCGGCAGCGGACGTACCTACTTCGCGTGGAGCCCGGTGAAGTCAATCTGAGCAAATTGGCCGATCTGGACATGATCGTCGATCGATTCGTCCAGGGTGAACTCGAAACGTCCGAGGCCAATGACGAGGTCGAGCGCATACTCAATCGAGCGCCGCGCTACGGTCGAATTCGAACCACGATCGCTCACGCGTTTGCATGTGGCGGCGCTGCGATCTTCTTCGGCGGCACGTGGGTGGATATGGGGCTTGCAGGTCTGGTCGGGATCATCCTCGGTCTGCTCTGGATTGCGATCGAGGCGCATCGTCGCGCGCTGCGCCTCTTCGAAACGCTCGCGGGGATGATCGCCGCCAGCGTGGCGGTTATTTGTGCCTGGCTGATTGGCGAGCCGGTCTCCCCATCGGTCGTGACGGTTGCGGGCATCATCGTGCTCGTGCCGGGCCTGACGATGACGGTCGCCATCAACGAACTCGCGACACGAAATCTGGCCTCCGGAACAGCGCGGCTGATGGGCGGCCTGACCATTCTCATTGCGTTGGGTTTTGGTGCAGCGATTGGACTGCGACTGGAATCCGTCCTGCCGGCGCGCGTGCCGATGGAATCGCTTGTCGCGACGCCGCTGTTTCTGGAAGTACCGTTGGTTGCTGCCAGCGCGCTGGCGTTTGTGGTGCTCTTCCAGGCGCGACTGCGCGATGCGCTCTCCATCCTGCTCACCTGTGGGTTGGCGCTGTATGGTGCGAGGATCGGCTCTGCGGTGCTTGGACCGGAACTCGGAGCCTGCTTTGGTGCGTTCGTGGTCGGCCTCACGAGCAATGTGATCGCTCGGGTACGGAAATTGCCCGCGGTGATCGCCGGCCTGCCGGGGCTGATCTTCCTCGTGCCGGGCAGCATCGGTTTCCAGAGTTTCTCCGCACTGATAGACCACGTTGTTTCATTAAATATGCCATTGCTATGGCTGCAGATGTGCTACAGGCATCTACCC
>JBCCFX010000124.1:0-12365 GCA_039029515.1 Planctomycetota bacterium
CCAATACTTCACAGCCATTAGCGGCACAGTGAGGTCATACAACTACGATGGCCGCAATTTGCGCCAACAGAACTCTTCCGAGTCGTTGTATACACGCCGATCCCGATGGATCGGCGTGTGTCGTTCACGCATTCGACGCTGCTCAGAAATTGAACACGAGCGCGGCGTAGGCCGAGAAATCACTGTCCGTGAAGCTTGGATCCGCCAGTGATTCGTACTCATTCGTGACACCGAACTTCAGGTTGATGCCTTCCAGTTCCTCGATGTTGATCGTCAGGTCGAGGTTCGAGACAAGCCGAAACTCGCCGCTATCGCGGAACTCCGGAAAGAACGTCGTCCCGCCGGCAAGTTGCACGCTGCCGTTCATCGCATACGAGAATTCGGCGCCGAGCAGACCTTCGGGCGCGAGTTCATCGTCAGGCGAGCCGAATTCCTTGCGTAACCCGCCACCGATGCGTCCGGTGAGTTTGAAGTACGTGTACGTCTCGCCGTCGGCGTTCTCGCGCTGGATGTCACGAAGGACATAGCCAAGCCCGCCGCTCGCAGTGATGCGCGAATCCCACGGCTGAAACTCATCGGCATCGAATCGTGACTGGAGAAACGCCGTCCAGTCGGTGTTCGCTTTCTTCCATTCGTTGAACGTGCCGACGGTCACGCGGTTCTCTGTTCGATCTCCACGATCCGTCGACAGCCGATACGTCGTGTCGAACCGAAACAACGAACCATCGTCCTCGACGCTGGTGCGAAATGTCGTGCGGAAGTCCGCGGTCTCGGTCGATCCCTGGCTGCCGTTCGCGCCGACTTCAATCTGCGACTTCCACTTCGGCTTGTCCGGCTCGAGCACTTCGGGTTCCGCCGGGACGTCGACGGCTGGCGCGGGCATAGACGCGACGGCTGCATCTGGTGTCGACGTGGTCGTGGACTGTGGAGTCGGTCGGACGGGTGCGATCGCGGGCATCGGCGTTCCGTTGATCAACTCAATGCCGGTCAGCGGGATCTCAATATCGCCAAGGATCGGATGCTGCAGGACGATGTTCTCCTGACCGCGTTCAATGACCGTGCCATCGAGCTCCTCGCCAGAGATCAACGTGATGGTGTCCGAGGCATGCGCCACGTTCATCAGGACGAGGATCAGGATGACGGGAAGAACGACGACGCCGCGCACCGGGCGACTCCTCTCGGCGACGCGTGTCGATCGCCGAGGCATCGGTTCGCGTCAGTTTCAGGTCTACGGTTCGGTCTCGGATGCATCAAGATGCCATGAGCACTGACAACGCAATCGGCACTGCAACGCCTCTCAATCGAATAATCGTGGAGACCTTCGTGCGCGAGCGACCGTCCTGAACGACGCCGTCGCTTGCCGATACCATACGACGACGGATGGCCGGCGAATTCAGAACCCGCTTGGGGCTCGCGGTGGGCCTCCGTGGTGAGCGATGCGTTCCGATGTCGCGAAACTATTCGCCCCGGAATCCCACGAATTCTCATTCCGTCGCGCCCTGATGCCCGATTCGATCCGCCAGTTGACGACCTGAGACCGCACCATGGCCGAGACCGACCCCCCAGAACCCGCGCCCGACCAACCAGATCGTCCGATCGACGACGGCGGCGATCACATTCCGCTCGAGCCCGTCGAATCGTCTGAGCCGACATCGACCGCGCCCACGAAGGCATCGGTCAGCGATCTCGATGTCTGTCCGAATTGCACCGCGCCGATGCCTGCCGCAGATCAGCTCGTGTGCCTGCGGTGTGGCTTCGATCTGAAGACGCTCTCGGTGATCGATACAGAGAAGTCCGAGGAACTCGTCGAAGCCGCTCCGGCGCCGGGCAGCAATGTTCTGCTGCGCAAGGGCATCCTCGAACCTTGGTTGCCGCTGGGCGTCGCGGCGGCGGGGTTCATCGCGCTGCTCATCGGCATCCTCTCGGGTTGGGTTGGTCTGTATCCCGATCTTCAGTTTGTGGCGGCGGAAGCTGACCGTACGGTGATCGATGTGCCATGGTCAGACCGTGGCGTCGTCGTGCTTCGACTGCTCGCCGCGTTGGCGATGTGGTGGGGATGTGCGATTGGGGCGCTGTTGGTGACCGCGCGCCTCGTCGGGATGGTGCCCGGCGATGTGAAGACCGTGGCATTCCGTGCGCTTGCGTGCGTCAGCGCGGCCCTGGTCGTGATGCTGTTCGACTTGCACCGATCGATCGAGCACCTGACGGAACTCGTCGCCGGCGCTGCTGTCTATGCCGCGTTGTCGATGGTGTTCTTTCGATTGAAACCGCGCGATGCCGCCACGTTGGCGGGCATCACGCTGAGCATGTTTATGGTGGTCTATCTTGGCGCCCGCATCATCACATGGGTGACGGTGTAGAGGAGAGGGAAGAGGGAAGAGGGAAGAGGGAAGAGGGAAAAGGGACTTGGGATTCAGCTCACAACCCTCTACTTTCTACTCTCTACTTTCTATTTGCCACTCTCTCCTCTCAACCCACTCACACCCCGCTGGGAACGCGACCGACGCGTTTGACGGTTACGGTGCCGACGATGGTGGTGTTGGGTGGAACCTTGTCGCCGTAGCCGGCGCGGCCCCAATGGCGTTGCGGCGGAATCGAGACCGTGCGTGTGCCGCCGGCCTTCATGCCGATCACGGCATCATCAATCCCGAGGATCACGACGCCGGTCCCTGCAGTGAACGAGAAGTTTGTCTGACTGAGCACCGTCTCGCCTTCGCGCGTGCGGAGGTCGTAGTTCACGGTGACGTAATCACCCTTCTCGACTGCTTTGCCGGCACCGATTTTTTCGTCCATAACCTCGATGTCGGTCTCGCTGATCTGAATCGGCGCGCGCTCACAGCCGGTCAGATTAAGGCTGATCACACCGACCACGATTATGGCACCTAGGCGTCGCATACCAGGACTATCGGTCGTTCGATGGTCAGGCTGAAGTGGCGGTCATTAGCGCGGGCGTGCCGGGACGCCAGCGACGGTCGTACCTGGCTCCACATCTTCGGTCACGACGGCACCAGCTCCGATAACGGCCGTGCTCCCGATGCGAACATTCGGGAGGACGCGCGAACCGAGGCCCACGAGGGCATGTTCGCCGACGGTCACGCCGCCGCCGAGGACAGCGCCGGGCGCGATGTGCGCGAACTCATAGATCTCGTTGTCATGTTCAACGATGGCGCCACTGTTGATGATGACGCCGCGGCCGAGTGCAGCCCGGGCATTCACGACCGCGAGCGGGCCGATGAAGACGCCATCACCGAGTGCGACATTTGAGGCCACCGCGGCGAATGGATGCAACACGGGGATCCACACATGACCTGCGAACGTGTTCATCCATGTCTGCCGATGCTCGCTCGCACCCACCGCAGCGTGTAATGCGGCCTCCGGATGGGCATGAAGCGACTCGACTGTTCCGAGGTGTGGCACGTCAAGATCGTCGGCGTCGGCGTTGTCATCCACGTACCCGGCGCACCGAACATCCATCATTCGAAGCGCATCAAGAACGACCGCGGCATGTCCGCCGCCACCAAGTAGAATGACGTAGGGCATGGCGCTCATGTGGTCACCTCTTCTTCAGTGCCTCGGGTGGGCATCGTCGTCGCGGCGTTGTCATCGTCCTTCGCCGTGCGGCGTGGTCGCGGGTAGCGTTCCGCGGTTGCACGATCCCAGCCGCGATGATATTCCGCGATTCGAATGCCGTGAAAGCTCGAACCGCAGCGGTAACAGACGAGGCGAACCTTCGAGAACAGCAGCAGCGCGACGTCGATCACGAGAATGGCAATCAGAGCGCTGAACACGAGCGGGTTGGTCGCAAGCCCCGAAACGCCGATCGCTGCACCGACGAACGCGAGCACCACGACGATCGCGGTGGCCGCGGGAAACACCTTGTCGCGATAGAGGTCCGTACCGCCACACGCGAGACAGCGCCGAAGCCGGTCGCTGTCATCCATGGCCGCTTCCCAATCGAGATAAACCTCGCGCTCGCTCCCGACAACGGTGACCCGCGTCGGGCGGAGCGTGGAGTCGAGATCGATCCGGCCGATCTTCCGACGCGACATGTCCCGCAGTTCGATACGCATCGTTCGTGCGCATGGTACTCGCGTGCGGACAGGATGTCGGGGACTTGCGTCGAATGCGTCCCGCGTGCATAGTCCCCGCGATGTTTGACCTGTGTGATGCCCTTCGCGGGCGATTCATCGTGTTCGATGGCCCGGACGGATCGGGCAAGACGACGCAGTTTCACCGCTTCGCCGAAGCCTGCCGCGCGCACACGCTGGATGTGTGCGAGGTCCGCGAGCCGGGCGGGACGCACATCGGTGAGCAGATCCGGAACATCCTACTCGATCCCGGCAACGAGGACATGAGCCTGCGCTGCGAGATGATGCTCTATATGGCATCGCGTGCTCAGCTCATCGAGCAGATGATCCGCCCGGCGCTCGAACGGGGCGAACTCGTCCTCGCAGATCGGTTCATCAGCTCGACGCTGGCCTATCAGGGCACCGCGGGGGGGATGAGTCAGGAAGAGATCCTCGCGGTCGGCCGCGTTGCGATCGGCAATATCTGGCCGGAACTGACGGTGGTGTTCGACGTTGATTCTTCGACCGCCGCTCGCCGGCTGAACCCGCTGCTTGATCGGATGGAACAGAAAGGCGAAGCGTTTCATGCGCGCGTCCGTCAGGGCTATCTCGCGCAGGCGCAGGCCACGCCGGATGAATATCTGGTGATCGACGCCAGTCCGTGTGAAGACGATGTCTCCGCAGCGCTGATTACGGGTTTGAAGGCGCGGCTGGGTGTGTAGGACAGCTATTAGCTATCAGATCTCAGCAATCAGTGAGTTGTAGGGCGGGGGCTGTGCCCCCGCCGAGTTTCGGTGCGACACATCCCGAGTCGTTCGTGTTTCAGCATTGTTGTCGTATTCCAGGCAACTCCGAGTGCCGCAGTGTTCCCATGGCGGACGACATTCCCGGCGGGGGCACAGCCCCCGCCCTACACATCGCGCCCAACCCATAACCCATAACCCATAACCCATAACCCACCGCTACCATGCTCCGCATGAAAGCTGCCGTCATCACACAACAAGCCACGCCCGTTGCCGCCCATGTCGATGTCATCGCTGACTGGCCCGAACCGGTTGCGGGTGCGCACGATGTCGTTGTGCGCACCGAAGCATCGGGACTGAATCATCTGGATCTCTGGGTCGGCCGCGGATTGCCCGGCTTCGATTTCACCTATCCACGGATCTCCGGCTCCGACGGCGTGGGCATCGTCGAATCCGTCGGTGAACACGTCGATGCATCCTGGATCGGTCAGCGCATCGCGCTCAATGCCGCGGTGCCTGTCCCGATCTCACCACGTGCTGAGGTGACGCCGGCACCGTACGACATTCGGATGATCGGCGAGCACGATCACGGGACGCACGCCGCCAGGTTCATCGCGCCGGTCAGCAACATCTGTGCGATCGGTGATGCTGATCCGATCGAGGCTGCGGCATTCGCACTCTCACATCTCACGGCGTGGCGCATGCTGCGTTCACGCGCGGGGCTGCAGCCGGGCATGACTGTGCTGATCACCGGCATCGGCGGCGGGACCGCGCTCGCGTGCCTGAATATTGCGAAACACTTTGGTTGCCGAATCATCGTGACGAGCCGGCATCAGTCGAAGCTCGATCGCGCGATGGAACTCGGTGCACACGCCGGCGTGCTGGATCACGGTGAAGACTGGTCGCGCACGGTGCGTGGCCACACCGGCAAGCGCGGCGTGGATATCTGCGCGGACTCCGTCGGCAAGGCGATCCACGTATCGTGTATCAAGTCGCTCGCGCGTGGTGGCACGTTTGTGACATGTGGCGCGACGACCGGGCACAATCCGCCGACCGATCTCGCACGCATCTTCTGGAATCAGTTGACGGTCATCGGATCGACGATGGGCGACATGACGGAGTTCCGCGAAATCATGGCGCTGTTCACATCCGGTGCGCTGGCGCCGGTGATCGATTCGGTGCACGATGCGGATGATGTGCGGGCGGCATATGAGCGGATCGAGTCCGGCGAGCAATTCGGCAAGGTCGTCATCCGCTGGGCGTGACGGCGAGGAATTCCGGACCGGGGCCAAATCCTGATGGTGTTCACCGTGGCCGCACCGTATGCTGGACGACGGTCCACGTCCGGGGATGTAGGGAATGCCACGATGACGATGTCGTCCGACACGCCGCACGCTTCGCACGGGAAGATGAACGCCGACATTCTTCGCGCGATCGATCAGACGATTGATGACCTGCACGATGAGAGCATTCGGATCCGGCGGTATCTGCACGCCAATCCGGAAGCGTCCGAACACGAGTTCGAGACCACGAAGTTCGTTGCCAATCAGCTGCGCGAGATGACCCTCACGCCGAAAATCTATGCCAACGATCTTGGCGTGACCGCGGACATCGATCTCGGCGGCACGTCAGGTCAGGTTGTGGCCTTGCGCGCGGAGCTGGATTGTGTCGGCGTTGACGATGAGAAGGTCGTTGATTACCGATCCACCAATGAAGGTCTGTGCCATGCCTGCGGGCACGATGCGCACATGACCATCGTGATGACCGCGGCGAAGGCGATTCAGATGCATGCGAGCGCATTGCGCGAGCACGGCATGCGTTGCAACATTCGTCCGTTGTTCCAGCCGGCGGAAGAAACGGCGAAGGGTGCGGAGTCCATGGTCGAGCAGAGTGCAGTGCGCGATGCATCTGCGATCTTCGCCGTGCATGTCGATCCATTTCTCGAGGTGGGTCGACTGGGGATGCGCGTCGGACCGATGACCTCGTCGAGCCAGATGTTTGAAGCGCGCATTCGCGGACGCAGCGGACACACAGCGCGCCCGTTCGAAGCGGTGGATCCAATTCCTGCGGCCACGAGCCTTGTGGGCCTGTTCTATCAGCTCGGACCGCGCAGTAAGGATCCGCGGTATCCGTTGGCGCTCACCGTGGCTGCAATGCATGCCGGTACGGCATACAACGCGATTCCAGATACTGCGATCATTGGTGGCACGATTCGTGCGATGCGCCAGGTGGACCTTGACCGCGTGATGGAGCGCATGCGAAGCGTTGCGCGAGGCGTCAGTGAAGCGACCGGCACGCGAGTCGAACTGGACTTCCAGCGATTCGTTCCGCCGACGATGAACGATGGTTCACTGGTCGAACTCATGGCCCGCGTCGGCACGGATCTGCTCGGGCCCGCGGCGGTGCAGACGATTGATGTGGCGAGCATCGGCGCGGAAGACTTCGCGTTCTTCCAGCAGGTCGTACCGGGCGCGATCATTCGTCTCGGAGCCGCGATGCCGCAACCGCACGAGCGTCGTGGGCTGCACAACAGTCATTTCGACATCGACGAGAAGGCACTCGCGATCGGAGCCAAGGTGATGGCACGATCGGCGGTGCTGGCGGCGGCGCAGTAAGGCCGGTTATCCTGTGTGGGGCGGCCGGCGACGGCCACGAGCGGAGGCATTCATGCAATACCATTTCAATGCAAGCCCGACTCATTCGCTTGGCGTCGAGGTCGAACTCCAACTGGTTGATCCCAAATCGTTCGCGCTGACGAATCGCATCACGGATGTGATGAACGAAGTGCCGGACGACATTCGCGCGTGCGTGAAACCGGAGTTCATGCAGAGCTACTGCGAAATCTGTACAGATGTCTGCAAGTCCGTTCGAGAAGTCGAGGAAGACCTCACCCGGAAGATGGCGTGGGCGCACGAGGCCGGCGAGAAACTCGGACTCCAGTTCATCTGGGGCGGCACGCACCCGTTCAGTCGTTGGGATGATCAGTCGATCAGTCCCGGCGAGCGCTACGCATGGCTCATGGACACGATGCAGGATGTCGCGCGACGACTGGTGGTCTTTGGACTGCACGTGCACGTCGGCGTCGATTCCGGCGACAAAGCGATTCAGATGTGCGATCGCATGTTGCGCCATCTGCCAACGCTGCTTGCACTCAGTGCGAACTCACCGTTCTGGTGCGGACGCGATACCGGCATGCTTTCATACCGCACGAAGATCATGGAAGCGTTGCCGACCGCGGGCCTGCCGTACACACTGCGCAACTGGTCGGAATACGTGTGGCTGATCAACAACCTCAAGGCCACGGGTTTCATTCGATCCATCAAGGAGATCTGGTGGGACGTTCGTCCGCATCATGATTTCGGCACGGTGGAAATTCGTGTGATGGATCAGCCGTTGAACATGCGCCATCTGCTCGGCCTGGTGGCGTTGACGCAATCGCTGGTGGCAGGGATTTCTTCGGAGATCGATCGCGGTGCGTATCTATTCGATTGCCACCCGATGGTGGCGAAGCAGAACAAGTGGCACGCCGCGCGGTACGGCATGGAAGCGACGTTCATCGATCCTGACACGATGCTCGCGGTGCCGGCCAAGCAGGTGGCCAAGCGGCTGATCGAGCGTTGCATCCCGTACGCAGAGCGACTCGGTTGTGCCGAGCAACTCGGATATCTGGACGACATTCTCGAGAACGGCACGGGTGCCCGGCGTCAGCGTCGCATCTACCAGGACACGAACGACATCAAGGAAGTGGTGAAGTTCATGACCGAAGAATGCCGGTCTGAAGTTTCGCCGGCATAGGCGGTGGAAGCACTTCGAATTCAGTTGACCTGCGGGCCTGACCGGGCTTAAATCCGCACCAGCATCTGGCCGATTGAAATCGAAGCGACAGGTGTTCGCCCCGAATCGCACGTTGGTTTGTCAAGGGAATGACACATGAGTGAGCAGGATCATCAACACGACGCCCCGGCTGATCAGGGTGCAGGCACGGCGACGATCGTTCGACCGAAGCCGGCGCCGCCGAAGCCTCGGCTCGACAAGATGCCGCAATGGAAAGTGTTGTTGCACAACGATGAAGTCAATGACATGGGGTATGTCATTGAGGCGATTCTCGAACTCACAACGCTGACGCCGCAGATGGCGCTCGTGCGCATGCTCGAGGCGCATCATGCCGGCTTGTCGCTGCTGGTGACCACGCATCAGGAATACGCGGAACTGCTGCAGGAGCAATTCCAGACCAAGAAACTGTGCGTGACGATTGAGCCGGATGAGTGAGCGAGCCGCACTCGGGCAGTGAGCGTCGGTTTGACAACTCAAGGGGTCTGCGATGCGAATAACGCGTGTCCTCGTGTCCACGGCGATGCTGGTGTTCATCGTGATGCTCGCGACTGTGAGTACGCCGGCGCACGCAACGGATCGGTACTACTTCGACACGTCCGCGACCTCGCCGAATGGTCGATACGTGCTGGAGGCGACGAGTCCAGACAACGCCGGTGAGAAGCGTCGACCGTTCGCTCGCAACTTTACGTACACGTTGATCGACACACAGGACGGCAGCGTGCTTTGGACGCGCCGGCAGGCCAAGAATGAGCAGTCGCCGGTCTCGCTTTTTCTCGATGATCAGCGGCACGTTCTTATCTGTACCAGTGGCGACAACATGTACGTGCTCAATCCAGCCGATGGTCGCATTGATGTATCGCTGAATCTGATCCAGAAGTTCTCGGCGGACGAGCAGGACAAGTTTGTCCTCAGGACAACCGCGGGTCGGATGTGGGCCGGTCGCTCGCGATGGTCATTTCTGAGCCACGAAGGAAGTACGTACTTCGTCGTCCGGGCATGGTGGGATCGTCGGGTCATTATCAACGTCTCGGAATCAGTGACCGTCAGTCGGCCGGACGATGATCTGGTCGAAGCTTGTGACGCCGCGGACCGTGCGTACGTGCTCGAAACACTCGAGATTGCAAGCAATCAAATCGATTTGCCAGAACGCAAATCGGATTACTCGACGCGTAGCGCCGTGGCCACTGCCGTCCATCTGGCTGGCCGCATGAGCATACGTGATGCCATTCCATTCCTGCGCGTGCTTGAAGCCTCCGAAGAAGTTGGATCTGCCGGCGGTTCCTTCGACATACACAATCGTTACGCCGTCGGCGCGATCAACCCGTTCGACCTGACAACGATGGGACTTCGTCGGGAGGTCCATCTCGCGCTCCGCCGTTTGGGCGAGAAACCGACGCCGCTACCGTGCACGAAGTTCCGCGCAAAGGCTGAACATGGACTTGGTTCGTTCGTGACCCCGCCGCCGTTGCCGGCGCCGCGGGCCGAACGCGTGGAGTGTATCGAAGCGGGCATGATCGCGATGGAGGTCCTGACGTGCGTCGGTGCGCCGGACTTCGTGAACTTCAACGAACAGGCGTGGGAATACGACATGGACGCGGAGACGCCTTTTACCCTGCGTGTCTATTTCAAGGATCGCACGGAAGTCGATCGCGTCGAGCGCATCGTGCCGGCGCTTTGGCAGCACGGTGAAACGCGGTATCAGAGCGTCGTCGGGTGGTGAATGTTCGTGTGACGACGAGTATTGGCCTGCGGTGAATTCGGCGACCAGTCGGGCGTTGGACGTCCATGATCAAGGCAGGCTGGCAAGCCTGCCCTACGATGTTCGCCAGCCCACAGCCCACAGCCCACAGCCCACAGCCCAAAGCCCTCATCCCGCGTCGCGGTCTTTCGGCATCGCACAACGATCGGACAAGCCGAACAACTGTGACAACGAACCATCATCGTTGCACGCTTCGAGCGCGGCGATGACGCCAGGATCGAGTTGCGTACCGGCGAGGCTGCGTACCTCGTTCACCGCGCGATCAAATGTCCATGGCTCTTTGTACGCCCGTCGATTCATCAATGCATCGAGGACATCAGCCACGGCGCAGATGCGGGCTTCGATCGGAATGTCTTCGCCAGCGAGACCATCAGGATAGCCGGAACCGTCCCAGTGCTCGTGATGATGCCGCGCGATGTTGGCGGCTTGCGTCATGGACGCCGGACTGTTCAGCATGCGTGCACCGCGCACAGTGTGCAGTTGCATGATCATGCGTTCATCGTCATCGAGCGCACCATCCTTGTTCAGGATGGTCGTCGGTACATAGAGCTTACCGATGTCGTGCAGCATGGCGTCGCAGCCAAGCAGGGAGGCGTCGGCGGGTGTCCATGACAGTGCGATCGCAAGACGTTCGACGATGTGGCGGATGCGCAGGACGTGTTCGCCGGTGTCCTGGTCGTAGATCTCGCTCGTGCGTGCGAGCGAGAACACGGTGTCGAGGTGCTCCGCGCGCGGATCGGCTTCGCGATCGCGGTTGCGTCGGTCGATGCCGTCCCAGGTTGGAAAAGGAAGGGTCATGAAGAATGAAATTCGGGATTCGGGATTCGGGATTCGGGATTCGAGGCCGAGCGCGCAGTCATGAAGCCGACGCGGTTGGCAGCGGCAACGAATGGTCATCGGTTATTGAGTGGCGTCACTGGAACTTTGGTGTGAGCTGTTCTCGGACGCGCTCGAGCAGCACCTTCGTCCTGCGAATGCCTTCGGCTTCGGGCAATGTCTGGCCTTCGTACTCCACGCCCACAAAGCCGCGATAGCCTGCTTTGAGCACGATGGTCATCATCCTGACGTAATCGGTATTCGTTTCCTCACCGTCGTCATTGAAGTCATTGGACTTCGCGCTCACGGCCTTCGCATACGGCATGAGTTCTCGGACACCGGTGTAGCGGTCATACCACTCACCATCGCCGATGTGGAAGTTGCCGAAGTCCGGCAAGGTGCCACAGCGCGGATGTTCGACCTGTTTCATGACGGCGGCGAGCCACGCGCCGTTCGATGACAAACCACCATGGTTCTCGACGATGACATCGATGTCGTGATCGTCGGCGAATTCGCAGAGGCGTCGCAAGCCATCCGCAGCGCGGTCGCGCTGTTCGTCGTAGGTGCCCTCCGATCGAGCGTTCACACGAATGCTGTGACAGCCAAGTTGCTTTGCGGCTTCCACCCACTGGTAGTGGTTCTCGACCGCCGTCATGCGCTCGCGTTCATCCGGTGCGCCGAGGTTGCCTTCGCCATCGACCATGATGATCAGGCTCTTGACGTCATGCGCTTCGGCGTTTCGCTTCAGTTGATCGATGTAGCTGCGATCCTTCGCCTTGTCCTTGAAGAAGGAGTTGACGTATTCGATGGCGTGGATGTCGAAGTCTTCGGCGGCGGACTTCGCGAAATCGAGTGCATCGAGTTCGCCGGCAAAGAGGGTTCGGTGCAGTGACCACTGGGCGAGTGAGATCTCGAACAACGGTGTGTCCTCGTGCGGGGAGTCATCGGGAGCGGTCGTCGGTTGTGTCGACGGTGCGCGCGGCGGTTCCTGTCGGCCATGAGGAACGACGTAGGGCGGAGCGACCGCGGCGACGCCGGCGATCTGAAGGAATGTGCGGCGGTCGGGCATTAATCGGCCCCGGATGATTCGGTGCTGGCGTTGGCATCATCGCCGTTCTTCGGCTGGACGTAGCAGTGGAAGCCGAC
>JBCCFX010000125.1:0-12267 GCA_039029515.1 Planctomycetota bacterium
CCACTATCGCGTCTTCGGCGGTGATCAGGAAATCCGAGAACGTGAAGTTCGGTGACACGGGTGTGCCATCGGAGATGTGGAATGGACGGTCGGGCGACGTCGTTCCGATACCAACATTGCCGCTTCCGTCGATGAGCATTCGTGTTAGATTGCCACCGGTTTGCAGAAAGAGACGTTGCGAAGTGTCGTAATACAGGCCGCCGTCGAACTCTTCGTCTCGGGAGAATGCGACGCCCATCAAGTTGTTCGTGTCGGACTTGAATTGCAAGTAGTTGTTGCCCGGGCTCTCGACGCGGATTCCCGTTCCGCCGCCAGTCACGATGTGCAACGGTACATCTGGCGCCGTCGTCCCAACACCGACGTTGCCCTGCGTGTACACCGCGTCCAGCCCATTCAGCGTGAACGGCGATGCGCCTTCCGGTCCCTGTGGACCGACCGCGCCGGCCGGGCCTTCCGCTCCCATTGGGCCTTCGGGGCCAATCGATCCCGGTGCGCCATCCGCGCCCGCCGGTCCCTGCGGACCCTGTGGGCCTTCGGGACCTTCCGGTCCCGTTGCGCCATCAGCGCCGGCCGGTCCCGTCGGACCTTCCGGCCCGGTCGGACCTGCGTTGCCGTCCAGCGCGAAGAGCGCGACCGGTGCGGGCAGCACCGGCTGGCGTGGCGAAAGCGTTTCGTACGTGCCGCCGCTGGACAGCTTCACATCGATCTCCAGCCAGCGCTCGCTGCCGTTGAACTGCGCGCCGAAGTCGAGATCGACGGTGAACACGCCGCTCTCGACGTCGACGAGCAGTGCCTCGAGCTCGGTGCCGACCTGGACGCCATCGGTGGGGGCATCAAACAGGCGCACGCGAACATCAATCGGTTCGGCGACCGCGCTGCCGGCCTGTGACAGTCGGCCTTGATACGTGAAGGCGGTGCCGAGCGGGACGTCGGCTGCGCTGACGATCGCGACGTTCGCGCCGCACAAGGCCGCGCCGCCGATGAGACATGCTGAAGTTCGCCACATATGAGTTCTCCTCGAATTTTGCACGTTGATGACCGGATCCGTCGGCAGCACCCGCCGCAGCCATCCGTCACCCCCACACACGACGTGGCAGCGCACACCCCGAAAAGAAAAGCCGTGATTTCTCGTCGCGATGATGCGCACTGAGAAAAGTGAGAAAAACCCACACCCTTATTTCGGGGTCGATCGGCCGGCGTCGTGTATGGGGGTGGACGGCCGAATCAGTGAGCCGTCACGAGGAGAACACCCATGACTGCACCATCAGCGTCCCTCCGGCATCTGACCATGTTCACCGCCCTGGCCGTCGCATCGGCCGGGGCCGTGATCGCCGGCACCGGCTTTGACATCTCGACATTCACCGTCGACAGCAGCGGCGGCACATCGACGAGTCCATCGTTCGCCGTCGCCGGCACGATCGGTCAGCACGATGCAACGCCAACGTTGACCTCCGCCTCCTTTGAGTTAACCGGCGGATTCTGGGCCGACGGGGAGGAACTTGCCGAGCCCTGTCCGTGGGATTGTGCGCCGTCAGGCGGGAACGGCAACGTCAACATTGATGACCTGTTGGCGGTCATCAACGCGTTCGGGATGACCGACTCGCCGTGTGACAACGCGCCGGACAATGGTGATGGCACGTTCGGCAATAACATCATCAACATCGATGACCTGCTGGGCGTGATCAACAACTTTGGTGCGTGTCCGTAAGTGAGAAGCAAATTGAACGGTCAAGGAAAAGAAAAAGGGTTGATTGTCATGATGAATGGGCGTGCTGCGTTGTTCGTGTTGGGATTGATGTTGCTGAGCCTGGTCGGGTCGCCGGCGATGGCCGGTCTTGGTGGTGATACCTGTGCGCAACCGACCATTCTGACTGGACCGTTGCCAGTGATGACAAGCGGCGACACAACCGGACTCGCCGATGATGTTGACTTGAGCGCTGCGGGAGCGTGCGCGTCCGGGACACAGGAGCCATTTACTGGCCTTGGGCCGGATGCAATCTATGCATTCGCGCTCGACGCCAACTGTGCGTTGACGTTCACGCTGACGCCAACGAGCGGCGCGAATCTGTCGATGTATTTGGTCACAGACTGCGGTGATGTCGCGGCAGGCTGCGTCAACGTCAGTGACAGTGGCGGCGCAGGCGAGACCGAAACCATATCCCAAATCGTGTTTGCTGACACGCTGTATCGGATCATCGTCGATGGAGTGGCAGGATCGTCGGGCACATTCGACCTGAGCGTCAGCGAGCTTTCACAAGAGGGCTGCACACTGCGCGCATTGAACGACATCTGCGAGTTCAGCACCGGATCAAACGAGGGGTTCTCGACAAGCGGTGACACCAGCGCAGATGGAACCCTGGATGACTACGTTCCAATGGGCTGCGTGATGGGTGCGAGTGCAGGGCTTGGGCCGGACTCGGTGTACCGCCTGACGCCGGCGAATGACTGCAACGTGCAGGTGACGTTGTCGCCGACGAGCGGCGCGGATCTGGCGTTGTATACATCGACCAGTTGCATCGCCATCAACGAAACCTGTGTGGCCGGAAGCGACATGGCGGGCGCAGGTGGCATGGAAGAGTTGTTCTTCGAGGCGACGGCCGGGACGACGTACTACATATTCGTGGACGGAGTGAATTTTGACGCCGGGGCATTCGATCTGGATGTCGTGTGCGGTTTCGGGGCGTGCTGTCTTCCGCTGGGATGCATGGAATTGGATGACACCGCATGCGCCGCGTTGGGCGGGGTTGATGCGGGCGTGATGTTCTGCACGGATGCGGATACAGATAGCGACGGTGTGCCGGACGTGTGTGATGGCTGTCCGAATGATCCGGAGAAAATTTTCCCGGGGATCTGCGGATGCGGTGTGTCAGAGACGGTTGGTAATGCCGCGATTGATGTCGCATTTGGAGGCAACGGCCCGTTTGACCGGCCGCGCGGCATTGCGGTAGATGCGGCGGGCCGGATCTACGTGGCAGACTCAGACAATGATCGTGTGCAGGTATTCGACAGCGCCGGTAGTTTCCTCTTCGAGTTCGGAAGCCCCGGAATGGGCGCCGGCCAATTCGGCTTCGCGAGTGGTATCGCGGTGGACGGCGCGGGTCGGATTCATGTGGTTGATGTCGACAACGATCGCGTCAGCGTCTTTGACATCAACGGCGACTTCCTGTTCGCGTTCGGAGGTACTGGGACTGGGAACGGCGAATTCAACCGGCCGCGGGGGATTGCTGTGGACGCTTCTGGTTTGATCTACGTAACTGACACGGACAACAACCGCATTCAGGTATTTGACACCGCGGGCAGTTTCCAATTCACGTTCGGAAGCGGCGGATCTGGAGACGGGGAATTTAACTTCCCGCAAGGCATTGCGGTGGATGGCTCAGGGCGGATATGCGTGGTGGACAGGAACAACAGTCGTGTGCAGGTGTTCGACAGCGGGGGTGGTTTCCAATTTGAATTCGGAAGCGGCGGATCTGGAAACGGTCAGTTCAATTCGCCGCGAGGCGTCTCACTGGACGGCGCGGGACAGATTTACGTGGCGGACTCGAACAGCGACCGGATACAGGTGTTTAGCAGCAGCGGGGTTTTCCTGTTCACATTCGGAAGCGTCGGAACCGGCATCGGGCAATTCGACTCGCCAGAGGATATCGCGGTGGATCGTGCAGGGCGCATGTACGTCGTGGACACTCGTAACGATCGTGTTCAGGTGTTCAACCCAGTGGCGGCGGACCTGAACATGGACGGCGGGCCGGACTGTCTGCCCGGTGCGTGTTGCACCAGTCAGGGATGCATCGACCTTTCATCAACGAATTGCGGTTTCGCGGGCGGGGTCTACCTCGGCGACGGCACGACCTGTGCGCAGGAAGGCGTCCTGGGCTGCGTTCCGGGTGCGTGCTGCACTGGTCAGGGATGCATGTTCGTGACGGAGACGGAATGCGCTGCACTGGGCGGCGCGTCACTCGGGATCAACGTGCTGTGCTCGGACGGTGACTCTGACGGTGACGGTGTCCGTGATGAATGTGATCTGTGTCCGATGGACCCGATGAAGACGCAGCCGGGCACATGCGGTTGCGGTGTGATGGACGAGGTGATTGGTTCATCGTTTGCATTCGGGTACAGCAATCCGGGCGGTCCGCGCGGCCTTGCCGTTGATGGGGCAGGCAGAATCTACTCGCTTGGATTCAACAGCTCCGAAGTACGGATTCACGACAGCGCTGGTGTGTTCCTGGACTCGTTCGGGTCTTTCGGGACAAACAACGGTCAGTTCAATTTCCCGCGCGGTCTCCACGTAGATGACAGTCGCATCTATGTCGCAGACTCGGTCAACAATCGTGTCCAGGTGTTCACGCTGGGCGGCGGATTCCTGTTTGCGTTTGGTTCATCGGGCACGGGTGATGGCCAGTTCATCTCACCGCGAGATATCGCGACCGATCAGATGGGCCGCATCTATGTCGCCGAAGCGGGCGATCGCGTGCAGGTCTTTGACAGCTTCGGCTCGTTCTTATTCGCATTCGGGAGTTTCGGCACGGCCAATGGCGAGTTTCAGGATCCGAACGGGATCGCGGTCGATGCCAACGGTCAAATCTACGTGACGGAAGAAGATGGCGATCGGGTGCAGGTGTTCGACAGCGCTGGCACGTTCCAGTTCACGTTCGGAAGTTCAGGCTCCGGCGATGGACAGTTCACCTTCCCGTACGGGATCGATGTGGATTCAGCGGGACGGATCTACGTTGCGGAATTGGGCAATGATCGCGTCCAGGTCTTCGACAACGCGGGCGCGTTCCTGTTCAGCTTCGATGGTTCTAACGGCGGCGGTACGCCTTTCAACAATGCATGGGGCCTTGCGCTGGACGGTGCCGGTCGTATTCATGTTGCGGATACCACCAACGACAATGTGCAGGTGTTCGACGCGATCGTAGCCGCGTGTCCGGCGGAGCCCTGCCCGTGGGACTGTATGCCGGACAATGGTGATGGGACGTTCGGCAATGGCGAAGTGAACATCGATGATCTGTTGCAAGTCCTTAACAGTTTCGGCGATCCAGGCGGGCCGTGCGACAGCTCCCCGGATAACGGTGACGGCACATTCGGGAACGGCATCATCAACATCGATGACTTGTTGGCGGTGATCAACAACTTTGGTGCGTGTCCGTAAGCCATGGTCGCGATGACCTCAAGGCTGAATTGGCGATTCAATTCGGGTTTCGATCGTGGTACAGTGGTCTGCATGTCAGAGGACGGCATGCAGTTTGGGGGCGTGGCGACAAGTGAAGTCTCACGCCTCCTCACAACACTTCACGACACGACGGCGGACGCTGCCGCACCGAACCGATTGCTGGAACTCGTGTACGGCGAGCTACGCGACGTTGCCGGCGCATTGGTGCACAACCACGAGCGTCGTCGCGGCAATATCACGCTGATGCAACCGACAGCATTGGTCCATGAAGCATGGATGAAGCTCTCGCCGCATCTTGAATCGGTCGAGAATCGCGGGCATTTCTTCGCGATCGCGTCGAAGGCCATGCGGCAGGTGTTGTCGGACTATGCCAAAGCGCAACGGCGGGAAAAGCGGGGTGGCAATGACTTCACGCTTGTGCTTGACGACAATCACTCGGTCGAAGATCCGAATCAACCGCCGAGTACGGCAATCAGCCTGATCGATCTGGATTCGGCGTTGACCGATCTCACGGGATTGAATGAACGGCATGCGCGGGTCGCAGAGATGCGGTTGCTCGGCGCGATGACCATCCCGGAAATCGCCATGTACTTCGACGTGACGACGCGGACCATTGAGAACGACTGGAGCATGGCGCGGGCATGGCTCAGCCGGGCGCTGACCGACCGCAGTCCGTAGCCACGGGCACCACAGAACAGGATCGAACCGATGAAGATCAACGACCCGGCCCACTACCAGCGGATCTTCACGATCTATACCGAAGCTCGCGGGATTGCTGATCACGATTCACGCGAGTCATTCCTTACCGAAGCATGCGGTGATGATGATTCACTTCGCGCTGAAGTGCTTGCGCTGCTGGCACAGGGCAACGAAGTTGAGGTTCCGGCGATCCTCGATGATGCGGCGATTGACGACCAGCGCGGACGTCTGCATGCCGACATCGGAACTGATGCCTCGCGCGAGACGATTGTGCAGCCTTCGACAGCGCCGACTCATGTCGGACGTTTTCGCGTGCTTCGCCAGATCGGCGCGGGCGGCATGGGCACGGTGTACGAAGCGGAACAGGACACACCGCGCCGTCGCGTCGCATTGAAGATGGTTCATGCGCAGCGCGGCAACGCTGCGATGGCGGCTCGGTTGCAGCGCGAGGCCGAGATCCTCGGTCGCTTGCAGCATCCGGGGATCGCGCAAGTCTACGATGCGGGCATTCTCGACATCGGTGAAGGCGCGCAGCCGTACTTCGCGATGGAACTCATCGATGGCCTTCCGCTGACCAAATTCGCGGATGTGCGAAAGCTTGGCGACCGCGAGCGAATCGAATTGCTCGCGACGATCTGCAGTGCCGTGCAGTACGCGCATGAAAAGGGCATCATCCATCGTGATCTGAAACCCGACAACGTTTTGGTGGATGATGACGGCCGGGCCAAGGTGCTGGATTTCGGAATTGCGAGTTCGACCGGCCAGGATTCGATTGATCTGCAGACGATGACCCGCGAAGGGCAGATTCTCGGCACGCTGTCATACATCGCGCCGGAACAACTCGAACACGGTGCGGAAGCCATGACGCCGTCAGCGGATATCTACGCGCTGGGCGTGATCGGCTTCGAACTGCTCTCCGGGCGACTGCCGCACGATGTCTCCGGGATGTCGATCGCACAGGGGCTGAAGTATCTCTCGCAGCACGATCCGCTACGTCTGGACGAGATTTCGCCGCGGTACAAGGGTGACATCGCGACGATCATCGGCAGTGCGTTGATGCGCGAGCCGGACCAACGGTACGTGTCGGCGGCGGCGATGGCGGCGGACATTCGCCGGCATCTGGATGATCAGCCGATTCTCGCTCGCACGCCGACGCGGATCTACCGCGCGCGGAAGTTCGTTCGTCGAAATACCGCGCTGGTGACCGGCACGACGATTGCCACGGCGACGCTGCTGCTGGGAACGATCGTGTCGACAACGTTCGCGTTTCGGGCGGAGAACGCTCGCCGCGACACCGCAGATGCGCTGCACGATCTCGAACAGGTGTCGGACTTTCAGGCGTCGATGCTTCAATCCCTGACGCCGGATCGATTCGCCGAGCAGATGTATAAGGTGATGGTCGAGCAGTACGCATCGTCCACGAACCAGTCTGTGGATGATGTCAAACATGCTGACGCCGAGTTCGATGAGTTTCTCCTGCGCGTCGACCCGCGGACTGTCTCGACTCAGGTTATCGCCACAACACTATGGTCATCATCGATACATTCGATCAACGAGCAGTTTGCCGACCAGCCGGTGCTTCGTACAAGGTTGTTGCAGGAGCTACTGGAATCGTATTACAGCGTGATCTGGGGTGGGCTCATCATCCCGGACATCGACTTGGTCGCGCTTCATCGCGAGATCATTGCAATTCGCCAAGAGCATCTTGGCGATGAGCACCCCGATACGCTGATTGCGCGCGGCCAGATACTCATACATGATTCCTATCGCCAGCAAAAGTCAGACAAGGAGATCGATCTGCTCCTGGAAGCGCAGCGTCGAGTGCTGGGGCCAGACAATCGGAACACCCTCTACACGACCGCGCTCATGGGACTGTATTTTCGTCAGAATGGAGATGCTGCCAGAGCGAGAGTATTGGCCGATGACGGAGCGCGGCGTGCGATCGAGCATCTTGATCCAACAGATTTTGTTTACCAGATGCTCCTGTCGAATGCGGTGCTTGACGGCTCCCCTGCCAATCGGCACCGCTATGCCGGACTGGCCTCAGCTGGGTCGATTGCGGGCATTACATCAGGCTCGTTTCACCGCCTGAGATATACGTTTCTGCCAAGTATCGTCCTCGCGCGCGAGGGGCGTTACGAAGAGGCAGAGCAGGAGTTCAGGCGGATCGACCAGCAACTCCTCGAGCTCGTCGGGATGTATCCGTCTCGAACGAATCAACTCGTCACGCTCGCCTGGATTCTCGAGGAGCGGGGTGATGATGAGGCGGCAGAACAGCAACTGCTTGACATCCTCGAGCAGGCACCGTCATGGCAGTATCACGAACATCTGCTTCGTCACAACCTCGGGTTCGTGCAGTACAAACTCGGCAAGTTCCAAGCGGCGGAACAGAACATTCGCCGCTCGATCGAAACGGACATTCATTCTGGCATCCTTGTACAAGCGCAGCGACAAGGCAATTTGTCGTTGGTGGTTGCCGCACAGGGGCGTCTCGAAGAGGCCGAACCTCTGGCACGCAACGCGTTGGCGATGGTCAACAACGACGATGTTCACAGTCCACATCAGGTCGCACATCAACGTGGCGCGCTCGCGCGGGTCTTATGGCATGAAGAACGATACGACGAAGCGGAAGCCGAACTCGAATTGGCATATCCGGTGCTGCTCGACGAACATGGCGCGCGCCACGAACGCGTGACGCGCGTGATGGGATATTTCGTTGACCTGTATGACGCCTGGCACGCCGAAGAGCCGGATGCGGGGTATGACGCATTGGCCGACGAATGGCGTGAGCGCCTGACGTCGGCGAACGATGCGTGATCCGGGTCCGATGAGGAATCCCACCGATCGTCATCAATGTCGGGCTGGCCGGATTCGAATCGACCCATACCTTGCCCCTCGACAGTCGATCGCGTTCACAAGGTGATGGTCGGACGGCACTTGCGGACGCAGGAAATCCGACCCCCGCAGATACCACAGCAGTTGGAACGCAAAACCCCGCGCATGACCGCGATCTGGCGGCGGTCGTGGAGGCATGGCCCGACCTGCCGGCGGCGATCCGGGCGGGGATCATCGCGATGGTGAAGAGCACGGTGCGGTAGGGGAGGGGCAGCGGCCGCTTCCACCAGAATCTGAACCACACCGCCGCCCCGTCATGCGTTGGGACTCTATCGATACCTCGCCCGCACAGCGTGTGAAGCTGGGGAAACCAGATGCGCCTGGAAAGACCGTTGTCGCCAGTTGGTGGTTCCTCAGTCGAACGAGCCCGTTATATGCACACGCATCGATGACCGTGTGGTTCGAATTGATCGGCGTCTTATTGCGAGTCGACGGGACTCATCTGTACCCGATGCGCAAAGCTATTCGTGTGTACGCAGACGTCACTCACTATGCTGGGTCCTTCTCAGCGCATGATCCGGGGACGACGTGGAGGGGAATCAGTGATGTTGAGTGTGTCGAGGTTGGGTGCGAATCAGACGCTGGTCCGTGTCATGCAGGGATTGGTTTCAATCATCGCCGTGATAACGATGTCGTCAGTCTCATACGGCGGCGAAGAACCGCAGCCATCGGGCGCATGCTGCCTCAATCCGGGCGAACCTTGTCTCAGCAGCTGTGTTAACACCACGCAATCGAATTGTTCGGCTTCCGGAGGGGCATATCTGGGCGACAATACGATGTGCATTGAGGAGATTTGTGGCTCATGCCCGTCCGGCGCATGTTGTACGCCCAATGGTAGCTGTTTCGAGCCGATAGCCTCATTCTGCCTGCAGATTGGAGGCGTGTATCAAGGCAATGACACAGAGTGTATTGACGTCATGTGCCCAACGCCTCCAGGGGCGTGCTGTCTCTGTAATGCTGAATGCGTATTGACGGACGATTCAGCTTCATGTGATGCGCTGGCAGGTCGTTTTCAGGGTGCGGGAACCAACTGCGCATCGTCGGCATGTTTCGCCGTGGAGGGCGCATGCATACTGCCGGGAGGCGGCTGCATCATTCAATCCGCACAGGATTGCTCGTTCATGTCTGGCGGAGCGTATCAGGGCGATGGCACGTTATGCCTCGTGAGCTTTGATGCCGGCACATGCTGTGGTACAGGCGGTACGTTTGTTGACTGGACAGACAATTCGGCTTGGTGCCCCAATGGCGTGCCAGAGTATGGCGAAGTGGTGAGCTTTGGCGGTGTGTGTACGCCGATCGTCAAATCGCAGAGTGTGGTGTTCCTCCAGAATGATGATGTCGGTTCGCACGAGATTCGAATCGAAACGAACGCGGATGTCAGCCTCCGTGGCGCGGGAAGCCTCGATACGTGCCAGCTTGATGTGCGAGGTGAGCTTGAGGTGACGGAAGACACCACGCTTGCCACGGCGCTTCTGCGAATTGACCAAACCGAGGGAATCGACCTGTCTGTCGGCAGCAACGCCTCGGTCGTGGTTGGCGATGTGCTGGACGCGCTGCCCGGACAACTGGTGATTCAGTCGGGCGAGATGGTGATCGACCTCGCCGCCAGCAAGGAAGTACCGATTCCACAGGCAACGATCGCCGCGCCGATCATCATCAATGACACGCTCGTTCTCGAAGACGAGATTCTCGATGGTGTCGGCGTCACCAATTGTCTCGGTGGACTCGCCTGTTCGGAGGATGCGATCATTCGGGCACATGTTCGGAACGCCGCTGGAGCGTTGACGTGTGAGCGGCTTCGCATTTTCGATACTGCTCTGCCCACGAAACTTGATGGCACGCTTGAGATCATCGTTGATCCCGCTGATCTCAATGTCATCGAACTTGGGGTGCCTGCGTCATTCATAGAATTCTTTGACTTCGATACGTATCCGAGTCTTGGTCGATTCCCAACTGTACGCGTGCTCGATGCCACCACGATGCAGCCGTTGTCACCCAATTCGGAGCGGACGATCGCGTTGCTGTATAGCGGCACCGGCGTTTCGCTCGCCGTGGTGACCACACCAAGGACAGTCGTCTTCACGAGTCCAGCGACATTCGACGAACTTGAGGTGTCTGATCTGAGCATGAACGATCAGCTCGTGCTTGGAACACACGGCACCAACGCGGATGTCGATGCATGGGTCATGGATCTGGTCCGATGGCAGGATGACCTGCCCCAGCTTGTTAGTCCACGTCCAATGTTACAGATCGAACGTGCATGCGCCCGTCGATGTGCGGCGGCGTGAGCGGAGCGAACGACGCTGCACATCGTTCATCCCGTGAAGCATCACGTACCAACACCGCTTCCGGTGCCGGCGGCCTGTACCCCAGCGACGAGTGCGGACGAACCGTGTTGTACTCCACTCGCCAGCGCTCCACCAGCACTTTCGCCTCATTCAATGAGTAGAAGATCTCACGGTTCAGCAGCTCATCGCGCAAGCTCCCGTTGAACCGCTCGTTGTAGCCGTTCTCCCACGGACTACCCGGCGTGATGTATTGCGTTCTCACGCCGATCTCATTCAGCCAATCACGCACGACCTTCGCCGTGAACTCCGAGCCGTTGTCCGATCGGATGTGCGCCGGCACGCCGCGCGTCGCGAACAACCACGCCAGTTGCTCGAGCACGTCGTCTGACTTCAGTTGACGCGCTACGGTGATCGCCAGGCACTCACGGGTGTACTCGTCGATGATCGTCAGCATTCGGAACGGCCGGCCATCGTGTGTCCTCGCCATGACGAAGTCGTACGCCCACACGTGATCCTTCCGTTCCGGCCGAAGCCGGACGCAGGAGCCATCGTTCATCCATAAACGCCCACGCTTCGGCTGCTTCTTCGGCACCTTCAGTCCCTCACGTCGCCAGATCCGTTCGATGCGTTTGTGATTCACGTTCCAACCCTCCCGGCGAAGCAGCGCCGTGATCCGTCGGTAGCCGTACCGACCGTACGCCGATGCCAGTTCGATGATGCGACGCGTCAGCGGCGATTCGTCATCGCAATCGATCGGGACGTAGCGCTGCGTCGCACGCGGTTGTCTGAGGACCCGACACGCACGACGCTCCGAGACGTTCAGGTGCTCCTGAACGCCTTCAATCATGCGTCGGCGGCGTGCCGGGCTCAGTACTTTGGGTTGGCGGCCTCGCGCAGAATTGCTTTGTCGAGCTCGGCGTCCGCGAGCAGCTTCTTCAGCCGGGCGTTCTCGCGCTCGAGCACTTTGAGTCGCTTCGCCTGGTCGACCTTCATGCCGCCGAACTCACGACGCCAGCGGTAATAGGTCTGTGCGGTGACGCCGATGAGTTTGCAGACCTGCTCGACGGTCTTGCCGTTCGAGAGTTCCACGTCGGCCTGCCGGAGCTTGTTGACGATCTGTTCAGGCTTGTGACGAGTCCGTGCCATAGTCGATGCCCTCCCTGGACCCGCGGAGTCTAACACTCACACTGGACCAGTTTCTGGGGGGCAGGTCAG
>JBCCFX010000126.1:0-12134 GCA_039029515.1 Planctomycetota bacterium
ACGCGGAAGCGCTCAGCGTCATCATGCAAGTGGGGTACTTCAAGGCGACGGGCGGCAAGCGCATCTTCCGCTGCGCGCCGATTCATCATCATTTCCAGCTTGGCGGCTGGACAGAATCACAGACCGTCACGCGGTTCTGGGTTCTCGCCGTCGTCTTTGCGATGATCGCCCTCGTCACCATCAAACTGCGCTGACTGACCGGTCAATCACCCGCGCTGCGACGGGTCGATCTTCGGCCAATCCTGCGGCGGACCGCCTTGTTGCTGCTGCTGTTGCGGCATCTCGCGCACCGAAAACGGCAGCGACATCTGATGATCACCGTTCAACGCCACGCCGATCGCATATTCGCCGAAGTGTTCGAACCGCAGCTGTTGCAGATTGAAAATGAAGTTGAACGCGTGCGATGTCAGTTGATCGGGGAAGTTCACCGGCACCTTGATGTCCGGCGCTGGCCCGAGCTTCGTCCCGTCCGCATCCACAATCGAAATCGCGAGTTGATGTTCACGACGCTCTGATCGCTCGAATCGCATCCGCAGTGCGATGGCACACTGTGCCTGCACCGCCGGCAATTGCCGAGCGAACAGCATGTCAAAGGTCCCGAGGACATTCAGCTGGCCGCGACCGGAATCGGTGGCGGCGTGGCACAAGACGAATGTTTCAATCTGCATAAGACCGGAGAGGATACCGGATCCCACGCCGAAGGGTCACATCATCCGGGTGGATTCATCAATCCCTGGCATGAACGCTGCCAGTCATCGCCCTCCTTGGCTCGGGGCCAGGACCGCGACGATCACCCTCGTTCCGGCACCGTCACGTTCGACTTCGCGCGATACTTCGTACGACAGACCCGAGTCATCGTGTCGTACCGTGACTGATGCTCTGCTCGCTCAAACTGCACATCAGTGTCCACGACTCGCCATGAACCACGTGTAATGTCAAGGAACTCATACAGCGTCACAATACTGCTGTAGAACTCCATCTCGGCGTACCAATACTCGCCAACAACGCGCATATCCGCACCAACCAGCTGACGAAGCAGTGCCCGGTCATGACCGGTCGTTCCTCGTGATTGCATCGCATCTCGGACACTGGCGTCGTACGCGAACATGAACGCGCTGAACTCCGCCGCCGAAATCACGTAGTTGCGATACGACGAGATGCGCGACTGAAATTCGTGCTGATTCCATCCGGACCACTCGGATGCGCCGGCCATCGATTCCGGCAGCCCTGAGGATGCCTGCACCAGTCGGCGATGCGATTTGGAAATGTCATCCAGGATCGGACCGATATAGTCCGCCAATGCCTGATCGCGTCCACTCACACCTTTTGCCCACGCGCGGTGCAGCTCGAACTCACGCGCGGCGTACGTGTCGTCTACTGATCGCCCCCAGAACGGAATCGCATCACGCCGTGCGCAATACGCAGCAACCGTTTCAGCAAAATCCTGCTGCCTCTGTGTAGCAGTCTGCTGCATCAAGGCACGCAAAGAAAGGGTGCCTTCTTCATCACGAACAGGCGCGGATGCTGCTCGCGGCGCGGCAACCTGCGTCCGTGAGGGATCGATACCAAGATCTGCCAACAGCCGCTCTCGTCGCGCCGCTCGCTCCGCCGGCGATTCGTCCAGGACAAGCACTGGCTGCTCCTGCGCCTGCGCCTTGCCCGCGAAGCCTCCGAACTGATATTGGAATCCCACCTTGATTGCGATCCCCGCGAGGACGAGCGCGACCATGCCGAACGTCTTCGCATGTGACCGGCCTGCATCCTTTCCAAGCGGGGCCATCGGTGGAGGCGCCGTTGATGGCCGCTGCTGGGGCCGGTGCGCCGGTGCTGACCGGACGCCGGATTCACGTGGCTTGATCGTTGGAGTCTGCTGCATGATGTGTGCCTCCCGAATGCATTTCCCCTGATGAGAGGTTCGTCGACCACCGGCGTCTCAGCCGCCATTCACACTGCAAAACCGGATGATGCATCCGAAAGCCATGCCGATCATGAATCCTGCACAAGACACATGCATCAGTCGAGACCGATAAACACGGCCCGATTCACTTCGCCTTACTGAGCGCCTGCTGATGCCCGGTCGCGATGAGACGCTGCGTTGTCCGCAGTCCCGCAGGAATCTGGTACGTCAGCACCGGCTCGCACACGGCTTGCCACGATTCACGCATCGCCGGGTCACTGATGTAAATCGAGTGATCACGAATCGTCCAGGCGTCACGATGCCGGTCAATCCAATCAAGTACGGCGATGATCTGACGAGTATTCTCGATGCGTCCCACCTCGCGGGCAAATCCTGCGTCAACCAGGCCACATTGCTCGTTCAGGAATCGATCACGAAGCCGCGCACTGACGCCCGCCCCCTCGGCGCACGAGTCAACGTCGTCGCGAAGTCGCGCGCCAGATTCAACCCACGCATCATGCGCTGCGATCGATGCTTCCCACGATTCGATGATTGCGCGCAATTCTGATGATGACATCGTGAGAATCATCACGGGCATTAGTGGGGCGTAGAGACGCTCCGAATCAACGACTTGCATGGACGCCATGAGGTCAATGCGTGACTCCAGAACACACACGAGCGCTTTCGCACGCGCATCACCGTGAGCCGCGCGGTGACGTACATCGTCAAGGTGCGACTGAATGACCTTGGGAGAATGGAGCTGCCGGAGAATAAGGTCGTCCTTGGTCCCGAGGATTTCAGCCTGCAACACCGATACCGAACCGCGCGAAGTCCAATTGCCATCAGACAACTGCTGCCGCATGTCGAGCAAGCCACGTTCCGCGGTCAGTAGCGCGGTACACAGCGCGGCATAACCAGCTTGGACGCCAGCATCCACAAACACGTGACCATCATTGCCACGAAGACCACTTGGCAGGCTAAGAACGTACTGGTAGATATCAGCTAGCGCATACGCGCGAGCTGCTTCCCGAAGGAGCAACTCCGCCCATGCCTGATCGTCGAAGGGAACAGCACGCTGCATCGCGTCCCGATGTTCCTGTGACCAGGTTGCCGCCCTCAATCGTCCATCCAACTCATCATCAAATTGCTCAACGCGATACGCGAGCAATTGCGACTGTTGTGCATAGCCATGACACGCATCAACATACTTATCCCGGCGACTCAGAGTCCACGCGTAGACCGTGGCAAGATCCTCGACTCCTGACGGCATTCCTGCGGCAGCAACAGCACATTCGCCGTATGCCGTACGCAAGCGCACGAGCGAGGCGGCGAGTTCTTCAAAGGCCTCCGGCTCGCGCCCATCCAATGACGAGCCGACTTCCCGAATGAATGCCACATCAGCATCAAACGCCTCGATGGCCGGCGTCGTCAGATTCCACGCCCACGGGCGCTCAGCGTCACCAAGGTCAATCGCAGCCGATTCAAAGTCAGATGAACAGGATGACGGCAGCTCAACCATCAGAACTGGTGGTGGAGCCTCATGGCGAAGCACCACTCGGCCAGGTCCGGATCGACGCTCCGCACGGTTCGACGCGGCAACGTAACGGAGGCCGATGTAGCCGGCAAGCAGGAGGAACAAACCAACCGCCTTTACCGATGTGCCCCATGCATCCCGCAGGGACAACGCTGACGAATCAAATCGACGCTTTCGAGATCTCGAATTCGACGCAACGTCAACAACCTTCAACGGCGTTGAATAACCCTCAATGAACTGCTTGCGCATCAGTTGCCCCCTGGACGGTGTCTTGCCTCAGATGGCATCGACGAAACAGAACGCACGCCGCAGGGATCAAACGCAACAACGACCTTCACGCGAGACCCTGTACAGATCATGCCGACGGCTTCGCATGAGACCGGCCTAACGACTTCCCAATCAGAGCCATGGGCGGGGGCGTGGTCGATGAGCGTTCTTGCGGCCGGTGCGCCGGTGCTGATCGAACGCCGGACTCACGTCGTTTGATCGCCAGTGTCTGCTGCATGATGTGTGCCTCCCGAATGCGTTTCCCCTGATGACAGGTTCGTCGACATCCGGCGAATCAGCCGCCATCCGCTCTGTGTATTCGGATGGTGCGCCCGAAAGCCATACCGATCGTGAACCCTGCGCAAGACACATGCATCAGTCGAGACCGATAAGCATCGCGTCGGATAGGGCTGCACGTCGACGGACAGCGCTGGCACGCGCGCCCGTCATCTACTCGACGGCCGGCAGTTTGGTCATCATACGGTTCGTCTGCCGAAGACCCTTCGGCAGCGCACGCCAATTCACAGACTCTTGCAATGCTCGCCATTCTGCACGGAGCGACTCTGTGGGAACCAGAAGCTGATCGCCACGAGCTCGCAGCGTTTCCCGATGCGCGAGAATCCACTCGAATGCATCGCACATGTGCGAAGTCGCCTGCAGTTCCCCACGCAGCCTCGCCTCATCATCACGAATCACCAGCAGTGCCTGCTCATCGAATCGCTGCCGAAACGATTCGTCGACGCCATAAACTTCGAACAAGTCGCGCATCACCGCGGGATACTCCTCGCACGCCTCAAGCCATGCATCGCCGGCGTCATTCAACGTACGCCAACTCGCAATCATCGCATTCAGCGATGCATCATCAAGCCGGAGTAACGATGCCAGTGAAGCCGGTGGGTGTACGGCCCGGTCCCACGCAATGATGAATGCCTCAAGCTCCGATTCGCGCTCCAACATAAATGCTGAAATCGATTGACTCACGGGATGCCGAATCTGCGCCCGCTCTTCAATGCGCATACGCAATAGACACAGCTCAATCGGATTCACGATCGCCGTGACCATGCCATCCTCCGTCGGCGCCTGACCGCGCCGCTGCGAACGAACGGTCTGAATCACGAACCAGTCGTCCGCATCCGCCAGCGACGGTGATACGCTCCGATGCGCATCATCCGCAACATCGTCAATCACCCGGCATCGTTCGAAGAAGCCATCCAACACGTCTGGATCCGTTGCCGTGATCTCGCCATCCTGAAGCGACAACTCGTTCGCATGATGCGTGACAAACTGCATCAGCCCTGCATTCGCTTCTGCCATCGCTGCCCTTTGGCGCAACCCTGCTCCCACATCCTGCACATCGACGCCCGCGATTCGCTCAGCGTGGGGCACGTAGCCGACAGCGTATCCAGCCGAATGCAGTCGATCAGCAACATCCTGTGGGAACGCCTCAAGCGCATCTGCATACGCGCGAGCCGCGACTCCGAACTCCCGATA
The DNA here is from genome assembly GCA_039029515.1 of Planctomycetota bacterium. GTDB lineage: Bacteria > Planctomycetota > Phycisphaerae > Phycisphaerales > SM1A02 > JBCCFX01. The sequence continues at coordinate 5,190 of JBCCFX010000126.1, forward strand.
TGACATCGCGCGCTCCTGTGCTTCCAAGGCACCAGATGCGACGGCTTCCTCCGGTGACAATGACAGCACCATGACATCCGATGCAACATCCGCCCATGCTTCGTACGCGCCACGCATTGCTTCGTAACTCGCAACAACGCACCCGTACGCAGCGGCATTCACGTCACTCCCGTTCGCAGCGCGCTGCTGCAAGAGCCAGATATTCAAGTCGAACTCAGCGGTGGAGGGCACCGTGTTGCTGATCGCCCGGGCGACTCCATCTGCTCGAAGCCGATCAACGCTCATCCGAAACTGGCCGAGTGGCGTCTGGCTGTCTTTATTGAGTCCAGACGTGTCCTGGATGGTGCTCGCACGCGCCTGATCAATGACGTACTGGTCGTACTTAGCGCCGAACCCGACGATCGCGCCGACCATGAGAGACAACACAACACTTGCCCTGAAGTACGAAACTCGACAGTTCTGCCAGAACGAGATCCGGCATCCCTGCGGCGCGGTCATCGACACGCGGCCACCGTGCCCGTCATGCCACATCAAGGCGCGATCTTGTGCTTCAATGAACTGCCTGCGCATCAGCTGCCCCCTGAAACCCGTCATGCCCCAAGTGGCATCGACGAATCAGGGAGCACGCCACAGGGATCAGACACAACACCGGCTGTCACGCGAGACCTTGTACAGATCATGCCGACGGCTTCGATCGAAGGCAGGACCGAGAACCATATGAACCCACGCAAGACGCTGGAGGCGACCCGAATCCCTCTTCCCGGCCCCTAACCCCAGCTCACCTTTACATAACATGCATTATGGGACGCGATGGGGCAGTTGCCTTGAATCGCCGCGCCAGCTGACGGTCATTCCCGGACCCACGTCGAAATACCGAGCGAAGTCCGAACATATCACTTGCCCGCTCCCGGCATCATGTGATAGGATTTTGTTCGGTATGTATCCACGCTCAATCACAACACGCCAGATCGATGCCCGACGCCTTGGTCACGCCCGTGGCCGTGGCGCATCGATCAACCCGCCCAATCGCTTTGAGACCCTTCGCCTGGATGTCCTCGATGAGCACCGTGAACACATCAAACACGACATCGACGCCGGCGTCCAGGTCCTCACCGAAGTCGAAGCCGAGACCTCACGGACCATCATCAACCGCGTTGACAGCCCGGATATGCCGTTCAACTGGACGATCAACCCGTACCGCGGCTGCGAACATGGCTGCGCGTATTGCTACGCCAGACCATCGCATGAACACCTTGGGTTCTCCTGTGGACTCGACTTCGAAACCCGCATCGTCGCCCGTCGCGATGCCCCCGACCTTCTTCGTCACGAACTCGCCCGGCCTCGCTGGACCGGCGAGCCCATCGTTCTCTCTGGCGTCACCGACGCCTACCAGCCGCTCGAACGCCGCCTTCGCATCACGCGAAGCTGCCTCGAGATCATGGCCGCCTGCGGACAGCCCGTGTCCATCGTCACCAAGAACCACCTCGTCACCCGCGATGTCGAGCTGCTTCGCCTGTTGGCTGAACGTCAGGCCGCCAGAGTTATGTTAAGTATCACCACCCTTGATACCGATCTTGCGCGGCGACTGGAACCCAGAGCCAGTGCCCCGGCAGACCGCCTTCGGGCCGTCGAAACCCTCTCGCAGGCCGGCGTGCCCGTCGGCATCATGATGGCACCAATCGTCCCGGGCCTCACTGATCACGAAATCGCTCCCGTTCTCCGTGCCGCCGCCAATGCCGGGGCGCACACCGCGAACTGGGTCATGCTTCGACTTCCCTACCAGGTCGAATCCGTCTTTACGGCCTGGCTGGAGCGCTGGTATCCGGATCGACGCTCGCGTGTTCTCAAGCGCCTGCGCGAAACATTCGGCGGCCGCACGTACAGCCCCCGATTCGGACGCCGGCTGATCGGTGATGGTCCGTGGACGGCACAGATTCGTGAGACATTTGATCTCTTCGCGAATCGGTACGGCCTGACACGTCAACTTGAGCCCCTGTCGTCGGCATCGTTCCGGCGGCCGGCGCTCGATGGCCAGTTGGATCTCTTCGCCGACTGATCATCGCAGAACACATCAAGGTGTGCATCCAACGCGCTGACCGCTGCGGTGGGCGCGGTTGGCGCGAGGTGCGCACATACAGCGCGCTGGAGTTCAGCACGTGTTTCAACATGTGCCTGGGCGCGACCGTGCGCGCGCTCCTGCTCGCGTGCACTGTTGTCGTTCTCAGCGTTGGAAACGGCATTGGTTGTGCTGCATGAGCTGCACGAGTTGGAATTGGAGTCGGAGTTGGAGTTGGAACCCAGTCCAATGACGCCGGGGTGAAGGTGCCGCGCGCGCTCGGGAAGGAGTTCCCGGTAACTCAATCGTGTGGGTAGCCATGGCAGGCAACCCAGGCGCAGTGCTTCCACTACCGCGATGCCGAAGAACTCATGGCGCGCGGTCGAAAGAACCCAATCGCATGCTGCCATCCGTTCCAGATAACGCGATCGGTCCGGCTCAAATCCGAACCAGTCAATGCGATCAGCGAACTCATGCTCAAACGCCTGCAATGCACGTGGCACCGAACGAAACGATTCGCCAAGTATCGTCCATCGAAGATTCCAGCGTTCGCTGTACCGTCGAGCAAGCCGCAACAATGTCTCCGGCCCTTTGTCATGTTCCCATCGATGTGGCCAGACCACCCGGCAGACATCGCCCACATCGGAATGCGCTCGTGTCACACCATCCGTATCAACCGGCAACCACCAGACATGACTCTTGTCGCGCACGCAAGCATCAACATCGACCGCACCCCGTTCAGGCGCATGACGAAGTACATCGGTGATGTGCGCCAGAAAGGAATCCCGATTCCACGCACTGTTCCACAGCACTTGATCGACCGCAAGAACACTCGTCAGATTCGTCAACGCAAAATGCGCATCGCGCTGCGCTTCGTGCGAATGCCGATGCTGATACGGGTACGCCGCCTGATTCTCGTGCATCAGCATGACCATCGGAAGTCGCGCAACATCGGCCGGCAACAACGCTCGGAGGTCGGCCGCACTCATCAGCGATGTCACCAGGACCGCATCCACATCACCAATATCTGCACGCCGGCGCTCAACCTCGGCTGCCATGTCGATCGCCGCAGTTCGCATCCGCCATTTCCACGCCCGCCCAGGCCGAGTCAGCCAGGTCCAGCGATGACGCGAATGCCGCTCGATCAATCTCCGAACGGCCCGATGCGACCCCGTATCGAACGGCTCGAAGGCCAGAATGTGACGAGCTGAAGGTGACATAGCGAAGCCAGCATCTCAGGGATGCCGTGGGAAAGCTACACTGATCACCATGGACCTGCCGCCAGTACCCGACAACTCGAAGTCCTCTGCCGGACAAGGCCTCGAAATCATGGAGCCGCTCTGCGCGGTCTTCCGGCAGTACCTCCGCAAGCAGAACCTCAAGTACACACCTGAACGCGCTGACATCCTCGATGCCATCATCGAACGGGATGCCGTCTTCGAGGTCGATGAACTTCTGATGGCAATGCGTGAAGCAGGCCACCGCGTGTCCAAGGCCACGGCATATCGCACGATCAAGCTTCTTCAGGACGCCGGCATCATCACGCAGGCGCTCTTCGATGACCGTCAGTCGCACTACCAACTCGTCTACGGCCGACAGGCACGCGACTACATCGTGTGCGTGCGATCCGGCAAGTACATCGAGTTCGTGAATGAAGAGCTTGCGACGCTCCGGGATCGCATCTGCGCCGAGTACGGCTGGGATCCGGTCGCCCACCGATTTCAGATTTACGCGATCAGCCCGGAAGGGCGAGCGATGCCGGACCTCGACGCTCAGAACTGACCATCGAGATCGTCGGCTTGCAACGGCCGACTAATCATGTGCTTGCCGCCGAACCACTTGTTCAGATCCACCATCTTGCATCGCGATGAACAAAATGGCGCGGTCTCCGCGTCACGCGACACAGACGTGCCGCATTCCGGGCAAGTCAGCCTGGTCGTGACCGCCCCACCATCAGACGCTGAATCCGCACCGCCCGATGACATCACGAGGCGTCGCGTTGATGCGTCGACATGCTCAAATTCAATTCGCATGGTCGGCGTCGGCATCGAGTCACCGAGCCGATCAGGCCATTCGATCAACAGGATGACATCGTTGCGCGACCAGACTTCCTCGCCACCCAACGACACGAGATCGTCATCGGCGTGCATCCGATAGGCATCGATATGGACGATCGTCGGTCCGCCAGCAACGGGATACTCGTGACAGATCACATACGTCGGGCTGCTGATCTCGGTGCCATCCACGCCACGCGATTCCGCAAACGCTCGAACAAACGTCGTCTTGCCCGACCCGAGCGGCCCTTCCAGCGCGATGATGTCGCCGGCTCGCGCCGACTGCGCGAGTTCACGTGCAAGCGCGATCGTTTCGTCGACCGAACCGCAAATGTGTTCACGTTGACTCGATGTCGAGGTCATGTTGCTCGATGTTCCCAACCATGTTCGTCGATGCGCTGCATCACGCCGTTCACGCTCATCATAGCTCCGGGCTCCTCTTCAGGCGTGGTGGCCCGAGCGGTCCCGATGCGCGTGATCGGTGTTCCGTCAGCCGCAACGATCGGTACTTCGCCCGCAGCGGTGAAGAGCAGTTCGTAGTCTTCCCCATCGGCAATCGCCTGCTCAACCGCTCGGCCCGCGCGACAGGGAATCGCTGATGCCTCAACTTCGATGATCACGCCGCTGTCCTGTGCGAGATGCCCGCAGTCTCGGCCGAGACCATCGCTGATGTCAATCATCGCGTGCAATCGTTCGCCGACGATCCTCGCGAGCCAGAGACCGACGTCGATTCGCGGCTCAAACGTCAAGTGATAACCGCCGCCATCATCGTCCAGTGAACCGCCAATCGCACCAGTGACATACAAACCATCTCCTGCCTGTGCGCCACGGCGCGTGACCGGACCGATCGGACCTGGCATCGCGATCACCGTCACACTGCACGTCAACGGCCCGTCGCCCACATGGTGCGCGAGATCACCCCCGACAAGCGGCGCACCGTACGTCGCCGCCGTCTCGCGCATCGCATCCGCGAGCGCGCAGGCCTGCGCATCGCTGAACGATTGCGGCAAGGTCGCTGCGGCAAGCGTAACCACCGGCCTCGCGGCCATCGCGGCGATATCGCTCAGGCTTCGCGTGATCGCCTTGCGCCCGACGAGTTTAAGCGGCGTCCGCGCCAGATCAACGTGTCGACCATCAACAAGTTGATCGACCGCAACCAGCATCTGCTTCGCGGAGAACGCCACGACCGCCATGTCATCGCCTGGCGGGACGATCACGTTCGGGCCGAGATCCCCACTCGCTGCGTAGATATGATGCAAGACGTCGAATTCACCCATGCACGACAAGTCTAGACGGAGAAGTCTTTACTGTGCTCGTCTCAACTCCTGAAGACTACGGACTGAACGCGGAATCCACGCTCGATCACCGCGCGGACACTGATCGTCCGGAGGGTTTCGAGACATTCTGGGCCGACTTCAGGGAAGATTGCCTCGCGACCGGCCAGCATTGGGTCGGTTCGACCGATGAAACGCGAAACCAGATCTGGATTCCGTCGCTGCGTTCGATCCGCGTCTGCGGCGATCTCTGGATGCCGAATGAACGCCCGACCGCTGCGGTCATCACGTTGCATGGGTATGTCGCCGAAGACAACTTCGACGCGGAGCCTGATCCGTGGTTCGCGTCCGGCATCGCTTCGCTCCGCATCCGCGTTCGCGGCTATCCGCCGAGCACGCGCGACATCGATGACCTTCGGACCAACTGGATCCGCAACGGACTCGACACGCCTGAAAGCTGGATCGTCCGCGGCGCGGTCGGTGACGTGGTGCAGGCGGTGCGAACCCTCCGCATGGCGCTTGGCCCGGACATCCCGATCATGCTTCGAGGCGACTCGTTCGGTGGCGGCCTTGCGGTCCTCGCATCGGCGCAGCTGCAGGAGATGCATGTACCGATCGACCACCTGATCATCGGCTTTCCGACGTTCGGCGACTGGCGATGGCGACGCGATCGCTACTGCAACGGATCCGGCGGTGAGGTGAACGCATTCCTTGAATCGATGCGATCCGAGGCCGATGCGCTCCTGGAGCGACTTCGGCTCTTCGACGCCACCTTGCATGCACCGGATGTGACCACCCCGACGCTGGCCCTGCTTGCCCTCCGAGACGACACGGTGCCTGCCCCCACGGCTGCGGCGATCGTGAATGCGTTAGGCAGCAGTGAGCTTCGGCGGTTTCTCGTGCGGTATGGGCACTACGACGGCGGCATTGCCGATGGACGCCGCCATATCAAATTCGCTAGGGCGGTGAACGCGTGTGTGACGGGCGGCCTGGAGGAGGTTCTGCCGGCATCTGACCTTGCCAAGCACAACCAAAGCGTCCTGCAAGCCTCATGTTGACAATGACTTACACTTCACACCCGATCAGGAGTCGACCCGATCCGATAAAAAGGGTAAAATTGATTGAAAGCAAACGCCTTCCCGGGGGCTTATGAACATGTGAACCTGGGCGATCCCGGGAGTCCGGAGCGGGCTTTTTCCGCCATGGGCTGAACCGAACGCGTCTTTTTGGCGTATTGACAAGTAGCAACTCCACAGTCGCGGGGTCAACACCTTCGGCCCCACGCCTGACCGACTCTTTCTTCTTTCTCCTCCTTCGCCGTTCTGGCTCCCGCCGGGACGGCGATTTTCGTTTTGCGCACGCGTAGGCCAGAATTGACGAGCCGCCAGATCCGCGTAGGCCGGGTTCTGCTGAACCCGGCACATTCGAACGTCGTGGATTGCGAGCCGGAAGCGCCAGCGCCCGGCATGGCCCGCGCGGGCGGTTGGGCCTCGAATTCGCAATACGGACAACGATGAAGGGTCGACGGGGGGGGCATCGCCCCCGCCCTACAGGAGTTGCC
>JBCCFX010000127.1:0-12105 GCA_039029515.1 Planctomycetota bacterium
CCGTAGAAGAACTGGCGTTCGGCGAGCATGCCGGAGCCGAGGTTCTTCGCGGCAAGCATGCCGTTGAGCAGATCATCCGGGAACGGTTCGCCGGTTTCGTAATGTGCCGCGAACGTGCGAAGAACATCGCGGTCCCACACCCAGTTCTCAAACATCTGTGACGGTGCTTCGACGAAGTCACGTTCGACCGATGTGCCGGCGAAGTTATAGCTATTCGCTTCACTGAGGATTGTGTGCAGGCAGTGGCCGAACTCGTGGAAGAACGTCTCAACTTCATCGTGCGACATCAGCGCGGGCTTGTCGCCGATCGGTTTCGGGAAGTTGCAGACGAGTGCGGCGAGTGGCTTGCCGATCGAGCCATCAGACCACATCTTGTGCTGCTTCAAACCCCACTGCGCCGCGTGGCCGTATTTGAATGGCCGCGGGTGAAGATCGATGTAGAACATGCCGAGCTCATCGCCCGACGCCTTGTCGCTCACGATGAACAGGCGGACATCTTCGTGCCAGATCGGCATGTCCATGGCGGATGCGCGATCGGTGACTTCGATGTACTTCAGGCCATACAGCGACTGCGTGATCGAGAACAGTCCGTCAATCACGTTGTCGAGCGGGAAGTACTCTTTCACCTTGGTCGTGTCGACCGCGTACTTCTCTCGCATCAGGTAGTCCTGATAGTAAAAGAAGTCCCACGGCTGCAGCGTGGCGTTTCGATCGCCAGTGTGTTCACGCTTCGCCTGTTCGAACTCGATCAGGTCCTGCAAGGCCTTCTCACGGACGAGTGGGCGCAGCTGCGTGTAAAACGCCTGAATGTTGTCCGCACTCTTCGACATGCGGACTTCGTTCTCGTAGTCCGCGGGATGTGCGTAGCCAAGGATGTTCGCGGCTCTTGCCCGCAGCGAAATGATCTCTTCGATCACCTTCACGTTCTTGGTGCCGGCGCGACGCTTGTAGGCATACCAGACGCGAGCGCGAGTGTCCTCGTTGTTCGCGTACTTCTGGGTTGGCCAGAACGTCGGGTAATCCATGGTGATGATGCAGAGCTCGCCGACGGTATCGAGCGTCTCGATCCACGCAGGATCGCAGCCATCGAGGTCGGCCCGGCTGACGAGCACGCGTGTGTCATCTTCACGAATGTTCTCGTCAAAGACGATGGAAAGCCGGGCGATCTCCTTCTGGACGGCAGCGAGTTCATCGCGCTGCTCGGACGTCAGGTTCATGCCGGCACGACGGTAATCACGCATCGTGTGTTCGAGCAGTCGTTTGTCTTCGCCCGACAGTACCGGATTGGTATCCGCAAAGGACTTGACTGCGTTGTACAGCGCTTCGTCCTTCTGCAGATCGATGAGCCAGTTCTGCAGTTCCTGCGTCGCCGCCTGGCCGATGGCGCGCTCATCGGCGTCGGTCGACACATACGGCATGAACTGCGTCATGCTCGTGCTGAACTCAAGCCGGGCGAGCATGTCATCCATCGCCCAGATGGTGTTCTTGAACGTGCGCTGATCATCAGGGATTTCGATGATCGCGTTGACTTCCGCTTCCGCCCGTGCGAGTGCACCGGCGATCGGTGATGCACCGTCCTGTGGTGCCGCGATGCTCGGCACGGTCAGTGTGGCGCCGGCGATGAGCGTGGTCATGAGCAAAGGTGTGCGCATGGGAAACTCCTCACGGATGACGTGAATCGAAGCGCCGTGAATCAGTCCATCACTTCGATGAGTTCGACATCGAAGATCAGCGTGGCCTTCGGCGGGATGACCGGCGGACGACCCTGTGCGCCGTATGCGAGCTCGTAAGGAATCACCAGCTTACGCTTGCCGCCGGCCTTCATGGAGCCGACACCTTCGGTCCAGCCGGAGATCACGCGGTTGAGCGGAAAGTCGATCGGTTCACCGCGATCGACGGAGCTGTCGAACTTGGTGCCATCGGTGAGGTAGCCGGTGTAGTGCACCTTGACCGTGGTCGCGGGGCCAGCGGGCATGTCGCCCGAGCCTTCGATGATGTCGTAGTACTTCAGGCCGGAATCGGTTTCGGTCCAGTCACCTTCGACGTCCATCCCGGGGAATCGACTCATGTTGATTTGCTCCGTCACGCTGCCGCTCATCGCATCGATGAGGAAGCGGGTTGAGTTGTTGTCGTGAAAGACGCGCACGTCCCAGGCGTTGCTGCCATCGGCGGCGATCTGTGCGGAGGCAGCAATGCCGCCGGATTCCTTCTCGGCGAGCGCGATCGCTTCGCTGAGGTTCATGGAGTACGAACGGAGATCCATCTCGACCTTGTCAAAGGCGCGAGGGATGGTCTCGTAGTCACCGCGCGGGGCGGGCGAGAGCAGCGCGGGAGCAGCGGCGGCGAGGCCGATGGCGGCGGCGGTGAATGCAGTTCGACGAAGCATGGATGGCCTTTCGTTGTCGTTGAACGATGAGCGATAGTCTTCGGGAAAGTCCTATAAGGTACCGATTCCCGCGGTTTCCGTTGAGGGAATCGACGGGCGCGAACTGGAATTCCAGATGCGAACGCCTTCCGAACGACCCGTGGCGCGGGGCGAAAATTCCTTGCCGTCGATCAATCGGTGCGGTATCACGGTCGCAGCGACGGATGCCGTCCTTCGGATCAATGGGGCGATTCGTCGCGAGGGAGAACACCATGGGCAACATACGACGATGGATGGTGCTCGGTCTCGTTGGCGCAATGACGGCACCAGCGCTCGGCGACATTAACATCATCAGCCTCGAGCGACGCGTCCACGCGTCGACCGATGGCGACTTTCAGGCGATCATGTCAAATGACACCGGTCTGTTTGAGGACGATGTCACTGCGGTCAATCCGAATATTGCCTCGGGATTCGCATCGCAGACGTCCATGGTTGACCCACTGTCCATCCATTTTCAGGGGCAGGCGTACGGCGACGCCTCGAATGGCTACTCAGGCGGCGGTCAATCGAAGATTGCAATTCACTTCTCGCTGGACTTTGATCACCTGGTCACGGTGAGTGCGACGGGCACGGGCGATTACCAGCCCAAGATGTTCATGGAACAGCTGTACACCGTGAATCGCATCATCGATGAGGAGAGCATCTCCACGTTTGACGATTCGTTCGTACTCGGTGCCGGTGAATACTATTTCCTTGCGAGTACGCATGCAGCGCATGACTTCTGGGGCATTGATACGTCCACGTCGTTGTCTTTCGACATGGAATTCACGGCACTGCCCGCGCCGAGCACTGGAGTGATATTCAGTGTGGCAATGATGGCGCGCCGTCGTCGGCGACGGTGAGCCCGGAGTGGTGCTGGGAGGCAGATGGCAGAAGGCAACGAAGATCCGACACTTCGACGAGGGCGTCTCAGTGTCGGCGTGGCGTCCGGCATGCAGGACTGCATCGACAAACGGATAACGGTACACGGTCAACGGCGGGTTCAGCAGAACCCGGCCTACGCTGTCAGCCCACAGCCCACAGCCCACAGCCCACAGCTCATTGCCCATTCACCACTCCGGGCCGCCGGTGTACCGGCCGTACACATCCGCGAGTGCCTGCACCATCTCACCGAGCGTGCACTTCTGGTGCGCACCTTCGACAAGGCTCGGCATCACGTTCTCGTTGTTACGTGCGGCTTCGCGGATCGCATCGAGTGAACGCTTCACCGCATCATCGTTTCGATCGTTGCGGAACTTGGTCAGGCGATCGCATTGCTCATCTTCAAGCTCGTGCGGGATCTGCAGGATTTCGACCGGCTGTTCTTCGTTGCCTTCCGGATACGCATTCACGCCAACAATCACGCGGTCGCCGGCTTCCATCTCCTGGCCGAAGCGGTAGCTCGCTTCTGCGATCGCACGTCGGAAGTAACCCTTGTGAATGCCGTCCACGACGCCGCCGAGGTCGTCGACGGTGCCGATGATGTCCATCGCATCGGATTCCATCTGATCGGTCAGCGCTTCGACGAACCAACTGCCGCCAAGCGGATCGACCGTGCGATGCACGCCGGTCTCGTGGGCGAGAATCTGCTGCGTTCGTAGTGCAATGCGAACCGCATTCTCCGTCGGCAGACCAAGTGTTTCGTCCATGGAATCGGTATGCAGCGACTGACAACCACCAAGCACGCCGGCCATCGCCTGGTAGGCGACGCGGACGATGTTGTTCATCGGCTGCTGTTCCGTGAGCGAGCAACCTGCGGTCTGCACGTGCGTGCGCATCAGCATCGAACGGGCGTTCTTCGCGCCGTAGCGATCCTTCATCATGTTCGCCCAGATGCGTCGAGCGGCGCGGAGCTTGCAGATCTCTTCGAAGAACTCGTTGTGGGCGTTGAAGAAGAACGACAGGCGCGGCGCGAACGTGTCGACGTCCAGACCACGCGCCATCGACGCTTCCACGTATTCCATGCCGTCACGCAGCGTGAACGCGAGTTCCTGCACCGCGGTCGAGCCGGCTTCGCGAATGTGGTACCCGCTGATCGAGACACTGTTCCACTTCGCGGTGTGCTGCGAGGCAAACTCGATCGTGTCGACGACAAGCTTCACCGATGCTTCCGGCGGATAGATGAATTCGTTCTGACTGTGGAACTCTTTGAGAATGTCGCTCTGGAGCGTGCCGCCCAGATTGTTCCAGTCCATCCCGCGTTCTTTCGCCATCGCGAGGTACATCGCCCAGATCACGCATGCGGGACCGTTGATCGTCTGGCTCACCGTCACCTTGTCGACGGGAATGTCCGCGTACAAGCGATGCATGTCATCGATGGTGTCGATCGCAACGCCGCATCGGCCGACTTCACCCGCAGACAGCGGATCATCACTGTCGCGTCCCATGAGCGTGGGGAGGTCAAATGCGGTGGAGAGGCCGGTGTTGGCCTTCGTGCCCTTCGCATTCTCAAGGAGATACTTGAAGCGCATATTCGTGTCGTCAGCGGAGCCGAAGCCTGCGAACTGGCGCATCGTCCAGAGGCGCGAGCGGTACATCGTCTTGTGCACGCCGCGCGTGTAGGGGAACTCGCCCGGCTCGCCGATGCGCGCGTGCGGCTGCGTGTTGTCGTTGGGATCCGTGGTCAGGACTTCGTCGGGCGCGTACTTCTCATCCACGACGTAGCCGGAGATCGTGACGGTTTCGGGATTCGCATCCGACGACGGACGTTGCGGCTGTGACGTGGTGGATGGATTGGACATGGTCAATCTCGCTGAGCATCGATGCATTGATCGCGGTCGGCCCACGGCCGACGTCAACGAGAGATTTTAGCGTGTAGGAAGGGGTTAGGGATTCGCGATTCGGGATTCGGAGATGCCCGGGCACCCACACCCGAACCCCGAATCCCGAATGCCGCGTCCTCAATTCACCGGATCGACCTCGGTCCATTGGATGACCTGATAGTCCTGCTGGTCGGCCTCGTCTACGGTGAGCATCTGGTTGATGGTTGTGGAGCCGATGGTGGTCGAGACGTCGCCGGGTTCCACCAGGACGTCCATCGTGCCGGTCCTGAAGTGCACCTTGACCATGTATTCGACAGCGGGGTTCAGGCCGCCGAAGTGGACCCATTGCGGATCGGTACCGAGGCCGCGTGCGACACCGTGATGGCGACGTGCGAGCAGCGTCGTGCCCGTGGAATCGTAGACATCGACGCGCGTGCCAATGCACGCGGCGTCCGTACCGCCAGCGCCGATGCCAATGAGGCGGACGTAGAGATAACTCGTGCTCGCGCGTGTATTACGGAGCAGCACGTTGGTCGTGTCCTCGCGAATCACGCTGATGTCGAGGTTGCCGTTCATGTTGTGATCCATGAAGACGACATCGTGGCATTCGCCGGTGATGTCGGCGCCGACATTGGTCAGCGTAAACGTACCATCGCCATCGTTGATGTAGAACTGGTTGGTGCCACTCTCGGTCGCGATGTAGAGGTCAAGGTCGCCATCGTTGTCGTAATCACCCCACGTCGCGGATTCCTGATCGGCGTTGCTGGTGATGTCGGCGGCGCTCGTCACGTCAGTAAACGTGCTGCCGTTGTTCCGGAACAGATAGCCGGGATTGCTTGACGATTCGGACGGCGCGAAGAGATCCATATCGCCATCGTTGTCGTAGTCGCCCCAGGCGGTTCCCATCTTGGCGCTGTTGCCCGTCTGGATGGTAATGCCGCGATTGTCGTGCGTGTACGTACCATCACCGTTGGACAGAAAGAGCTTGCCGCTGCTGTAGCTGTAGAGGAAGTCAAGGTAGCCATCGTCATTGACGTCGGTGGCGCTGACGAACTCACCATTGCCCTCGTCGCCGCTGTCGTTCATGCCGTTGGCGCTGGAGTTGGACGCCGAGAATCGCGGTACTGGTGTGTCGCCGCTACTCGTGGCGATCCAGTTACCGTTCTCCGCGAAGATCACCAGGTCGATGTTGCCATCACCATTGATGTCGGCGGCGGCAGAGCCTTCTTCATTGCTCGGGCCGGCAAGACTCAGCGAGCCAACATTGGACAAGCCGCCGCTGCCGTCGTTCAGAAAGAACGCGGTCGAACTGGAGTACATGTCGTGGAAGAAGTCGATGTCGCCATCGTTGTCGATGTCCAGCCACGAGCCGTGTCGATCCCGGCTGCCGCTATCGAAGGTCGAGGCGAAGAACACCGCGCCGTCGTTGCGCATGAAGCGCGAAGAGCCATCACCAAGGATGATCGCATCGAGATCGCCATCGTTGTCGTAGTCAGCCCAGTGAAAACCACTCAAGTCGCTCGACGCCGTTTGCACGTTGAATGCCATCGCACTGGAGACATCGATGTACACGACCATACTGACCTGGCCGCCTTCGTAGCAGCCGATATCCCAGCCGGCATCCTGCGGTCGGCTGTTGCCTTCGAGATCGATCGACGTCACGCTGCTGGCGCTTGTACCCGCATCGATGGCCGGCGAGACCGTTGAGACGTGGTAATCGTTCGTGCTGACGAACAGTGGGTCGGTCACCAGTGTGTTGGACCCTTGTGAAGTGCTGTTGAAATTGTCGTCACCCGCGCCGAACACGATGTTGTATGTGTTCGTCATCGATCCCTGAAGGTTGTCATCGTCGTTGAACGCGATGATCGAGTTCGTCACCGTCATGGTGCCGCCCGCGCGGTCAATGCCGTCAGAGTTGTTGTCAACGATCGTGCAGTGCCAGATGGTCGCGGTGCCGGAGTTCGATTCGATGCCATCATCTGTACTAAGTGAGATCAGTGAATTCGTCACATTCAAGGCGCCGTTGCGATGGCGAATGCCATCGCTGGTGTTGCCGGCGATCGTGCACTCACTCACATTGACCACGTTGTCACCGTCGTTGTTGATGTAAATGCCATCGTCGTTGTTTCCGGTGATTATGCAGCTGATCACGTCAACCGTTGAGTCGGAGTTGACATACAGGCCCGAATACGTGGTTGAATCGCGCAGCGTGCAATTGGTGAGTGTGACGACACTGTCATCCACTGAGATACTGTCATAACTTGCGTCAAACATGTCGCAATCGATGAACGATGCGCCATCGCAGTCATCAATGTCAGCGCAATTCTGGCCGCCGGCGTCAATGGCAAAGCCGCGGAACTCAAAGTAGTCATCGTCATTGAGCGTGATCACATCGCTGCTTGACGTGAGGGTGACGGTGCCGGCATCGCCGGTTCGTGAGCCTTCGGTGTCAGCGATCAGCGTGATCCACTCGTCGGCGGTACCGTCTGAACTTGGGTTGATCTCTTCGTTGTACGTGCCGGCACCGACGTAGATGATGTATCCCGGGCTGGACTGGTCGGCGGCGTAGTCAACGGTTCGCCAGGCTGTGGCAGGCGTGAGGCCGTTGTTGCCGTTGCTTCCGGTCGTGCGGACGTACCGAATCGGCGCTGCGGCGACCGCGGCAATCTCGCTGGCTGACAATGGATAGTCGTACAGGCGAATGTCATCGAGCGCGCCTTCGAACTCAAAGCCGCCCGAGCCATTGCCGTGCGTGCCGATCGTGGTGGCGGAACCGAGTCCGCTGTAGTTGATCGAAGACGTCAGGCTTGACGAACTGGTGAGCGACCCGTCGACGTAGATGTGCTGCTCGTCGTTGTTGGCATCAAAGACGTACGCGACGTGATGCCAGGTGTCATCGTTGAGGCCGCTTCCGCCGTTGGTGAACTGCCAGGTGCTGCCATCGTGGAAGAACCCTTGCGCGACGCCGGTGCTGCTGATGCGCAACGCGACCGCGTCACCGATGCTCAGGACTTCGCCGTTGGAGGATGCGTCGGTCTTAATCCAGCCGGCGATGGTGACCGCGGCCGGTTCGCTGAACGTGCCAGTGACATCAACCACATCATCGATGCCGTCGAAGTACAACCCGCCGATGATCTGACCACCTGAAGGCAACCAGACCGGACCATCGACGAGCGTTCCATTGTGACCATTGCCGGTCGCATCTGCGGCGATGGTGCCACTGGCTTCGTCGAGCTTCCAGTGTGCAAGCATCGAGCCGCCGCATGTGATGTTGCCAGCGGCCCAGAACACGGCGTTGCGCAGAAGCAGCACGCCATCGGATGTCAGTGCGTCAGGATCAAAGTCGGATGATGCGTACGGCAACGAGACGCGCCGACCGGCCGCAGCGCCGCCGCCCGACATGGTGTCGCCGGCATCGAGGTACGTGACGACCGGCAGGCCACCGCCGGTTCGGGTCGCGAGCACCGTCACGCCTGACCCGAGCGTGTTCTCGACGGATCGAAGCGGCTGCGACGACGACGCAAACGTCACGGTGCCGGTGGAGAGACCGTTGGTGATCGGATGCGTGTTATCCGTCACGGTCATTTGCGTACCGTTCCAGTCATCACTGTCGCCGGACGTCAGGCCGAAGCTGTCGTAGTTGTAGCCTTCTTCGACGACGACGCCGGTCGTCGTTGTTCGGATCTTGGTGCCGAGATCATCCGAGTACGTCGTTTCGGAGACGTAGACGATGTCGGCGGCGTTCGCGGCGGGGAGCAATACACCGCTCGAGGCAGCGTCTTCGAGGACCGTGACGGTGAATCCCCAACTCTCGAAGAGCGTGCGCTTCTTGGCGTCGTTGGTGTTGTACGTACCATCGCCGGTGATCATGAGGAGATCACACGCGTGCGCCGCCCCCGTGCCGACGAGCAGGACGGGAATAGCGAGGACAAGTGATCGTGGTCCGTTGAGTGCGCGCATGGAAATCTCCCCACGATGATGGATCGTGATGGAGATGACATCGGTTGTTTCGAGGGCGCGCATCACCGACGCGGCGGGGCGCGAAGCCCAGGCCGCGTGGGTGATTCAGTCTGCACAGACAAGCGAGTTAAGCAGGACGTGAAACACGTCCGAGAACTCAGCCGTCGTAGGTCGTGAAGGGTTGGTTGTTCGTCGGAACATCGCCGCCGGTTGGCGTCCACCATTCCGGGCGATCGCCAACTTCATCCGAACGCAGTTCGCGTCCCGGTTCGGCTGGCTTGTATTCCGGGCCAGGGCGGATTGCGATATCAACGCGTCGGCTGAACGAGGCGGGCACGGTCAGCGAACGACGAAGCTTGCCGGTGCTCGTGCCGATGTCCCAGATCATGTATCGCATGAGATCAGGACGGTAGACCGGATCATCACCGGCACCTTCGACGAAATCGAAGGTCAACTGCTTACCCGCAGGAATGTCGATCGAGAACACCTCTTCGTTGGTGCGCAAGTCAATCATCGTCACTGACTTGGGGACCGTTTCAGTCGAGTAATAGGTGTACGAACTGTTGTTCGACGGCATCATGCCGCCCTTGGGAGAGTGACAACCCGTGAGAAGCATGCCGGCGGTCAGGCCGACAGCAGCAGCAATCGTGGCGTGGGTGCGGTGCAACATCCGGTCTGAACTCCATACAGAAGCTTGGGGCACCGTCCCAGACGGCGCATCTCCCTTATCGGCCAGTTCGGCAACGGCATGAGCCCAAATTCGGTGGATGCCGCTCACGCCGCCGCAGGAATGATTCAAGTCCGCGACTGACCGGCGATCAACCGCTACAGTGGCCGCATGGCTTCCGCCGACAACAGCACTATGCGCATCGGGCACGGCTACGACCTGCATCGACTCGAACCACTTGCCCCGCAAGGAGATGGACGTCCATTCATCCTCGGCGGCGTTCGTATCGATCACGATCGTGGTCCCGTCGGTCACTCCGATGGCGACGCCTTGCTGCATGCCATCACCGATGCCATCCTCGGGGCACTCGGCGAGCCGGATATAGGCCAACTGTTCCCCGATACCGACCCCGAACACGATGGCGCTGACTCGGGCATCTTTCTTCGGGCGGCAACCACCCGCATGCGCGAGGCTGGCCTCGACATCGGGAACCTCGATGCCACGGTCATCTGTGAACGCCCAAAAATCGGTCCTCATAAGGATGCGATGATGAACATCATTGCCTCACTGTGCGGCTGCGATGCATCGAAGATCAACGTGAAGGGGAAGACGCACGAACGTGTCGATGCGGTCGGCGAAGGCCGGGCAATCGAGGTTCATGTCGTCGTCCTCCTTGTTCCCACCAGCGCGTAGGACGGATTCATGCCGTATCAAACCATGGTGCAGGCCGCGGCGTCGTTCTCGGCGAGAGCACATCACGGACAGGTGCGCAAAGACGGTGCCACGCCGTACGCAGCGCACCCCGCGCGCGTGGCGATGATCTGCGCCAACGTGTTCGGCTGTACGGACGACGCCACGCTTGCCGCCGCGTTCCTGCACGATGTCATCGAAGACTGTGCCTGTGATTACGATGCGGTGGAGAAGCGTTTCGGCGAAGAGGTCGCGACCTACGTTGCCGCGCTGACCAAGGACATGCGGCTGCCGGAACCGGAACGCGAGCGTGCCTACGTGGCGCAGATCCGCGCGGCAGCGCCAGCGGTCCGGCTGATCAAGCTGGCCGATACCTGGGACAATCTCTGTGATTCGGATGAGACCCGATTCGGTTCCAGCCTGGACAAACTTCGCCATGCGCTGAAACTGGCGGAAGCGGATGACGCCCTTGTCGAGGCGTGTCAGACGCTGCGAACCCTGCTCGCGGACCATCAGATCGATCTCGATTGAGATGATGGAATGCCGCTGTTCGGTATCGTGTCCTTGAGAAGGCGATACCGTATTCAGTCCATCGCCATGTCGGCGATGCCGGCGAAACGTGAGGACGTTGCATCATGATCGCACTTGCTGTGCTCAATACGCTGATCCGAATCTCGATGCTGGCGCTGTTCATCATGCAGAGCAACGTCGCGGCTGTGCAGGCGGAAATTGAACCGCCTTTCGTGCAGGAATCGACCGATGCGGCGCAGGCCGTCGAAGTCGTCGACCTGACGGATGACGCCACCACGCATGAGGATGACACGCCGGTCGTCCAGGGTCCGAAGCATCCCGATCCCGCAATCGATGCGTTGCTGGACAAGATCGAGTCGAGCGCGGATGACCTCACCGGCTTCACCGCGAAGTTGCGCTACGAGAAGGTCGATGCGCTGCTGGGACGAAGCAAGATCCGACTCGGTCAGATGATCTATGAACACACCACCGCGTCACGGCCGCGTCGATTCGCGGCGCTGCTCGAAGAACAACTGATTCAACGCGGGCCCAACCAGTTCCGAAAGGAAGAACGCAAGCAGCATTTCATCTTTGATGGGCGTTGGCTCGCCGAGATCAGCCACGAAGACAAACAGTTCATCGCGCGCGAGCTTGTGCCCGAAGGCCAGGAGTTTGATGCGCTGAAGCTCGGCAATGGACCGTTCCCGCTCCCGATCGGCCAGGTGAAGGCTGATGTCCTCGCACGATTCAACGTCACCACGGTCGCGCTGCCTGAAGAAGGAGCGCTATCAATGCTCGAACGACTGTATCCCGCGGGCATTTCCGGCATCCGGCTGACACCGCTTCCGGGCACGCCCGATGCTAAAGATTACACGTCGATCGATCTGTATCTCGAGACGACAGGGTTCATGCCGGTCGGTGTGCTTGTGACGGAAGTCAACGGCGATCAGAACAACGTGCGCCTGAGTCGGCTCGTGCGGAATCCTGAGTTCACCGAGCAGATGCTGGCGGCGATGACGATTGAGCAACCATCGGCCAGCGGCTGGCTCGTGGATGTCCGCCGTATCGAGTAGCCAACTTCATCCGCCGCTACACTACGTGTATGGCGTCTC
>JBCCFX010000128.1:0-12072 GCA_039029515.1 Planctomycetota bacterium
CGCGCGCCTTCGGCGCATGCAATGATCGAAAACCCGCGGCCACGATCGCTGCGCCGACGAACGGCTTCACAGATGAGATCGAGATCAAAGGGAATTTCCGGGAGCAGAATGACATCCGCGCCTGATGCCGCGCCGGCATACAACGTCAGCCAGCCGGCGTTGCGTCCCATCAGTTCGCAGACCATGGCGCGGTGATGACTTGCCGCGGTGGAACGCAGGCGATCGAGCGCTTCGGTCGCCGTGTTGAGCGCGGTGAGGAAGCCGAATGTGATGTCGGTTCCCACGATGTCGTTGTCGATGGTCTTCGGTACGCCGACGCAGGGAATGCCGCGTTCGACGAACGTCGAAGCGCAGCTCATCGTGCCGTCGCCGCCGATGATGACGAGTCCATCGAGTCGATTCGCCTCGATGACCTTGATGCACTTGTCGGTCTGATCTTCATAGATCGGTTCGCCGGCGGGATCGACACCGCAATAGATCCGGGCAGGATTGCACCGGTTATTGCAGCCGAGGATCGAACCGCCGCGCGTGAGGATGCCACTGACGTGCATGGACGTCAGTTCGCCGATGCGGTTTTCGAGCAGACCCTGAAAGCCATCTTCGATGCCGAAGACGCGCAGTCCATGCTTGTAAATCGCGGTCTTGGCGACGGCGCGGAGGACGGCGTTCAAGCCGGGACAATCGCCGCCACCAGTGAGGATTCCGATGCGTTGCATGAGGCGTTCACCGTTGTTCGTTGTCAGTTCACCGAAAAAGAATGACTGTGCAGCAGTATTGTCCGCGACGTCGCCAGAATCACAACAAGGAGGCCGATTCCCTTATCGGGATTACGAAAGACGGTCAACGGATAACAGTCAACGTATTTGCCGTGTCGGCCGGACCAGGATCTCGTTGACGCCGACATGGTCCGGTGCGGTCACTGCATATTCGATGGCGGCGGCGATGTCTTCACTTTCCAGGGGCGTGCCGATGGATGCGAAATACGCCGATGATTGCTTTCGGGTCTCATCATCAAGGATCGAATTGCTCAGTTCGGTCGCGACGAGACCCGGCGCGATGATGGTGACGCGGATCCGATTACCATCGTGTTTCCCTTGTGCCGCGAGTTCTTCGCGCAGGCCATCGGAGATGACATGAACCGCGTGTTTGGTCGCGCAGTACACCGCTGCGCCGGGGAAGATCTTCCGTCCGGCGACGGAGCTGATGTTGACGATGTGGCCGGACTTCTGTTCGAGCATTGTCGGCAGCACCGCAGCAATGCCGTATAGCACGCCTTTGATATTGACGTCGATGCAGGAATCCCAGTCCTCGATGCGACGTTTGGTCATGGGCGCTAGGGGCATGATGCCAGCGTTGTTGACGAGGACGTCGATGCGGCCGTAGGTGTCGACCGTCTTCTCCGCGAGGCGCGTGACATCATCCTGAGACGAGACATCGCAGGCGACCGACATCGCGGTCCCGCCCGCGGCCGTAATCGTTGATTCGAGTTCAGACAATCGATCAGTTCGACGAGCGGCGAGGACGATGTTGGCACCGCGAGCGGCAAGTCCCATGGCGGAGGCGGCACCGATGCCGCTGCTCGCGCCGGTCATGATGACGGTTCTGTCGTTGAGCGTCTGCATGTGATTCTCCGTGGAAAGCGAGGCGAAGTGTAGGCCATTGGCAGGGACCGCAGCCGATGACCTCGGTACCATGATGCATATGACAGCCAAGACGACCGAACCCGAAACCTCGACGTCCGACGCCCCGACCAATGCACATGCGGGCTGGGACCCGAAGAATCCGCTTCACAAGGCCCGGCTCGACAAACTCGAGCGGTGGCGCGATCAGTACGGCATCACCGGGTACGGCGAGCGCGTGGACGACCTGATGACGCTTGTTGAAGCGCGAACGGCGTTCGATGAATCGGCCAACACGGCCTACGACGCCGCGGTTGAAGCAGCGGACGGTGGTGACGTTGAAGACCCGCGACCGCGCGCCCTCGTCGCCGGTCGTTGTATGCAGTCACGTGTGATGGGCAAGCTCGTGTTTCTGTCGTTGCGTGATCATTCCGGCGATCTTCAGATCAGCATCTCCAAGTCCGACCTGGCGCAGGAGCAGTTTAAGCTCGCATCCAAACTCGACTACGGCGACATCGCGGTGGTTGAAGGTCGTGTGGGCAAGACCAAGCGCGGCGAGATCTGCATCTGGGCGGATCGATTCGAAGTGCACTGCAAGAGTCTCGTCCCGCCACCGGAGAAGTATCACGGACTGCAGGACATTGAATTGCGTTCGCGTCATCGCTACATCGACATGTACGCGAACCCGGAGACGATGCGCGTCTTTCAGGCGCGCAGCCGGATGATGTCGCTGTCTCGTCGGTTCATGGATGAGCGGTCGTATCTCGAAGTCGAGACGCCGATGATGCAGCCAATTGCAGGCGGTGCGGCAGCGCGACCGTTCACCACGCATCACAATGCGTTGGATATGCCGTTGTACATGCGGATCGCGCCAGAGCTGTATCTGAAGCGATTGCTCGTCGGCGGCATGCCGCGCGTGTATGAGATCAACCGCAACTTCCGCAACGAGGGCATCGATCGTTCACACAATCCCGAGTTCACGATGATGGAAGTGTACGAGGCGTTCGGCGACTGCTGGACGATGTGTGAATTGACCGAAGCGCTGACGTTCGAACTTGCGCGCGATGCACGAGCGCATCCGATTGATGATGATGTCGAAGCCGTTGCGAACGATGATGCGCCGAAGCTTCCATTTGGAGATTCGTTCGTCGACTACACACGGCCGTTCGCGCGGATTGCCTACGGCGAGCTGTTCGAGCTTGCGTGGGGTTTCGCGATGACCGATGAACAGCGCGTTCTGGAGATCGCATTGGAACGCAAGGTCGAGAACGCCGCGAAGCTCGATCACTGGCTGCTGGTGAACCAGTTGCTTGAACTCGAAGCCGAGCACCGAATCGATCCGACGAAGCCCACGTTCGTCTATGACTACCCGAGTGCAATTTCGCCGTTGACGCGGCCGTATGAAGACAAGCCGCATCTGAGTATGCGATGGGAACTGTTCATCGCGGGCATGGAAGTCGCGAATTCCTACACCGAATTGAACGATCCCGCGATTCAGCTCGCTCGTTTCACCGAGCAGCTGAAAGGCGAGGACGAAGAGGATTCGACATTCCGCACGCTCGACGAGGACTTCATCCATGCCCTGCGCGTCGGGATGCCGCCGGCAGGCGGTCTTGGCATCGGGATGGACCGGCTCGTGATGTTGATGACGAATCGGCAGTCGATTCGCGACGTGATTCTGTTCCCGCTGCTCAAGGCCGACAACGGCTGATCGTGAGGTCTCCGATGGTGCGTTCCCGACTGCTGTTCATGTGGCTCGCGATCGCGCTGTGCGCCTCAATCGCTCCGGGCGCGGAATGGAAGATTGTCCGCGAGCATTGGTACGCCCTTGAGATCGGCGGCAGTCGAGCCGGCCATTCGCACGAAATCGTCGAGCGCAACGCAGACCAGGTGCGCATCACGTCCACGACCTCAATGCGCATGCAGCGCTTCGATGCCGATGTTGCGATTGACATCGTCGAAGTCTCGATCGAGCGCGATGACGGCACGCCGGTGTTGTTGTCGTCGTCAAGTAAAATGTCAAAGCAGGACAAGTCGACGACATGGCGCTTCGATGGCGATTCGGTCGAGATCGAGACGGCTGATGGCGGCCGTGAACGCACGACGCGGCGTGAGTTGCCCGAAGGTGACTGGATGATGCCGTGGGCGTCGAGCGAGTTCGTCATGCAGCGTGCCGCGTCGGGCGCTGACGTGATCGAAGTCAGAACGATGTCGATCGATCAGGGCATGAATATCGTCCCCTCGCGTCTGACGAAGCTGACCGAGGAGGTCTCGACGTTTGATGGGCGCGATGTGCCGGTCATGGTGTTTCGAGTGGAGTCGGCGGACACCGCGGGATTGAACGTCATCTCCAAGTTCAGCGAGGACGGCGTCCTGACCGAGCAGGTGATCGACCTGCCGATGGGTGAGATGGTGTCGCGGCTCGTGACAAAGGAGCAGGCGCTCAATGGAGGCGGGCCGGCGCCGGAGATCATGGTGTCAATGTTCGTGCCGCTTGAGCGTGCGTTGCCACGCCTCGATCGGACGCGTCATCTGACGCTGGAGATCCGCGCCAAAGACGGTGAATTGCCGGAGCTGCCCTCGGTTGGTGCGCAGCGCGTGACGCGTCACGACGATGGTCGATCAGCGCGCGTGCTGATTGACCTCGATGATCCGGTGCCTGCAACGGACGATGAACGTGCGGATGTCGCGTACCGAGAAGCCTCAGCCATCATTGATTCAGATGATCCGATGATCAAAGCGCTGGCGCGCAAGGCGACACGACGCAAGGGTGATGATCCGATGAAACGCGCCGAAGCGATGCGCGCGCTCGCGGAACGGCACGTGTCACGCAAGGGTTTCGAAACCGCGTTTGCGTCGGCTTCCGAAACCGCCCGGCTCCGTCGCGGCGATTGTTCTGAGCACGCCGTTTTGCTCGCGGCGATGCTTCGCGCCGACGGCATTCCTTCACGCACGGCCACGGGGCTGGTCTATGTCGAAGGCATGGGGCCAGAGAAGTACGCGTACGGCTGGCACATGTGGACCCAGGCGTTGATCGACGGGGCGTGGATCGATCTCGATGCGACGCTACCGTTGACGTATCACGTCGGCCACTTGCTCGTCGATACGAATTCTCTCGCTGACGATGCTCCGGCTGAAGGTATCAATGGTCTGTTGCGGTTGCTCGGCAACCTGGAAATCGACGTTGTGGAGCGCGGCAGTGACTGATGCACTGCCCGCGCTGCCGGCACGCACCGTCGATGGCCATAAAGGAACCTTTGGCACCGTCCTGGTCGTCGGTGGCCAGGCATCGTCGCCACGCATGATGATCGGCGGACCGGCGTTCACCGCGCTGGCGGCACTGCGTTCCGGGTGTGGACTCGCGGTCCTCGCGTTACCTGAGCCAATCCTTTCCGAAGGCCTGACGATCGCGCCGTCGGCGACCGGACTCGCACTGCCGGTCGACGATGACGGTCATATTCGTCCAAGTGAAGCCGCACAGCGCATCGATGATGCGCGCGGTGGTGTTCGCTGTTTTGCCGTTGGTCCGGGACTCGGTCTCGGCAATGCACAACAGCAGTTGCTGGTCTGGCTGCTGGCGCGCGATGACATGCCGGTCGTTGTCGACGCCGATGGCATCAACAATCTCGCGACGCTTGAACATGCACTTGCCGACGTGCGTGCGCCCGCGATCTTCACACCGCATCCGGGTGAATACGCGCGACTTGCGGCATCACTCGGCATTCATCTCGATGGCGTCGATGAATCGACGCGCGTTCCGGCCGCAGAACAGCTTGCGCAACGGCTTGGGGCCGTGGTCGTCCTCAAAGGTCGGCACACGGTGGTCAGCGATGGTGTACGAACGGTCGTGAACGAGACCGGCAACGCGGTGCTCGCGACCGCGGGCACCGGCGACATCCTCACGGGCATCATTGCGGGGCTCGTGGCACAGTTTGTCCATCCGCTGATGGCCGGCGGTGCGCCGAACGCGCTCGGGCTCTTCGAGTGTGCCCAGCTCGGTGTGCATCTGCACGGCGTTGTTGCCGACGTCTGGGCGGCGACGCACGGCGATGCCGGCCTGTTGGCGACGGACCTTCTGGATGGGCTGCCGACAGCGATGCATGCGCTTCGCGCGGGCTCCAACTGAGTATCCTGCTATATTCACGCGTTGGCGCGAGCGATGGGGGCTTCTGCTGTCGCGCATACGAGGGTTGAGGTATGACCACGATGACCGACACGAAGACCGCGGGCGATCACACGAATCTCGATACGCTCGAGGCCAACGCGTACATCCAGGGCGTCTACAGCCTGCTGAACCCGCAGGTCGGGACGACGCGCGCGGGCAAACCATTCCTCAAGTGCCTGATTCGCGATGCCACCGGCGAAGTTGCTGCGCGGCAATGGTCATTCGAGAACGGTGATATCGGTGAACTGTCATCCACCGGCTTCGTGTACATCTCCGGTCACACGCAGTTGTACAACGGCCAGGTGCAGTTGATTCTCGAGTCAATCGCGCCGCGCGAGGTAAGCGAAGACGAAATCGCATCGCTGCTGCCGACGACAAAGAAAGACATCAAGGTGATGTTCTCCGACGTGCAGTCGATCATGGGATCGCTGTCGCACCCTGCGATGAAAGCGCTCGCCGATGCGTATCTCAGCGATGAAGACATGATGACAAATTTCCGGTTCGCGCCGGCAGCGATGTCGCTGCATCACGCGTGGATCGGCGGATTGCTGGAACACACGCTGCAACTGTTGAAGCTCGCAGAAGCGATGTTACCGCTGTATCCGCAACTCAACCGCGACATCGTGCTCATGGGACTGTTCCTGCATGATCTTGCGAAGACGGCTGAACTGACGTGGGAACGTGGCTTCAATTACACGACGGATGGCAACCTGATCGGCCATGTCGTCCGCGGTGCGATCTGGCTCCAGTTCAAAGCGGCCGTTGCGGCCAAGCAGTCAGGCGAACGTCTTCCCGCGGAAACGCTGCGAATTCTTCAGCACATCATCATCTCACATCACGGCAAGCCCGAGTTTGGTGCGGCGAAGGTGCCGGCGACGCCGGAAGCGCTGTTCATCTCACAACTCGATGACCTCGATGCCAAGACGCAGTTGTCACTGACCCTGACGCGCGATGCGACCGGCGGTGCCGATGCGCACTTCACCGACAAGGTGTGGGCGCTCGATGGCGTGCGGTTGTATCGAGGCGAAGGGATTGGCGAGTAGCGTCGGAAGCCATGAGCCATGAGCCATGAGCCATGAGCCATAAGCTATGGGCCGTGAGCTTTGAGCCAGAGGCCATGAGGTATGAGGGCGAAAGCGGTGGGTGCGCAGTTCCTCAATGTGGACCTGAACTTGACGGCTCGTGAGTCGCTGGTGCCATTTGCGACGTGGTACGAACGGTATGGGTTTGCCCTGCATCAGGAAGAGCAAGGGCCCGAGTGGTTTGGTCGCTACGAACTGGAATTCGAGGGCGATCTCGTACAGATCTTCGAACGTCAGTGCGTTGCGCTGGAGTCGATGCCAGAGGATGTTGTGCGGCTGTGGAACGATGCGACGTCGCGCGTTCTCTCGATCGGTATCGAAGCGACGCCAGGGCTGGATGCAGGCGCTTGGATCGTTTCGCCCGCGCTGTTGACACGTATTGCAGATCTTCGGACTGAACTCGAATTCGTGGTGTACGGTGCATCGGGCGATTTCAAGTAGTCGCGCAGCGTCGCCGTGTTGAGCAGAAACCGGCGTGTACGAATCGCGCGGAAACCTCATGTCGCCCAACGACATCGAAGAGTCTGGCCGGGAATGATTCGCCGGCGCGTTGTGTTCACAGGTCGTGCGGCGGCTGGCGGTGGCTGCTCACGTCGACTTCGACTAGAATGAGTTGTTCGGAATTCGATCGGGTTCGGGATTCGATCGGGTGCGACGAACGAGCCACTGGAGACTTGCATGATCACGTCAACGCCTCGGGTGCTGGTGGGCATCCCGGTCTTTAATGAAGCCCAGTACGTGAGCAAGGTCCTGACGGAAGTCCGTCGCTATGCCGACCACGTGCTGGTGATCGATGATGGTTCATCCGATGCGACACCGATGCGGCTGGCGGAACAACAGGTTGAGGTGATTCGGCATGCGGAGAACCGTGGCTACGGCCGATCCATGCAGGACATGATCCGTTGGGCGGACTTCGACGGCTTCGACTGGCTGATCACCATGGACTGCGATGAACAGCATGAGCCCGCCGCGATCCCATCGTTCATCGATGCCATCGCCGCGGACGACGCCGATGTGATCTCGGGCAGCCGATATCTCGCTGACATGCCGATGCACGGCGCACCGCCCGCTGATCGGCGCAGCATCAATCGGACGATCACCGCCGAATTGAATTGCCGGCTGAACCTCTCGATCACCGATGCGTTCTGCGGATTCAAGGCGTATCGCGTGTCGTCGTGCGCAGCGCTTGATCTCGATGTCGACGGCTATGACTTCCCGATGCAGTTCTGGGTGCAGGCGGTCGCGAATGATCTTCGCATCCGTGAGATTCCTGTTCGCCTCATCTACAACGATCCCAATCGAAGCTTCGGTGGCCCGCTCGATGAACCGACATCGCGCCTCGCGCACTATCGCGCGACGATGAACCGTGAATTCGATCGCGTGGCGACGCAGGTTCCTGCCGTCCCGTGTGGCTGCCGGGATCTCAACGAAGTGAGCGAACGCTGCGTTGCCAACTGATCGGAGCGATGCGCGAGTGACGATCGACCTGACCATCCGGCCTGACTGCGCCTCGATTCTCGAGCATCTGTCGAACCCGCCATCAGGGACGCTGTTCGGACATCCGCTTGCCGATTGGCGCACCAAGACCCGATTGGAACTCGGACTCGACACCGACCGTCCGATTCTCGCGACTGGTCATCAGGCGTTGCTCTGGCATCCGGGCATTCTTGCCAAATACCTGCTCGTTGATGCGGTCACGCGAAGTGGACGATTTGCCTCAGCAAACCTGGTGGTGGATCAGCATGCCGGCGGGTATGCCGACTTGTTGATTCCGGTTCAGCGCGCAGACGGTTCGCTCGCTGAACGCATGCTGCAACTCACCACGACGCCGAAAGATGTCCCGATGGGGATGCACTACGCGTTCACGCCGCCGCGACCGCCGCAACAGTTGTCCGCGGCGCTGCCGTCTGTCCAGACTGGTGTTGAGCGTATCTGCAGCGCGATCTATGTGCATCGCGATGCGCCGAATGCGGCGATTCAGATGTCCGAAGCGCTGTCAGATCTCATGGAGCCGTGGGTCGCTCGCATGCCCAACGTCACGGCATCGGATCTCGTGGAATCAACGCTCTCGCGCCGCATGCTCGAGGCGATGGTGGAAGATCCGTGGGCGATGGCCGAATCGTATAACCGCGCCGTTCGTGCGTTCTCGCATATCGGTGTCGCCACGTTGCTGATTCGAGATGACTACGTTGAATTGCCGCTCTGGCGCGTACGCGATGATGGCCGACGTATGCATGCGTATGACAGCGATGTGCAAGCGTACCTCGATGGGCGCGACAACGCGCCGCGGCTGATGCCTCGCGCGCTCTACATGACGGCCCTGATCAGACTCGCCATGTGCGATGTGTTTGTGCACGGGACCGGCGGGGCGAATTACGATCGCGCGATGGAGCGTTGGCTGCAGGATTGGCTCGGTGTGCAGCCGAGCGAGATCGCAGTGGCGACCTCCACGCTGCAACTGCCGTTGCGCGATGAATCCGAACCGGTTCCAGACGTGAACGCGTTGCGCCGCGATGTGCGCCGACTCTGGCACAACCCAGAGCAGGATCCATCATCGCGACTGCCGGGCGAGAAAAAGAGTTCGTATCTCTCAATGATTGCCAACGAGCCGCGAAACAGCCCGCGTCGGCGCGAGGCATTCTTCGAGATGCATCGAGAACTCGGCACGTTGCGCCAGACGTTCGGGTCGCGGTTGAATGCAGCGCGCACGCGCGCGGTGGCCGGCGAACGTGCTGCCTCCGATGCGGCTATCGCAGCACGCCGGTCGTGGGCGTTTCCGCTCTATCCGGAAGCGTTCATCAATGAACTCGCCGACGTGGTGCGCGATCACGTGAGTTGTTCAACGTCCTGACGGCCTGAAACATCACTTTCCGGTGCGCAATCCCTTGCGTTCCCACAGCAAGCGCAGCTGATCGAGCTGAATCGGTTCGGTGACCGTGCCGTCTGGGCGGGTTCGTCGAATCAACTCGCCGTTCCCGTCGTAATGCGAAATGTGCGGTTCGAGTTCGCCGGAGACGGTCGTGGACAGCGTCCAGTGTCGACTGCCGTGGCCGGGCGGCGCCCATCGTTCAGTTCGGAGCGCCATGCGCGGCTTGTTGTCGTCGCCGGTCGGGTGATAGCCGTAGAAGTGCATTTCGATCGGAGCGGTGATGTTGCGGGGCATGAGTTCGCCCACGACGAATGACAGCGCCTGCGGCAGATATGCGTTGGGCACGGTCCAGTCGAACTGTTCTCGGGTATTCACCTGGTTGACCGCCTTGATCACGGTCAGCTTGCCCGGACCGACGCCAGGGCGAGTGCGCGTTCCGGTTTCCGACGCGGTCTGGGTGGCTTCATGCTGTCGCGCTGTTGCGAGCGATGACCATGCTTCTTCCTCGGCATCCCATGACAGCCAGTAGCGACCTTCGAGATCAATGTACGCGTCCTTGCGACTGGCATCGATGACGCGGGCGCGGACGGTGACGAACAGGCCGACCTCGGATTCGGCTGCGGTGTAACGGTCGGGGCGGGCGTTGCCATCGAGTCGACCACGCGGCCCTTCGTCGACGGTGATATGGGTAAACCCGATCTCCGAGTTGTCGTTCGAGTTGTAGATCCGCAGCCAGCGGTTCATGCCGATATGCCGGCGAAGGTCGGATTCGGTGATTGTTTCGAGGAATTCAACGCCACGCTGGATTCGGGCTTCGCGCGTCGCGGACTGCTCGAGTACGCTCGTCATGCGGATCGTGTCAAAGGACCTGAGCAGGAGCGGCTGAATCGTGTCCAGATGCTCAGGCAGGGTCAGCATCGAGATCACCAGAAATGACCTTGAGCCGCGTGGGGCGATGAGCCAGCCTTCGATGTACGGCGAACCGCGTTCGACATCTCGTCGAACGATGACCAGTTGCCCGAGTCGATCGTGGACGGGGCGCTGCTCGAGGCTCAAGATCCGAAATGCCTGCTGGTTGCGCTGGAGGGATTCGAGGTGGGCGTCAATCTGATCGCGGGCGGTCACATCGGCGTTCGTGGCGTCCAGCGTGGCGATCCGCATGCTCCATCGCGGGTCCGGGCTGGTGTCCCGAATCGCGTAGGTTCGCTTGGTGCCGACCCGTTCGGTGGTGACGAGTGCGTTCTGCGGGAGGTTGATGGAGAATCCAAGTTCATCAATCCGAAAGGGTTCTGTCTCGAGCGCGGGGGCACCGGGCCGGCCCTGGGCGAGCGTGGCGGTCGTCGCGAGGAGGACGGCGAGGATGGCTGAGATTCGGATCATGGCGTCATCCCGATCATTAAGAGGCCTGATGGTGCGGGCGTCGATTGGCTCGCAGGCGATCCCGATGGACGGCGTTATCGTAGTCGGCTCCGTTGTCCACTGAGATGGTGTGATCGGTGTTCTGTCGGCAAAAACCGCCTATTTCCTTGCGTGGCTCGGTTGACAGTCTTCCGGCCTTCTCTAAGATCGCCGATTCGCACTTCCGGCCCGGCCGAGGTGGGCTCTGTCGTCGGCTAGTCGTTGATATGCGGCGTCGTCGCAGTGAATACTTGAGAAACAACACCCGTGGTGAGCGGGGGTTGGTGGATACGCACGTATGACAGGCGGACGAATTCGAATTCGGATGGAAGCGTACGATCACCAGGCGTTGGATGCCTCCGCGCGTGAGATCGTCGACCATGCAAAGCGCACAGGCGCTCGTGTCGCCGGACCCGTCCCGCTGCCGACCAGGCGCGAGGTGTACACGGTCAACCGTGCGACGTTTGTCGACAAGAAATCGCGCGAGCAGTTCGAAATTCGAACGCACAAGCGCATCATTGACATCACGGATGCGAACGCGCGCACAGTTGAAGCGCTGAATCGTCTGGTGGTGCCCGCCGGCGTCTTCGTGAAGATCAAGGCGACTCAAGGTAAAAGTGATAGTGTTTCCTTGCACCTGAAAAGGCAATGACAGGTAGAACAGTGAAATCTCTCTTCTCCAACTGAAACACCTTCAAAATTGTCCAAGAATTGCTCCAAAAAAGACTCCTGATGAACCAAATGGACGTGCTTTTGCCGTTGAAAACCAATCTGATACCTGATCGCCCTGGCTGCTAGTCACACTGATGGAACCACTTGTCACCACAAACCACCAATGATAGCACTCAAAAGCGAACAATTTGGATCTTTTATTTCTTTAGGTGCCCGCGGGGTCGTAATGACTCCCACACCTGTGCCTGAATCGATGAGACTGGCGAG
>JBCCFX010000129.1:0-12065 GCA_039029515.1 Planctomycetota bacterium
GACAGAGCATCACGATGGTCAATGGCGTCGATTCTGCTGACGTACCAATTCTGTCATACAGAACGTAGACCTTGTCATCGTCGGTCTCGTGCGAACGTACTCGAAATCTGTGCATGTGGTGACGTCGCCACTCACCGTCGATCCACGTCTCTGTTGCGAGCCGGATGTCCTCGAACCGCTCTTCAAGCGTCGCAAGCTTCTCGTTCCATTCGCGGTCGAGTCGTGCGTTAAGCAGTTCGAGATAGACGAGCTTCGTCTGACCGAGCGGTCGTGCCCGGCCTTCACGCATGGCAACTTCCAGTGCTTCGATCGCCGGCTCGCCGTATTCGAGAATCTTGTCGCCTGCGGCCTGGCGGACACTGCGGTCATCGTCTTCCAGCAGCTCAATGTAGATGTCGATGTCCGACAGGTCGACATCGTCCTGCGCCATGGCAGCAACGCTGCACAGCACAAGCATGAGCATGACGATGATGCGTTGTATGCAGTTCATATCGAAGTCCTCCGGCTGATTGCATCCTACTCGTGCGCGCACGCGATGCCCATGGCGAAGGACAAAAGAAAAAGCCCCGGTCCGAAGACCGGGGCTGAAGAATCATGGTGTGTTGTCGGCTCAGGCGCTGGGGCAATCACCGAAGCTGTTGATGACGTTCAGCAGGTCATCGATGTTCACGATGCCGTTGCCGAATGTACCGTCACCGTTGTCCGGTGCACTGTCGGCGGGGCCGCCAGCTTCACCGAAGCGGTTGATGACATCGAGCAGGTCGTCGATGTTCACCACGCCGTTGCCGAACGTGCCATCACCGTTGTCCGGCGCGGAGTCCGTCGGGCACGGCGGGGCCGGCTGGTCGCACGGGTTCGGCGTGCAAGATGCACCGTCACCCTGATACACACCGCCAGAGTTGCCGCAATCCACTTCGGTCACCGAGAGGCACATCCCGTCAGGCAGACAGCAGGCACCGGTCGGCTGCGGACATGGGTTCGGTGAGCAGATGGTGGCATCACCTTCGTACACGCCGCCCATCGTCTGGCACATCGTCTGCGTATCCGACATGCAAGAGCCATCCGCGAAGCAGCAGGCACCCACAGGCTGCGCACATGGGTTCGGCGAGCAATCGGTGCCATCACCTTCATACACGCCGCCCGCGGTGGCACAGCCAGCCGAGGTGTCGACGGTGCATGAACCATCACCGAAGCAGCATGCGCCGGTCGGCTGCGGGCACGGATTCGGAGAACACACCGAACCGTTGCCGGTGTAGGAACCACCACTGGACGTGCATGACGTCTCAACGTCTTCGACGCATGAACCGTCGTCGAAGCAGCACGCGCCGGTCGGCTGCGGACATGGGTTCGGCGAGCAGCTCGAACCGTTGCCCTGGTAGTTGCCACCCATGGTGGTGCAGTCGCCGTCAGACACGGTGACGCATGAACCATCGGTCATGCAGCATGCACCGGTCGGCTGCGGGCACGGGTTCGGATCGCAGATGGTGCCATCACCTTCGTACGAACCGCCAGCATTCGAGCATTCGGTCGCGGTCACGACGATGCACGAACCACTGATGAAGCAGCATGCACCGGTCGGATCGGTCATCGGCTGACAATCGATCACGAGCGTGCCGTTGCCTTCCGCACCGTTGACGCCACCGATTCGGAATCGGTAGAGCTCGCCGGCATTCACCGGGATCGACAGCGTGGCGCCATCGCCGTTGCAGTCGTCCTGACTACACGCAATCGCCTGGTCCGGCGAGAACGGGCAGAGCACGCCGTAGATGGCGAGTTCAACGTCGAAGTCCGCATCGCACACGCTGACGTTCAGCATGCCATCACACTCGGTGACGTAGCGCACCCAGACGTCCGCTTCGAAGTTGCCACAGGGTTCGCTGAAGCCTTCGGTCGCCGCGGCGATATTGGTGAAGGGATTCGCACCCTGCGCCACCGGCGGCGCGAACTGACAGGCATCGCCCGTCGGGATCGCAATCACGTCGACGCCAACGGAATCGATGAAGTAATCATCGCAGCCAATGCCGCCGCAACCGGTGACATTGCCGGACTCGCCACGGAAGCGAATGCGGAACAGGTCATGGAATGCGTCGGACGGAAGCTGGAAGCTCTCGAAGTTGTACGGATCGGTGTCGCTGCCGGCACCCGGGTGAATCGCGATCGTTTCCCAGGTGAAGTTGTCGGAGCGATATTCGACGATGAGGTCTTCGTTGTTCTCAGGTGAGTTGCCGCCGCCGGTGCGCTGCCAGAAGTAGCTCACGGTGACGGAGAATGCGGTCGTCGTGTCCATGCGGGCACTGCGCACTTCATCACTACCGTTGATACGAAGCGAGAACGCACCGCTTGGCTCGTTCACGCCGGTCTGATCAACAAAGGCTTCATCGATGCCGGTCCACAGCGTCGGGTCGAGGGTGCCGGTATCGAAGTCATCGAAGAACGGCAGTGAGGTCACGCCGTCTTCCGGTCCATCACAGATGCCAAGGCACGTGCGTGAGTTTGCGTGTGCGGTGATCGAGTTGATCGACGTCTGCGTGAACGTGTTCGTGCACGTAATGCTCGAGTTCATCGTGGCGCTGCACCCGCCATTGCAGTGGAACGCACCCCAGAGGTGGCCCAGTTCGTGTGCGGCGAGGTCGGTCGAGCACGCAAAGCTGCCGTTGAAGCTGTTCTGCGAGTGGCAGTACGCACTGGTCGTGCAGATGCCGCCGATCGTCCAGGCCTGACCGATGGTCGTGCCGGCGATCGACTTGCCGGTGAATAGCTTGGCCACATCACGGACGATGCCGCCCTGATTCTGCAGCCACTCATCGCGGAACTGCGAAAGCAGTGTGCCGGACGAGTTGGAGGTGTACGGATCCGGTTCCGCGGTACGCACGATGACCGTCGTGATCAGGTGCGTGATGTTGGTCTGGTTTTCGTACTGCACGTTCATCGAGTTGATGACGGTCTCGATCCGATCGGTCGTACCGTTTGTGCCGCCCCAGATCGCGCTGAACTCAGTGTCTGCATCGCAGGCGAGTTCGGTGCACTCAAGAAGGCCGCCGCCGCCACCGCCGCCAGTGAGGGCTTCATCAAGATCGAGCACGGCGCCGTCGGCAGGCATGAACTCGTTCATACCGCAGACCGCGTTCAGCGGATCGATGTCCATGTCAGAGTAGATCGCGTGTGCTTTGCGGCTCGCACCGGGTGCAATGCGCGCAATCGGCTCGATGTGCTGACGATCTCCATCCGGCATGAAGATGGTTGCGGTCAGGCCATCGTCGGTGATACCACCGGCAACGATCGTGCCGGGCATATCCAGCACTTCACCGCGCACGGTCTTGGCCGGTGCCGGCGTGACGGACTGCAGTGTGCCGTCGGCCAGTTGTTCCAGAACCTCAAAGCCGGCAGCGCGCACAGAGTGCGGCTTCAGCTTGAGTGCGCGCGGCACGTCATCGATGGTCACGTTGATGAACATGACTTCGTCGATGACGGTTGGAACATCGAGTTCTGTCAAATCGACCGAGCGCAGGTTCATCTCATTCTTGACCAGCTCGACGAGATCCTGCGCCGGTGCCTCCTTGGGGGCAACGACCGGAGCCGGGCTGAGTTCATTCGGCCCGGTCCCGATGGACAGAGCCGCCACACCGCCGACGACGAGAACGCCGAGCGTGCTGATGATGGACCGGCCTCGTGGGTGGTCCACCCCAACGTCAATTCTTCGCATGTCGAAACGCTCCTCAATCCGAGTTCATCCCACCCACACGCCGGCGACAACCGTCTTCCGCGGTCTGAAACGCCAACGTCCCCCGAGGAATGCCCTCCCAGACATTCCACACCACCCTCTATCTATGCCACATACCGCGACACCCTGCTGAGTACGAACTCTGTTCGTGTCCGGATTCGCCCGGTGTGACGTGATTCACGGGAATTCCGAGATCGAGGGCGACATTGAACAGGGGTCAGAGTCATAGTAGTAGGCGTTGGGGGCGAAGCAATCAGGAACCTCATTCGGAAGGGAATCAGACCCGGAATGACGCATTTTCGGACCATTTTGGCGACCGTTCGGCCCGCGTTCGTCCTCGTCGTGATCGCATTGACCATTGTCGATGCGGTGGCGCAGCGGTCGCCGGACGTGTCCTCGATCCAGGGACACGTCACGCCCGGATGTCGAGTTCTTGCGCCCGCCGGCGGCGGCGGCACACACAACGTCTCGCTGTGGCCAGGCGGCGTCGTGCCGTACGAATTCGATTCGAGCGTCAGCGGCCTGAACATGAATCGCACGCTCGACGCGATGGCGGAACTCGAAGCCGTCAGCCTCGTCACGTTCGTGCCGTGGGAATCAAGCCTCGGCGATGACCGCATCCGGTTTTTCAGCGCGTCGGAGAACAGTTCGTTCATCGGGCGCATCGGCGGCCCGCAGGCGGTGAACATTCTCAACTGGGAATCGCGCTTCACCATCGTCCACGAGATCATGCACGCCCTGGGCATCTATCACGAACATCAGCGCCCGGACCGCGATGACTTCATCCAGGTCAACGATGCGAACGTGATTCCTGAATTCGCTTTCAATTTTGCGATCGAGACCGATGCGAAGACCTTCGGCCCGTACGACTTCGAATCCGTCATGCATTACGGCCAGTGCACGTTGTCGAATTGTGGCTCGACGTGTCCGTTGAATCCGAATGCCTGCCGGACGATCACGGTCCTGCCGCCGAACCAGGCGCAGCAGACGTTGATCGGTCAGCGCGACCATCTGAGTCCGGGCGACATCAACACGATCAACGCGTTGTACGACGCCCGGCTGCAACCGTTTCCCGCGCTTGAGCTCTTCGAGCAGCCAGCAATTTCGGATACCGGCTGGTTGATTGAAGGCTCAACCGCACTGGTGACGCAGGCGAATGTGATGCCGTCACCGCCATTCGTGGTCAGCATTCCACGCGATAGCGCATTGGCGAGCGGCGTGATCAATGCGGAAGATCTCGGATCGCTGACGTGCACGTTCTGGATGCGAAAGCCGAACGGTCAGTCGTCCAATGCGCTGTTGGTCATCGAGCGTCGAGATGCCGATCTCGAGTGGGTCGAAGTGGACACGATCTCCACCGGCGAAATCGACGGTGAAGCCTACGTGAAGCGTTCGATCACGCTCGGTCAGGATGAACTGCACGCGAATCTCCGGCTTCGTTTCCGTGTGCTTGGTGGCGTGCCGACCGATGCGTGGACCATCGACAGCATCCGACTCGAAGGTGAGCTGCCGCCGCCGAACGATGCATGCCAGTTCGGCACGCTGATCAGTCCAGGCGATGTCGTACCGTTCGATACCCGCGGCAGTGATGCGACGCCGACCGTGATCGGATGCGCGAGTGGTGATCACGATGTGTGGTATCGGATGGTCACGATGAACGCGGGCGAACTCCAACTCAGCGTGTGCGATGCCATCGCGCCGGTATCAATCGCGCTGTTCACGTTCATCTGTCCGACCGCCGACACGACGCCAGTTCTGTGTGCCACCGAGGGGTGCGGCGACGGCGCCGCGCTGACGTTTCAGACCGCCTCGACGACGTTGTTCTGGATTCGCGTCAGCAGTGCATCGCCAGTCGCGGCGACTCTGGTCACAGACTTCGTGACGGCTGCCGACACGGTCGGCGTGTGCTGTCTTGGTGCGGGCAACTGCACGTTGACGACGGCCGACTACTGCGTCGATGCCGGCGGTTTGTATCAGGGGGATGGAACGACGTGTGCACAGGTCATCTGTGAACCAGCGGTTGGCGCGTGTTGCTTTGATGATGGCACCTGCGCGGACGTGATCGAAAGCGGTTGCATCAACGCCGGCGGCGCGTGGACGTTCTTCTCATCATGCGACAGCCTGATCTGTCCGGTCGAGATGGGCGCGTGCTGCCTGTCTTCATCGCAATGTGCCATGACGTCAGTCGACGAATGCGCGCAGATCGGCGGCGTGTATGCAGGTGTTGGATCAAACTGTCTTGAAGCGCCATGCACGCTCGAACCGTGCCAGGGCGATTGCGCACCGTTGAGTGTCGATGGCGTGATCGGTAACAACGTGGTGAACGTCGATGATCTTGTAGCGGTCATCACCGCGTTCGGCATGGCGATCTCGCCAACGGATGTTGCGCCGCTGAACCCGGATGGCACGCTGGGCAATCAGATCGTGAACGTGGATGACCTCATCACGGTGATCAATCAGTTCGGGCCGTGTGAGTGAAGAGCTGAAAGTGTTGAGCCATCAACGGTCAGTTGACAGTCCGCAGCCGTCAGCATTGCCGCCTCGACGTTCTTCTTGCTCGCATTCGACGCAGGCGGCTGGTACGGTTGCGGGGGAATCGAGACCGGGGAGGAGGCTGAGCCATGCGAATTCGTGTACGTCGTGCAGCATCATTGACCATCGGTGCGTGTGTCGTTGGTCTGTCGATGGGTGTCTACGCGGGCAACTTCTGCCCTGATTCAACCGGGCCGGACGTCATCGTCGGCGACATTCCGTCCATCCAGACGTGGGGCGCGGTGGGTGGCATTAGCGCGTACTCCATTGCCACGACGTCCTGCAACAAGGGTGATCAGGTCTTGCCGTGGACGGCAAACGACAACAATCACCCTGTCATCTCGCAGACGATGTATCGCTACGACGGATTGCGGATGGAGCAGGTTGGCATCAGTTTCGTCAAGCATGGTTTTGGTTCGTTGCAGGGAACGCAATGTTGTCCGTTGTGCAACAACCCAGGGTCAAGCACGGTGCTTGGTGTCGGGTGTTCAGATCCCTACACCACCGGGTTGAACGGCGATCAGAATGGATTCGGAAGTATCGCCGGCCTCGGGCCGCGTTCGGAAATCAATGCAGCGACGGGCGAATTCCTGTTCCCGTACGGCCAGCAAGGTATGAGCGGGAACGCGATTTACAAGCGACTTCAGGTCGACAACGGTGATCTTGATCCGGCGATGAATCCCGGGGCGCGGTATTTCGTCGAAGCCCATTACGTGACGCGGGCTGATGCAGATGCCGGCAACAAGAACAACAATGCATCGTACCGTGAAGCGCTCGTTGGGAGCTTCTCCGGCGGGGCATACGCGATGAGCTTGACCGGGCCGACGAATATCACCGAGCCGGCATTGTTCGAATGGCAGAAGGTTCAGCCGAGTGTCTCAATCGTGACCTTCGATGTGCTGGGCGATGGGCGTTTCTACATCGCGTCGAATGCGACCGACAACGGCGATGGCACCTGGCACTACGAATACGCAGTGATGAACCTCTCATCGAATCGCAATGCGAGCGCGGTGGAGATTCCGCTTCCGCTGTGCAGCGCGACGACCAATTTGTTCTTTGGCGATGTCGATCATCACTCCAATGAGCCGTATAGCGGGACCGATTGGGCGGCGGCTGTTTCGGCCGCGTCTGTGCGATGGTCAACCGATGACTTTGCGACCGATCCGAATGCCAATGCGATCCGCTGGGGCACGCTGTATAACTTCGCCTTCGATGCCGACGGTGCACCGACCACGGTCGATGCCACGATCGAGCTCCACGGCCCAGGGGCAGCTGCCGGCTCGTTTGTCGCCGCTGTGCAGGCACCGGGTGGCGCGACCTCATGCCCGTGGGATTGCCGGCCTGACAACGGTGACGGTACGTTCGGCAACTGCACCGTGAACATCGATGACCTGCTCGCGGTCATTAATGAGTTTGGCGTGGCAGGCGGACCGTGTGACAACGCGCCCGACAATGGCAATGGCACCTTCGGCAACGGCATCGTGAACATCGATGACCTGCTGGGCGTGATCAACAACTTTGGCGATTGTTGAGTGCGTTGGGGGCTCTGGGCTCTGGGCTTTGGGCTCTGAGCTTTGGGCGGTGCGAAGAAACGCTATTGGCGCGAGGTGATCAGGCGTGCACGCCATTCCCATTGGATCGGTTCGGCGTTGACTTGATGACCGGCCGTTCGATTGGCAGGTCCTCGTTCGCGGCGAACAGCTTCGGGTTGATCGGTCGACCATTGAGCGGATCGAGTTTTGGCGGTGTCGCGTTGGTGGCGCCGGACTTGCCCGGACTCCATCGTGCGCGACGGCTGCCCAGCGCGACGACATGACGACGCGGTCGGGTCATCGAGATGCTGAGGCCGAGCAGTTCGGTGAGTCGGTCGAGGACTTCCGTGGACATCGCGTGGCCGGCCATGAATCGTGACAGCGTGCTTTGCGAGATGCCCGCCTCCTTGGCGATGCGATATCGCGTAAGACCACAGTTCTCAATGACGTGACGAATCTGGTCGCTTACTTTCATGACGCTCCTAGCCTAAGTCGCCGGCCGTGACGCTTCGAGCGTTGACAAATTATCCCGAACTCACGACAGGCCTCACCCAGAGCGCGTATCGTCCGATGTGCCGGTTGTCGCGCCAGTTTCGCCTCGCGTGGCTACAGTGCAGGAGGCCCGAGCGGATGTCGTTCGGGTATTGAATCGAGTCATCAGAGGTGCTGCGTGTCAGAGTTTGTGAAAGTGGCCCGACGCTCGGAGTTATCGAGCGAGTCGGGCAAGCGTGTGGACGTCAACGGCCGAGCGGTCGGTCTCTTCGTCCTGGACAATGAAGTGTTCGCCGTCGATGACTGCTGCACACACGCCGATGCATCGCTCTGTGAAGGCGATGTGATCGATGGTGAGGTGATCTGCCCGATCCACTTCGCGCCGTTCGATATTCGAACGGGAGCCTGCAATGGACCGCCGGCGGATGAAGATCTTCAGACGCACGAAGTCCGCGTCGTCGGCGACGACGTCGAGGTCAAGGTCAGCGACTAGGCTCAGAACCGCCGAGCGATTTCGGCTTCGGCGGCGATGAATCCGAACGCGGCCCACGTCGACGACGACGTGATCGCGTCGTATTGCTGTTGGGCGGCATCGTATCGACCGTGGAGGAGATCCCACGTTGCCAGCCCGTAGGCGAGCGTGGCGTTCTGAACGCCGTCATCAGGCGGTGTCACGTCGGCACGAGCAAGGCGGCCGGCAAAGAGCATCAACAGCGCGTGGTAGGCATCGTTCTCGATGATGTCCAGATCGCCGGAGACGAAGTCGATGTCCGCGCGGGCGGCGTCGATGCCGTCGTAGCGCGATCTGGACAGGAAGCGCCAGTAGGCGGCGGCGCAATGCATGTCGTCAGTGGTTGATCGTTGTGCACACTCATCGAACGCGCGATGTGCGCGTGGGAAGTCGCCTGCGAGATAGTGCGCAAGTCCGAGGTGATACCAGATGTTCGTGTGATCGGTCGACGTCGGTGCGTTGCGCGCGTTGGGCAGGCCATCGGGTTCGATCTGATCCGGCTGATCAACGGCGAGCGCGGCCGCACGCTCCAGATCAGCGATGGCTTCGGAGAGCTGCCGTGTTGTGATGTAGCGATGGCCGCGATGGCGGTAAAGGCGATAGCTGTCAGGATTCGACGCGAGACCGGCGGTAAAGACCTCGATCGCTTCCTGATAGCGACCGAGATAGGCAATGCGACGGCCGTACCAGATGATGCGCTCCTCATCATCCGGCGATGCTTCCCATGCGGTGCGCGCTGTCTCGAGGTTTGCCTCAAACGTCGTGCGAGTCTCATCCGGAATGGATGGACGTTCCAGCGTGCGGCCGAGCCACGATGTTGCTTCGGACTGCGCGATCGACGAGCTGGTTCCGAGAATCAGGCTGATGACGACCATGAGGCGGACGACAACGCGCGGTAGTGCTCCCATAGCCTTGTTATAGCAGTGTCGGTCGCGGTGTGAAACCAGAGCAACCGTGTCAGTCAAGGCGTATCGATGCATGGCGGAATGATCGGACGTGCCCAAGTCGGCCGGTCGGCTGGCCGATGCCTTCTCGGGAACGCCGATGCTCGACTGGTCCGAACGACAACTCGAACGCGGGATCGAATCGCTGCAACTGGCGCTGCTACGTCGTGCGCAGCCTGATCTTCGTCAGGTCGGCTCGCGCAAGGATCAGCAGTGGGCACTGTGGTTCGTGCTGCGTTCATTGTCATGGCTCGAACGACTCGTCATTGTGGCGATGATGCTGATCATCGGGCCATTAACAGCCATCAGCGCGATCGCGGTGGCCTTCAACCTGTTCGGTGCGCTGGACTGGGCATGGCTTTTTCTGATCGTCCTTGTTGGTGCACCGATCGGCTTCACACTCGCGGGCCGCATCGCGCAGGTCTTGATTCGTGGTCGCGTGCAATCGACGACGCTCCATGCGCTTCGGCTGTCTGGTCACGATGTCTGTCCGGAATGCGGCTACGACATGCGCGGCCATCGTCCCGCGGTAGCCGATGATGCGGTCTGCCCGGAGTGCGGTCTTGCGGTGCCAGTGCCGATGACGGCGCGACGCGCCGCTTAAATCGAAGCAGCCGGTTTCATACGGAGTTGCGTATCGAGCGGCACGGTTGCCAGGACATCGGCAATGCGTGGGCCGGCAGCGCCATCGCCGTACGGATGCACCATGTCGTGCAGCGTTGCGCGAAACGACTCGGTGCGTGCCTGATCCAGAGCAGCCCGAATGGCGCTTGAATCCGGTTCGCACTGCACAACACTTTGCGCCTGTTCGCGGCCGTGCTGACGAATCCCGATGTTGACCGAAGGGAGTTGCAATGCGGGAGCTTCCATGATCCCGCTGCTCGTGTTGCCAACGAGCACGTGCGC
The DNA here is from genome assembly GCA_039029515.1 of Planctomycetota bacterium. Lineage (GTDB taxonomy): Bacteria > Planctomycetota > Phycisphaerae > Phycisphaerales > SM1A02 > JBCCFX01. The sequence continues at coordinate 10,639 of JBCCFX010000129.1, forward strand.
GCGACTCAGTAATGACCAATATGCTTCGGGCGGAAGGTTGGTCCGGATCTGGTGATCGTCGCGCCGTGTACACAGATCGCGTGCCAGGTTCATGATCGTGTGTGCGCCGGCATCCACATTGGGAAAGCAGATCACTGCCGGCGCATCGACGTCCTCAAGGGCGCTGAACAGGGCGCGAGCATCGCGAATCGGATCGTCGGCAAGCGTGACCGCATGCACGGCCGCGATGATCGGAATGCCGTCCTTCGGCAGGTCGTGCGCGGCGAGATGACGATTGATTTCGTCGCCGGTGAGCGCTGCGAGTACGTCCAGCGATGGTGTGCCGGCGTGATGCACGCGCCAAGGTTCTTCACCCATGCTGCGCAATCGAGCGGCGGCCGCGGCGGTCGGCGCGAAATGAACGTGGCTCATCATGGTGAGCGCATTGCGAATGACCTGGTCGATCGCGCCTTCACTGACATCGCCGCCTTCAACGTGCGCCATCGGGATGGTCATGGCGGTCGCCGCACATGCTGGTGCCAGCATCTCGTATCGATCGGCGATCAGGACGAGCAGATCAGGAGGATGGTCATCGAGCGCTCGGGCAAAGCCTGAGGTTGCCGTGCCGATCGTCCGGGCCATCGCCGCGCCGGTATCGGCCTCATCGAGACATGGAATCCGATCGCTGATCGTCCATCCATCGCGTTCGATTTCATGGGCGGTCATGCCGAACCGTTCCGACAGATGTGCGCCGGTGACAAGCAGCCGCGTCGTGACGTGGTGATGCTCGGTGAGCGCATGCAGAATGGGCAGGCAATGACCGTAGTCTGCACGCGATGATGTCACGAGAGCGATGTCGCGATGGTGTTTGGCGGTCTTTGGCATAGGCAGCGCAGATCAGTCGTGTGAACGCGGGAGTCATCCTAGGCTATATCCATGAGTGCATTCACCGGCTCCGCCGACTGGTATGACCTGATCTATGCGGTACGCGGCAAGGACTACGCGGCGGAAGCAGCATGGGTCGACGCGCAGCTCCCTTCGACGCCAGAGCGACGCACGTGGCTCGATGTCGGCTGCGGGACGGGTGAGCACTTGAGGCACTGGTGTCAACGTCACGATGTCGCGGGCGTCGATCAGAATGCGTCGATGCTTCAGGTCGCGCGGGCCAAGTTGCCGGACGTGCCGTTTGTGGAGGCGGATATGCGCTCGCTGGCGCTGGGTCGAACGTTCGACGTGGTGACGTCGATGTTTGCATCGGTCGCGTATCTTCCGAATGCAGGCGCCGTGTCAGATGCGGTGCAGGCGATGGCGCACCATGTTGCGCCGGGTGGTTCGTTGTGTATCGAGCCGGGGGTGTTTCCTGAGTCGGTCCAGCCGCCGGTTGATCAGGTCACACGATTTGAGGGTGACGGCGTGGTGCTCGAACGCCGGACGTCGACATCGATCGA
>JBCCFX010000130.1:0-11987 GCA_039029515.1 Planctomycetota bacterium
GTTCGCGGCCAACGTGTGCTGATGCGCGTCGATTTCAATGTTCCGCTCGATCAAGGCCAGATCACTGATGACCTTCGTATCCGTGCGGCGATGCCGTCGATCGAATCCGTCATCGGACGAAGCGGCCGGTTGATCCTGATGAGTCACCTCGGTCGTCCGGGCGGCAAAGGCATTGAGCCTGAGTTCAGCCTCGCGCCGGTCGCGGAACATCTGCGCATGCTCTTGCCCGGGATCACCGTGCACTTCCCCGGCGACGATGCTGCAGGGGATGCATCGCGCATGGTGAAGCAGGGCATGTCCGACGGCGAGATCCTGCTCCTCGAGAACCTGCGGTTCAATGCCGGCGAGAAGAAGGGCGATGCTGAGTTTGCAGCGCGCCTTGCGGAATTCGCGGACATCTATTGCCACAACGCGTTCGGAACCGCACATCGAAACCATGCGTCCATGGTGGCGGTGCCGGAGGCCATGGTCGGCAAGCCGCATGTCGCAGGTCATCTACTGCAACGTGAACTGACCTACCTCGCGGACACGATTGAGAACGCAACGCGCCCGTTCGTCGCAGTGCTTGGGGGAGCGAAGGTCAGCGACAAACTCGGCGCGATTCGTAACCTGATGTCGCTTGTGGATGACATTCTGATCGGCGGCGCGATGGCGTACACGTTCCTCGTGGCGCGCGGGGAATCTGTCGGACGTAGTCTTGTCGAAGAGGACATGATTGAAGAAGCACGTGCCTTGCTGATGGTGCGCGATGGCGCGACGATTCATCTGCCGAGCGATCATGCGGTGGCCGAGGCATTTGACAGTGCGGCGACGCCGGAGATCGTTGCGGGACCGATTCCGGATGATCGGATGGGGTTGGACATCGGTCCTGCGACTCGCGACGCCTACAGCGCCATTCTTCGTGAAGCGAAGACGGTGGTCTGGAACGGCCCGATGGGCGTGTTCGAATTCGCCTCGTTTGCGGCAGGCACGAAGACGGTCGCGCAGGCCATGGCGGATGCGACCGCGCACGGCGCGGTCAGTGTGGTTGGCGGCGGCGATAGTGCGGCTGCAGCAGACACATTCGGTCTCGCCGATCGATTCAGCCATGTTTCGACCGGCGGTGGAGCAAGCCTGCAGATGCTGGAAGGGCGAGCATTTCGGAGTGTGGAACTGCTTGACGAGGCGAATTGATGCGTGTCGATGCCACGGACGCCGGTTTTTGGCCCCGGAATCAACGATTCCTCGTGTTTGGTGGAACAGTCCGCGGTGTATAGTGTTTGACAGACATAGAGGACGGACCATCCGTCATTCCCGACGGTGCGGGCATCGGTCCCGGCACATCGGACTTGAACGGTACTGCTAGAAGGGAGTCGGCATGCGACGACGATCGATTCTTGCGATGACACTCTGCCTTGGGCTCGCGTCCATGGCGAACGCGGCAAAGCTCAACGTTGGCGATCAGGCACCTGGTCTGGACATCGAGTCCTGGGTCAAGGGTGAAGAAGTCAACTTCGAAGAAGGCCAGGCGTATGTCGTCGAGTTCTGGGCGACATGGTGTGGACCATGCAAACGATCCATTCCGCACCTGACCGAACTGCAGGAAATCTTCGCGGACGACGGCCTGACGATCATCGGTATTTCTTCCGGCGAGAAGGAACGCACCGTTGAAAGCTTCGTGAAGCAGCAGGGTCGGAAGATGAACTACACCGTCGCGTGGGACCGACGCAGCGCAACGCAGCAGGCGTGGATGCAGGCTGCAGGCATGAACGGCATTCCTGCCGCATTCATCGTTGACCAGCGTGGCCGCATTCAGTGGATGGGCAACCCGCTTGACCCTGAGTTCGTCGAAGTGCTGCCGCAGGTTGTCGGCGGTCGCTACGACGCTCGACTCATGAAGGAAGCGCGCCCGATGGTGCGTGCCGCTGAGAACGCACGCAAGGTCGGCAACTGGTCGCTCGCACACAAGCATTACGATGAACTGATCGAACTTGATCAGACCATCTTTGCCAATTACGCCATCGAGAAGTTCGGCATGATGCTGAACGAACAGAAGAAGTCAGAAGACGCGTACGGCTACGCGAAGAAGCTTGCCGCCGACTTCTCCGGCGATCAGCAACTGCTTGCGGACCTCTCGCGATTCATCGCCGAAGATGACTCGATCGACGATGCTGATCGTCGGTTCGACGTGGCAATCGATCTTGCCAAGCGTGCGGCCCGACAGACCGATCGCAACGATCCGGATGCCTACGAGATTCAGGCGCTGGTGCACTACCGCAGCGGCGATCTCGACCAGGCCATCCGCATGCAGAAGAAAGCATGGATGGTGGCTTCGCCGAAGCGCAAGGCGGAATTCCGCAAAACGCTCAAGGCCTATCAGGACGCCCGGAACCGAGCCACGGCCTCGCGAGGCTGATCGATTCGCGACACTTGTACACATGAATCCACGCACGCGACGTCTCTTGGGGCGTCGCGTGTGTCATTCAGGACGGACCCGCGTGCAGGCGGTATCCTGACGCCATACCGTGAAACGAACGCTCATTCATCAGAAACCGGCGCAGCCACTCATTGCGCCATCCATCCTCGCCGCGGACTTCGGTCGCATGGCCGAAGAGTGCGTCGCGTCGATTGACGCTGGCGCGGACCTGCTGCATCTGGATGTCATGGATGGTCATTTTGTGCCCAACCTCACGATGGGGCCGGCCATGTGCCGAGCATTGCGCCGTCGGTTGCCGGATGCGTTTCTCGATGTCCATCTCATGGTCATGGAACCGGAGCAGTTCGCCGAACCGTTCATCGAAGCCGGTGCCGATCACCTGACGTTTCACGTTGAGCGCTGTGCAGAACCGGTTCGACTTGCTGAACGGTTGCGCACGTACGGCATCACCGTTGGTCTGGCGATCAATCCGCCGACGCCGGTGGAAGAGATTCTGCCGCATATCGAAGCGATGGATCTGATTCTCGTGATGAGCGTCCATCCGGGCTTCGGCGGTCAGTCGTTCATACCTGAAACGCTCGAAGCGACGCGCACGATCGCCGCGCATGTGCGCGATGATCAACGTGTGCAGATGGATGGCGGGATCAACGCCGCGACGGCACCGCGCTGTATCCAGGCAGGCTGCGACGTGCTCGTCGCGGGCACGGCCGTGTTCGGCGCACCGGACTATGCGGAAGCCATTGCAGACATTCGGTCATCGGCGCCGCAGCGCATGGCCGACGGATGAATCGGGTTCGAGGAGCGGAGTTGATTCGTGGCGAATAAGAAACGTCAACGCGTCCTGTGCCTGATCCGATGTGGTGAAACCACGTGGGATCAGGATGATCGTCTGCACGGACAGACAGATCTACCGCTCAGCAATGCCGGCCGCGCAGCGCTGGCCGGACTCGCTGACGAGACATCCGCCGGCGGTGTCAGTACGGTCTACCACTCGTCCGACGATGCGGCGTCCGACACGGCGCAGATCTTTGCGTCCGCGTGGCATGTCCGGCAGAAGGTTGTGGAGGATCTCGCGGACCCGGACCTCGGACTGCTCGAAGGTCTGACCCAGAACGATCTCGCCGAACGCTATCGCAAGCGCGCACGAACATGGACTGAGGATCCGCTGGCCTTGATCCCCCCTGAAGGTGAATCCGTGGCCGATGCGCGCATTCGCGTCTTTGGTGCGGTGGCGCGAACGATACGTCGATCGCGGGCTCAGGAATGTGCGTTCGTTCTGCACGACATCAGCCTTGGTTTGCTGCGGTGCTTTCTCGCCAATCGGCCGTCAGGCGAGATGTGGTCGCTTCTGGAGGATCGACCGCCGGTGGAGCGATATCTGGTCACGGAGCACCTCGCTGAGCGTCTGATGCTCATCGAGCCTGCGGTGACCTGAGCCCGCCCGGGTGGACCATTCGGCAGAAAGTCCGGACAATGCCTCCCGTATCAGTCAGTGGAAAGGCCTGACCCGATGACGCAGATGCCTGGCACCAGTTCAACCGATGCTCGCCGCACGACGGCCAAGAAGGGTGTGCCCGAGGGTCTCTGGCTTCGTTGCCCGTCCTGCGCCGCGATTCTGTTCAGGCGATCGGTTGAGAACAACCTCTGGGTCTGTCCCGACTGCGACTATCACTTCCGCATCGGTGCGGTCAAACGCGTCGAACAACTCGTCGACCCGGGCAGCTTCGAAGCGTTCAACGAAATGATGTCGCCACGCGACCCGCTGCGCTTCACCGATCTCAAGGCCTATAGCGATCGAATCCGCGCTGCCCAGAAGAAGACCGGGCAACAGGACGGTGTCGTCACCGGCCGCGCCTTCATCAAGGGACGAAAGGTCATTGTTGCCGCGATGAACTTCGAGTTCCTCGGCGGATCCATGGGATCGGTGGTCGGCGAGAAGATCGCCCGTGCTATCGAGATGGCCATGGAAGAAGATCTGCCGCTCATCGTGGTCAGCGCTTCGGGTGGCGCTCGCATGATGGAGTCCGGATTCTCGCTCATGCAGATGGCCAAGACGTCCGCCGCGCTGGCGCGATTCGACGAGTTCGGCGGTTTGTTCATCTCGCTGCTGTCCGATCCAACGACCGGCGGCGTGACGGCGAGCTTTGCGATGCTTGGCGATGTCATCCTTGCGGAACCGAAAGCACTCATCGGCTTCGCCGGACCGCGCGTGATTCAGCAGACGATCCGGCAGGATCTTCCTGAAGGTTTCCAGCGCTCCGAATTCCTGCAGGATTGCGGCTTCGTTGATCGCGTCGTGCATCGAAGCCAACTCCGCAGTGAGATCAGCAGCATCATTGACTATGCAAGCAAGTGATGCCGCGCCGACAGAGCCGTCGAAACCACACGGATGGCGCATCACGCTGATCCTCGGCGTCGTGCATGCCGCATGTTTCCTGTTTGCATTTCCGCCGTTTCATCTTGTACCGCTGATACCGGCGTCCATCCTGGCGCTCACCGTCTGTGCGCTGCGTGCCGCGTCGTTGCGACGCGCCATCATGATCGTCGGCGTCTGTCAGGTCAGCATGTGGTTGATCATGCAGCGTTGGGTGGGGGAGATCTCTGCCGCGGGATGGCCGCCGTTCGCGATCTATATGTCGTTGTACGCAATTGCGTATACGGTTCTGGTTCGCCGGATCGCGCTCGGGCGTCGGACGCAACGACTGCCGATGACCGTCATCGCGCCGATCGTCTGGGTTGGGCTCGAGTTCCTGCGCGGGCGCATCGTGTTTGGCGGCTACGCGTGGTATTTCGCGGCGCACCCGATGATCGAGTGGACGCCGCTCGTGCAGACGGCCTCATGGCTTGGCACGTACTTCGTGAGTTTTCTCGTCGTGGTGGCGGCCGCGATGCTGCTTGATGCGTGGCATCGCCGCCGTCGTGCCGCTGGCGCAGCCTGCGTGCTCGTCGTTGGTGCGATCGTGTACGGCTTGATCGTACAACCGCCGGCCGACACGCCAACGGTGCGCGTCCTTGCGGTCCAGACCAACGTGCCGCAGAGCAACAAGATCGCGTGGTCGCTGCAACAGAAACAGGCAGATGTCACGTCGTTTCTGGAGATGACGCGCGATGGCGCCGCGGCATCCACGGAGCCGATTGATCTGATCGTCTGGCCGGAGACCATGCTGCCCGTGCATGGTCTGGAACGCGAGGCGCTGGAGACGCTCGCGGCATACGGCCAGAACATGGAGATCGCATTTGCCGTCGCGGCGGTCGAACTTCAACGTGAACTTGACATCCCGATGCTGCTCGGCGTGCCGTCGTACGAGGGTTTGCGCGTCAACGCCGAGAGTTACTTCGAATGGGATGCGCACTACAACTCCGCGTACCTCGTGGCCGGCGACTATCCCTTCGCGCGTTACGACAAAGTCGTGCGCACACCATTCGGTGAGTACATGCCATACGTATCTGTCTGGCCGTGGCTGGAGGAGAAGATGCTTGCCGTCGCCGCCTCAGGGATGAGCTTTGACCTCGATGCCGCAGACGCCCAGACGCGCCTCCCGGCACTCTCGGTGGCCGGCGAGTCGATCACCGGCCAGATCGCAACGCCCATCTGTTTCGAGGACACCGTCTCGACGCTGTGTCGAGCGATGGCCATGGAGAACGGGGAGAAGGCGATCGATCTCTTCGTGAATCTGAGCAACGATGGCTGGTTCGGATCGTCAGATGGCGGCCGCGCGGCCCATGCTCAGGTCGCGAGATTCCGATGCGTCGAGCACCGGATTCCGATGGTCCGTTCCGCCAACACCGGCCACAGCATGGGGATAGATTCACTCGGAAATATCATCGCCCGCGTGGGGCCGGGACGATACGGGGAAGGTCAGCTGGCCGGGACGGTGCTCGCCGAGCTTCCGCTTGACCCGCGCACGACCCTCTACAGTCGCATCGGCGACGTCTGGGGATGGGTGTGCGGCGTCGGGATGATCGGGCTCGCCGTGTTCGCTGGTCCGCGACGACATGGTCAACGGAGTGAAGACAGCCATGAATCGCATGAACCGCAGAAAGCGTGAACAAGCAATGCGACGAGCCCGCATGATGTTCGTCGGTCTGACCGGCGTCGCCTGTGCGATCATCACCGCGTGTGAAACGTCCGTGCAAGGTGATGAGCAATGGAGCTCGCGCGAATTCGTCCCCGCCGAACCGCTGGCGACCGTCGAACCGACGCTCGCACCAGCGCCGACGGCATCGCCCGCGCCGGCCATGACGCTGGACCAGATGAAGAGCAGTGCGCTCGATGTGCTCTACCAGGCCGCGGACTCAGGCAACCCCCTGATGCTGGCCAACGCCATCGAAGCCATGAAGGCCTATCCCGACGGCATCCGACCGATTGTCCGGCGTGGTCTTGTGGCCGAGAATCGCGGCGTTCGATTTGTGTCCGCGATGGTCGTGGGTGAGCTTCAACTCAAAGACATGCAGCCGCTCGTCGAGCCGTTGATGCTCGACGAATCGGATTCCGTCCGAGCCGCCGCGATGTACGCCAAGCAGCAGTTTGGCGCGAACGTCGATCTCTCGCCGCTCGCGACGATGCTTCGAAGCGAGTCGGCCGAGGTGAAGGGCAACGCGGCGTTCGTCCTTGGCGAACTCGGTGAACCGTCCGCCATTCCCATGCTTCGCCAGTCGATGGGGCGGGGACTTGCGCGCGAGTCCACGACGCGGGCACGGATCGTCGATCTTCAGATCGCCGAGGCGCTGGTCAAGCTCGGTGCGGATCAGCACCTGGATGGGATTCGTTCCGCCCTGTTCTCGCCGGCCGAGCAGGCCGAGCTGATCCTGCTCGCGTGCCAGATCTGTGGTGATCTTGAGGTCCGCGGCGCGGTTGCCGATCTTCACAATCTGGCCAACCGGACCGGCGACCGTGAGCTGCCGCCGGAGGTCCGGCTCGCCGCAGCGCTGGCACTGGCACGCATCGATGCGTCATCGGCACCGATCAATGTCCCGCTGGGCTATGCCACGGACGACCGGCCTGATCTGCGGGCCCAGGCCGCGGTGGCACTTGGGGCAACTGGCAGCCGGCAGACGTTGCCGGCGCTGCGGACCCTGATGAGCGACTCCAGTGAAGCGGTGCGGGTATCCGCAGCCGGGGGAATTCTTCAGATCCGATAAGTTCCAAGCCTGCTCGGGAACCGCGGGAATGATTGACACGAACCCCATCGCAGGGTACAACCAAATGACGCCGCGCGGTCTCTCCAGACTTATGATGGCGTCTCAGTCGCGACAGACCGCATTCTGCACGCCCGACCGGTTTCGGACACTCACACGAGGACTTGTATCGTGCACGTTCTGACCAAGATTTTTATCGTTCTCGTCTCGCTTCTTGCCGTCTTCCTGGTGCCGCTCGTGGTGGTCTATGCCCACAACGAGAACAGCTTCAAGGCCCAGTACTCTGAAGCGATGCTTGAAGCCGTTGCGGCCAAGTCCACGCTTCAGGGCGAAAGCATCCGTCACGCGACGGAAATCGCCCAGAAGGAAAAGGTCATTGCCCTTCAGGAAGACCGCGTCGCGGACCTCGAGATCGAACTCGGTCGCACGACGGCTGATGTCGGTCGCCTCGAGAAGGACCTCACGCAGTCCGAGAGCTTCAAAGCTGACATCAACAGCAAGCTCGCCACGATTTCCTCTGCTCTCGAAGCAGGTCAGGACGTCGTCAAGAGTCTGCTCGACGAGAACGGCAACCTCCGCGTTGCGAACCTCTCATCCGAGCGTCAGAAGGTTGAACTCGATGAAGCCCTCCGCGAAGCCCTGCTTTCACTGCAGGAAGCGAAGGAAGCACGTCGCGCTCTCGAAGAAGAAGTGCAGCGTATGACGCGGTCGCAGAGCAACACGCTCGACCAGCTCGCCCAGTACCGCAGCACGTTCGGCGCTCTGCCGTCCGTGAACACCGGCACCCTCGGCGATGGTGGCGTCACGCCGACCATCGACCTTCAGGCCACCATCGTGAGCTTCGAGAACCGTGCTGACGGTCAGACCTTCGTCGAGATCGACGCGGGCTCCCGTGATGGTGTGGAAATGGACTGGGTCATGACGCTGAGCGAGAACGGCTCGTTCGTCGCCAAGATCCGCATCATCGACGTCGACATCAACCGTTCCGTTGGTGTTGTCACGCTCACCGGCGACGGTCAGATCCGTATGGGTCAGCGCGCCACGGCATACAGCCGCTAATTCACACGACGCAGGAGGCACACGAATGAGCCAGTTCAATGCTCCAGCGCCGCGGCGAGCCAGCGGCCAGATCGACGTCTATACCGCCTTGCTCGGTATCGCCGCGCTCGTCCTTGCGGTCGGGTGCTATCTGATGGCGTCGAAGAACATGACCCACTCCGGCGAAGGCAGCCAGTCCGGAAGCATGTTCAAACTTGTCGAGAAGTAATCCACACCGTTCGCGTCGCGGTTTGCTCCGAATCGCCGTTGCCGGTATCCCTTCTGAATTCTGAAGTACCTGTCGGCTGACGCCATCGATCTATGGGATCGATGGTGTTTCCTCATATGATTCGGCCCCAGAGGAAGTCACTGCCGATGTGCCCCTTGTGCATCCTCTTGTGCAAGGGCGAGTCGACATGGTCGTACAGACGGAGCGTGCCTCTTTGGCCTTTGAGAAACTTCTAGGCTGGTTCGCCGTGGACATGGGCATTGACCTGGGGACGTGCAATACCCTCGTCTGTGTTCGTGGCGAGGGAATTGTGCTCAACGAACCGTCCGTCGTGGCGGTGAAGCGGGGCACCAACAAAGTCCTCAACAACGGCAATGCCGTCGGCTGGTCCGCGAAGGAGATGCTCGGCAAGACGCCGGGCTCGATCTCGGCGGTCCGTCCGCTGAAGGACGGCGTCATCAGCGACTTCGAGATTACCGAAGCGATGCTGAAGTACTTCATTGGCAAGGTCAATGGACGTACACGCATCTTCGGCCCTCGCGTCGTCATCGCCGTGCCGTCGGGAATCACCGAAGTTGAAAAGCGGGCCGTCCTTGAGTCCGCCGAACGCGCCGGCGCCCGACGAGTCTATCTCGTCGAGGAACCGATGGCGGCGGGCATTGGTGCCGGCTTGCCCATCGTCGAGCCGACCGCATCGATGATCGTTGACATTGGTGGTGGTACGACCGAAGTCGCCATCATGTCGCTCGCCGACATTGCCACGTGCGAATCCGTTCGCGTCGCGGGCGATGACATGGACGAGGCGATCATCAACTACATGAAGAAGAACTACAACATGACCATCGGCGAGCAGACCGCCGAACGCATCAAGATCGAGATCGGCTCCGCCGCTCCGGTGGGCGAGAACCTTTCGATGGAAGTGCGTGGTCGTGACAACATCTCAGGCCTGCCGCGCAAGACCGTGGTGACCAGCGAAGAGATTCGTGAAGCACTGCAGGAACCGTGTGCCGCCATCATTGAGACCGTGACCCGGACGCTTGAACGTGCTGAGCCGGAACTCGCGGCTGACCTCGTCGACAACGGCGTGGTGCTCGCCGGCGGCGGTGCGCTGATTCGGGGGATGGATGTGATTCTGTCGCAGGCCACCGGACTCGACGTCCGCGTTGCTGACGAGCCGATGACCTGCGTCGCGCGCGGGACGGCGATCTACCTGGAGAACCTCGAAGAGTGGAAGGCGACCATGGAATCGGAGGATGATCTCTGATCCGGACGGCTCCGCGCATCGTCGCGCTGACCCCTCCGGTTGGCCACCCCTTGATGCCGCGTACCATCTGCGATCACAGTGATCCACCCGCCTCCACGGTGCGCGCACACGGGCATGTTTCGACGAGGACCACACCGATACGCCGCCTTCGCGGTGGCACTCATCATCACCAGCGTGGTTGCGCTGCTGCCGCCATCGTGGCTTCGTCCCTGGACCAATGACCTTGAGCGACTCGTGACGTTCCCGCTGGCACCGTTCGGCCACGCGGGAAATAGTCTGGCCGGTTGGCTGCGCCCCGCGCCCGATCCGTACAGCGATCTCTCGCCCGCAGCACGCGACCGGCTCAATCAGGCAGAGGCCGAAAAAGAACGCTTCGCGCGTCTCTATCGTGAGCGTGAACGCAGAATCATCGAACTCGAAGCCGACATCGCCGAGCTCGAGAGCATTCCGCTTCGTCAGATGCCCGCCGAGACGACACCGCTCCGCGCCAATGTCACGCGGCGCACGCCTGACAAACTGCACGGTGTCGTTCATCTCAATCGTGGCGAATCTGCCGGGGTCGAAACGAATACCGTCGCGGTCTATAGCGGTACGCACCTCGTTGGACGCATCACCGAGGTCTCGCGATTGCAATCCGCGCTGCTGCCATTGACGAACACGTCGACGCCTGCCATCAACGCGCTCGTCTATCCTCGTGATCGGCCAGACATATCACCGCGCGAAGCGCCGGTCATCCAGTTGATTCCAAACGGCGATGGGACGTTCAGCGCCGATGCGGATCGCGTTGATCAGCTGGCAACCGGGGACTTCGTCTATCTCTACGACCATACGTGGCCGGACACAGCGCAACATCTCATGGTGGGCACGATCGATACGGTGCGTCCGAAGGATGATGCGCCGCTGCGCGATGCGGTGGTCGTTCGTCCTCGCTTCATGGTGCCAGACGTCGCGAACGTCACGCTGCTGATTGAACGACAAACGAATTCGGTTGCGATGGAGGATGGCGCATGAAATGGTCGATCTTCGGCATCGCGCTGCTCATCGGATTGGTGCTCGAAACATCGATGCGCCAACTGCTCGCCTTTCATGGTGTGTCACCGAGTTTCACGGCCTGCCTCGTCGTCTTTGTGGCGTTGTTCGCAAGCCGAAGCTCCACGCTCTGGGCGTGTTGGCTCATTGGCGTCCTGATGGACATCGTCTCTGCGGTCGCCTGGGATGCGCACGGCACGTTCGTCCTCATCGGTCCACATGCCCTTGGCTACACGCTGGCGGGCTTCGCCGTCCTCCAGATTCGAGCCATGGTCTTTCGTCGACGTGCGCTGACGGTCGGCGTGCTCACGCTGATGACAGTGCTGCTCGCAAGCCTGATGGCGATCTCCATCTTTGTCGTCCGGTCGTGGTACACCGAGCCCGGACTGTCGGCGTACCTCGCTCATCGAACGGCCATGGGGGAACTCGGTCATCGCATGGGCATCGCGATGTACTCGGGGCTGATCGCATTGCCGCTCGGCTGGGTGCTGCAAGCCACGTTGCCGGTCTGGGGATTCGAAATGATGGGCCCTCGTCGCAGCCGTCGTTGAGCCGTGAGTCGGCAGCGGACGCGTCGTCGAGATACAGTGTTCCGATGCACGATCTGATCATCTTTGACGATGGCCTCGGCCAACTCGGCCCGATGGCCGACCTCCGTGCCGCCTTCGAGATTCGTACCGGCATGTTCACGACGGCAGGTCGCATCGCGCAGACCTACCAGCGCGCCCGATTCTGCGGGTTCCGCGTGCCGGCGCATCTCGAAGCGTTGGTCCGCTCGCGAGCGAATGCGCTCGTAAACGATCTTCCGGATATTGAGCCGTTGTTACTCATCAACGGTCGGTGGTCGATGCCGGACCCTGATCTGAATCTCA